>NZ_WUMG01000034.1:0-61679 GCF_009827015.1 Delftia sp. CH05 | reverse complement strand
ATGTAGGGCACGCCCACCTGACGAGCCAGCAGGATGTGCTCGCGGGTCTGGGGCATCGGGCCGTCAGCGGCCGAGCACACCAGGATAGCGCCGTCCATCTGAGCAGCGCCGGTGATCATGTTCTTGACGTAGTCGGCGTGGCCGGGGCAGTCAACGTGAGCGTAGTGGCGGTTGGCCGTTTCGTACTCGACGTGGGCGGTGTTGATCGTGATGCCGCGGGCCTTTTCTTCAGGTGCTGCGTCGATCTGGTCGTAAGCCTTGGCTTCGCCGCCGAACTTCTTGGACAGAACGGTGGCGATAGCAGCCGTCAGGGTCGTCTTGCCGTGGTCCACGTGACCGATGGTGCCCACGTTGACGTGGGGCTTGGTCCGCTCGAATTTTTCCTTTGCCATGATTTCTCCGAAAGAGCAAAACCTGTGTGATGTTTAAGGTCTGCATCCCATTGCTTGGTCGCCCCGCACAGGTGACAGGACGGCATGGGATCGCAGACCGGCAAAAATCGCAGTCCCTTTTCAGGGCCTGCGACTCAAAAGCCTTCGATTATACAAAAAGCCTTACTTGGCGCGAGCAGCCACGATGGCTTCGGCCACGTTGCGGGGAGCTTCGGCGTAGTGCTTGAACTCCATCGTGTACGTAGCGCGGCCTTGCGTCTGCGAACGCAGCGAAGTGGCGTAGCCGAACATTTCCGACAGCGGCACTTCGGCCTTGATGGACTTGCCACCGCCGGCCATGTCGTCCATGCCCTGGACCATGCCGCGACGCGAGGACAGGTCGCCCATCACGGTGCCGGCGTAGTCTTCAGGCGTCTCGACTTCCACGGCCATCATGGGCTCGAGGATGACGGGGCTGGCCTTCTTGGCGCCTTCCTTGAAGCCGAAGATGGCAGCCATCTTGAAGGCCATTTCGTTCGAGTCCACATCGTGGTACGAACCGAAGGTCAGGCGCACCTTGACGTCCACCACGGGGTAGCCGGCCAGCACGCCGGAAGTCAGCGCCTCGATCACGCCCTTCTCGACCGCAGGGATGTATTCGCGAGGAACCACACCGCCCTTGATTTCGTCGACGAACTCGAAGCCCTTGCCGGCTTCCTGGGGTTCCAGGGTCAGCACGACGTGGCCGTACTGGCCCTTGCCGCCGGACTGGCGAACGAACTTGCCGTCCACATCGGTAACCTTCTGGCGAATGGTTTCGCGGTAGGCCACCTGGGGCTTGCCCACGTTGGCTTCCACGTTGAATTCGCGCTTCATGCGGTCAACGATGATTTCCAGGTGCAGCTCGCCCATGCCGGCGATGATGGTCTGGCCCGATTCTTCATCGGTGCGCACGCGGAAGGACGGATCTTCAGCAGCCAGGCGCGACAGGGCGATGCCCATCTTTTCCTGGTCGGCCTTGGACTTGGGCTCCACGGCCTGTGCAATCACGGGCTCGGGGAAGACCATGCGCTCCAGCACGATGGGAGCTTCGACGGCGCACAGCGTTTCGCCGGTGGTCACGTCCTTCAGGCCCACGCAGGCAGCGATGTCGCCGGCGCGGATTTCTTCGACTTCCACGCGCTCGTTGGCCATCATCTGCACGATACGGCCGATACGCTCCTTCTTGCCCTTGACCGAGTTGAACACGGTGTCGCCCTTGGTCAGGACGCCCGAGTACACGCGCACGAAGGTCAGTTGGCCGACGAACGGGTCGGTCATCAGCTTGAAGGCCAGGGCCGAGAACTTTTCGCCGTCGTCTGCCTTGCGGCTGAGCTTGGTTTCTTCGTTTTCGGGATCGGTACCGGTGACGTCAGGGATGTCCACAGGCGCCGGCAGGTAGTCGATCACGGCGTCCAGCATGCGCTGCACACCCTTGTTCTTGAAGGCGGTACCGCACAGCATGGGCTGGATTTCGGTAGCCAGCGTACGAGCGCGCAGGCCGGCCTTCACGTCTTCTTCGGACAGAGTACCTTCTTCCAGGTACTTGTTCATCAGGTCTTCGCTGGCTTCGGCAGCCGCTTCCACGAGGTTTTCACGCCACTTGTTGGCGGTCTCCACCAGCTCGGCGGGGATTTCGTGGTATTCGAACTTCATGCCTTGCGAGGCTTCGTCCCAGATGATGGCCTTCATCTTGACGAGGTCGACCACGCCCTTGAAGTTTTCTTCGGCACCGATCGGGATCACGACGGGCACGGGGTTGGCCTTCAGGCGCAGCTTCATCTGCTCGACGACCTTGAAGAAGTTGGCGCCGGTACGGTCCATCTTGTTCACGAAGGCCAGACGAGGCACCTTGTACTTGTTGGCCTGACGCCACACGGTTTCCGACTGGGGCTGCACGCCGCCCACGGCGCAGTACACCATGCAGGCGCCGTCCAGCACGCGCATGGAACGCTCCACCTCAATGGTGAAGTCCACGTGGCCGGGGGTGTCGATGATGTTGAAACGGTGCTCGGGGTAGGACAGGTCCATGCCCTTCCAGAAGCAGGTCACTGCAGCGGAAGTGATGGTGATGCCGCGCTCTTGCTCTTGCTCCATCCAGTCGGTCGTAGCAGCGCCGTCGTGCACTTCGCCCAGCTTGTGGGTCACACCGGTGTAGAACAGGATACGTTCGGTGGTGGTGGTTTTGCCGGCGTCGATGTGGGCGGAGATACCGATATTGCGGTAGCGCTCGATGGGGGTCTTGCGAGCCATGATGGATCCTTGATTGATCGTATGGAGGGAGTCTCTGCCCGTTCCAGCCTCATGGTGCAGACGGACAGCAGTCTTATCTGGGGATGCTCCTAATCGAGACAAGGCCGCAGGCAAAAATGCATGCGGCCCGTCTGATCAGGAGCGAAGCGCTCTTAGAAGCGGAAGTGGCTGAACGCCTTGTTGGCTTCGGCCATGCGGTGCACTTCGTCACGGCGCTTCATGGCGCCGCCACGGCCTTCGGTGGCCTCGAGCAGCTCGTTGGCCAGGCGCTGGGCCATGGACTTCTCGCCGCGCTTGCGTGCAGCTTCCTTCAGCCAACGCATGGACAGGGCCAGGCGACGCACGGGACGCACTTCGACGGGCACCTGGTAGTTGGCACCGCCGACGCGGCGGGACTTCACTTCGACCATGGGCTTCACGTTGTTGATGGCAACGATGAAGGCTTCCAGCGGGTCTTTGTCAGGGTGCTTCTTTTGAATCAGGTCCAGGGCACCGTAGATGATGCGTTCTGCGACCGCCTTCTTGCCGCCTTCCATGATCACGTTCATGAACTTGGACAGCTCGACATTGCCGAACTTGGGATCCGGCAGGATTTCACGTTTGGGGACTTCGCGACGACGTGGCATTTTTTACCTCTATCTTGCTTCAGTTGGCGTCTTTTCAGACACCGCGAGAGCCAACAGGACTCCCACTTACTCGACCCGCGCAAAACACTTGCGTTTGGGGTCACTACGCTGGATCTCGCGCCACGCGGGATACAGCACCTTCTTCGAAAAAACGCAGGGCTTACTTGGCCTTGGGCTTCTTCGCGCCGTACTTGGAACGGGCTTGCTTGCGGTCCTTGACGCCTTGCAGGTCAAGGGAGCCACGCACGATGTGGTAACGCACACCGGGCAAGTCCTTCACACGGCCGCCGCGCACCAGCACAACGCTGTGCTCTTGCAGGTTGTGGCCTTCACCACCGATGTAGGAGATGACCTCGAAGCCGTTGGTCAGGCGCACCTTGGCAACCTTACGCAGAGCGGAGTTAGGCTTCTTGGGCGTCGTGGTGTACACACGGGTGCACACGCCGCGGCGCTGAGGGCAGTTTTCCATAGCAGGGCTCTTGGATTTGACAACTTCGACCGTGCGGCCCTGACGCACGAGTTGGTTAATGGTTGGCATTAATAAACGTCCCTAAACGTGAATTGCTTGCGAAAAGCGAAAACGTGAATCCCTTCGGAAATTCCGAAAAGCCCTCGACTGTACCAGCTTGCAGGAGATCGCACAACTGCACCCCCTTCAAGCCGGTACGCGAGGGCCTGCGCGACAGGCGCGGGGCTTACTTGATCCAGAGGCGGATCGCATCCCAGGCACGGCCGAAGAAGCCAGCCTGCTCCACGCCTTCAAGCGCCACCAGCGGCACTTCGGCCACGGTGTCGGCCCCCAGCTTGACCTTGAGCGTGCCCATGGCCTGGCCCTTGGTGAACGGAGCGATCAGCGGGTCCTGGCGCACGACTTCGGTGCTCAGCTTGCCGCCACTGCCGGCCGGCACGGTGACCACGATGGGCGTGGTGCGGCCGATCTTGACGGTGCCCGCCTTGCCCTTCCAGACCTCGGGCGTGGCCACGGCCTGCTCGGCATCGAACAGCTTGACCGAGTCGAAGGCCGCATAGCCCCAGTTCAGCAGCTTCTGGCTTTCATTGGCGCGCGCGTTCTCGCTGGCGGCGCCCAGCACGATGGAGATCAGGCGGCGGCTGCCCACGTTGGGCAGATCGCGCTTGGCCGTGGCCACCAGGCAGTAGCCGGCCGCAGCGGTGTGGCCGGTCTTGAGGCCGTCCACGGTCGGGTCGCGGAACAGCAGCGAGTTGCGGTTGGTGCCGTTGGAGGCCGGCGTGCCCGGGTAGAAGTACTTCTTGGTCGAGTAGTAGTGCATGTACTCGGGGAAGTCCTGCATCAGGCGCTGCGCGAGGATGGACAGGTCGCGCGCCGTGGTCAGGTGGCCGGGCTCGGTCAGGCCTTCGGGGTTCTTGTAGCTGGTGTTCTTCATGCCCAGCGCCTTGGCCTGCTCGTTCATGAGCCGCACGAAGTTCTCGGCCGAGCCGCCCACGCCTTCGGCCAGGGCCATGGTGGCGTCGTTGCCGGATTGCACGATCATGCCCTTGATCAGGTCATCGACAGGCACCTGCATCTTGGGGTCGATGAACATGCGCGAGCCCGGCATCTTCCAGGCGCGCTCGCTGACGGGCAGGCGCTGCTCCAGCGTGATCTTCTTGGCGCGCAGTGCGTCGAAGACCAGGTAGCCGGTCATGAGCTTGGTCAGCGAGGCCTGCTCGATGGGCGCATCGATGTCCTTGGCACCCAGCACCTGGTTGGCGGTGACATCGACCAGCAGATAGTTGCGCGCCGCGATCTCGGGCGGCTGGGGCGGGGTGATCTGCGCCAGCGCCAGGGCCGGCGCCATGGCCGCTGCCAGTGCCAGGACTCGCAGCGTGGAGGAAATGGGCTTCATGAGGAAAACTCTCGCTAAAGGGCAGGTAAAGCAGGAAAGGCGGAAGATGCCCGCCGGCTGGGGCGGGCCTATTGAGCAGCGGCGCGGGCCGCTAGGGAAGTGAGCGCAAATGGCGGACCACGAGACTCTTGAGCAGCGGCAATTGTCCGTGAAAGAAATGACCGCCCCCGGGCACGACGGTAACAGGCAGTATCTGCGGGCGCGCCCAGTCCATGACGGCCGACAGCGGCACCGTGTCATCGGCCTCGCCGTGCACCACCAATGTCCGGTCATGGGCTTCGGGCGGCACGGGGGCCACCGAGAAACGGCTGGCCGCCGTGCCCACCAGCACAGCCTTTTCCACCCGGCCTTCATTCCACAGGCCCGCCAGCACATGGCTGGTGACGAAGGCGCCGAAGGAAAAGCCCGCCAGCGCGATCGGCCCTTCGGGAGCGACCTGGCGGACCACGGACAGCATGTCCTCGGCCTCGCCGATGCCTGCGTCGTGCTCGCCGGCACTGGCACCCACGCCACGGAAGTTGAAGCGTACGGCCGTGTAGCCGCACTGCACGAAGGCCCGCGCCAGGGTCTGCACCACCTTGTTGTCCATGGTGCCGCCAAACAGCGGATGGGGGTGGGCGATGATGGCCACGCCGCGCGCAGTCGCATCGGCGGCCGGCGCGTCGCGCAGGGCCTCCACGGCCCCGGCAAGGCCGGTCAGGGTCAAACGTTCGGTCTGCGCATTCACAATCGCTATCCTAGTAGTAGCAGCCAGTCCAAGCTGACAAAGCACTGATGCCCGGAAAGGCCCAAAGTTCCAGCCGGTGCTCAGCGGCCCACGTCGGGCGGCAGCAGCAGGCGCTCCACGGGCTGGCCGTTCTTGAGATGGGACTCGACGATCTCGTCGATATCGGTCTCGTCCACGAAGGTGTACCAGGTGCCTTCGGGGTAGACCACGGCCACGGGCCCGCCCGCGCAGCGGTCCAGGCAGCCGGCCTTGTTCACGCGCACCTGGCCCTTGCCGGCCAGGCCCAGCTGCTTGACCTGCTTCTTGCAGTGGTCGAAGCCTGCCTTGGCGCCGTGCAGCGCACAGCAGTCCTCGCCGCCAGGCCTCTCGTTGAGGCAAAAGAAGATGTGGCGCGCATAGTAGTTGCCTGCGCCTTGCTGGCCGCCTTCGGCCCCGGGACGTGGGTTTTCGCTCATGCAGCGGATTCTAGGCCTGCGTCTGCTGCCCCGAAGGCGCCGGGGGCGCTGAAGGTGCAGGCGGCAGCGGCCCTGCATCGCGGCGCGCCACCCTGAGCAGCACGTAGACCAGGGTGGCATAGGGCCACAGCCAGCCCAGCCACTGCCCCAGCCCGTAGAAGCGGATGAAACGCCCCTGCTCCCAGGCCTGCAGCGTCTCGGAGAAATAGGCACTGGTGGGCGCCTGGTTCAGGATGCTCAGTTGCAGCACCAGCACCAGCATCAGCAGGGCTGCACAGGCGCGGCGCGGCAGCGGCAGGGCCACCATGGCCAGGCCCACGCCGCCCCATACGCCCATGCGCACCGGCAGGTCCACCCACTCCCAGGCATGGGCAGGCCCCCAGCTCAGCGCGGCCGACATCGCCGAGACCGCGATGCCGATCACGATGGCCGAGCCCGCCAGCACGGCGCGCCGGCCCATGTGGCGCATCACGCAATAGGCCAGCAGGCAGGGCACCCACAGGCCCAGCATCACGCACAGCATCTCGGTCACGGGCGACAGCGGCGTCAGGGCCGACTCGCGCAGAGGAAGCCACATGAGAAAGGGCGTGCCTTCGAGCAGGTCCAGCAGCCCCTGCTCCAGCCGCTCCAGCACCTGGCCCAGGCCAAAGGGCACGGCGGCGGGAAAGAGCAGCGCCCAGGGCCACAGCGCCAGCAGCACCATGGCGCCGCCGCCATCCTCGCCCAGCCAATGGGTGCGAAAGGCGCTCCAGCGCGCCAGGGCGCCCAGGCGCTCCAGCAGCAGCGCCACCAGCGCGCCCAACAAGGTGCCGCCCGCATTGAGCACCAGATCCAGATTGGAGGGAACGCGCCGCGGCAGGTAGATCTGCAGGAACTCCATGGACAGCGACAGCAGGGTGCCTGCCAGCGCCGCCAGCGGCACGGCCGCGCGCGGGCTGCCGCTGCGCACCAGGGCCAGCGCCAGGAAAAAGCCCAGCGGCGCGTAGCCGACGATATTGGTATTGACGTCGAACCAGGTCCAGTACGGCGGCGGGATCTTTGCCGTCAGGAAGACCAGCGGATCAATGCCCTGGGCACGCCAGCCATCGAAGGGAAACAGGCTGGCGAAAACGATGAGCACCGCATAGACCAGTGCCAGCGGCCAGGCCGAAGTCTTTTGCACCACGCCCTGCCTCCCTCTTCGTTGGAACGGTTTCTCAGAAAGGTTTGACGACCACCAGGATGACGATGGCCGCCAGCAGCAGCACCGGCACCTCGTTGAAGAAGCGGAACCAGCGGTGGCTGTGCTGGTCCCGGTTGTCGATCAGCTTGCGCAGCAGGCGCCCGCAGGCATGGTGGTAGCCGATGACCAGCAGCACGCCGGCCAGTTTGGCATGCATCCAGCCGTTGCCCGGCCCCTTGCCGATGCCGTAGCCCAGGTACAGCCACAGGCCCAGGCCCAATGCGGGCACGGCCAGCAGCGTGGTGAAGCGCAGCAGCTTGCGTGCCATGAGCAGCAGGCGCTCGCGCTCGGCCACCGAGCCGGGCGTGACCATGGCCACATTGACGAAGATGCGAGGCAGATAGAACAGGCCCGCGAACCAGCTTGCCACGAAAACGATATGAAAGGCTTTGACCCACAGCATGCGGGCAGTGTACGTGCGTACAGGGGTGCGCCAGGCTGCGCAGGCGCAAAAGCCGAGTCCCGCGTGCCGGCGTCGTCGCCGGGGTTGCGGGGCCTGCGGCGGGAATGGGGCACAATTTTCGGCATGCATCTGTCCAGCCCCACCCCCTTCCCGCTCAACCGCCCCCGCCGCCTGCGCCGCGACGCCTTCACGCGCAATCTGGTGCGCGAGAACGTGCTCACGGCCCATGACTTCATCTACCCCGTGTTCGTGCACGAAGGCACGAACCAGCGTGAGGCCGTGCCCTCCATGCCCGGCGTGGACCGCCTGAGCCTGGACCTGCTGCTGCCCGTGGCAGAGCAGTGCGTGCAGCTGGAGATCCCGTTCCTGGCGCTGTTCCCCGCCATCGAGACCTCGCTGAAGACGCCCGACGGCAAGGAGGCGCTCAACCCCGACGGCCTGATCCCGCGCGTGGTGCGGGCGCTCAAGAAGGAGTTCCCGCAACTGGGCGTGATGACCGACGTGGCCCTGGACCCCTACACCAGCCACGGCCAGGACGGCATCCTCGACGAGTCCGGCTACATCATCAATGACGAGACCGTGCAGGTCCTGGTGGGCCAGGCCCTCACCCATGCCGAGGCCGGCGTGGACATGGTGGCGCCCAGCGACATGATGGACGGCCGCATCGGCGCCATCCGCGAGGCGCTGGAGGCCCACGGCCACATCCACACCCGCATCATGGCCTACAGCGCCAAGTACGCCAGCGCCTTCTACGGCCCGTTCCGCGATGCCGTGGGCACGCGCGGCGCGCTGGGCAAGGCCGACAAGAACGTCTACCAGATGGACCCCGCCAACACCGACGAGGCCCTGCGCGAAGTCGCCCAGGACCTGGCCGAGGGTGCGGACATGGTCATGGTCAAGCCCGGCATGCCGTACCTGGACGTGGTGCGCCGCGTCAAGGACGAGTTCGGCGTGCCCACCTTCGCCTACCAGGTCAGCGGCGAGTACGCCATGCTCAAGGCCGCCGCCGCCAACGGCTGGCTGGACCATGACCAGGTGATGATGGAATCGCTGCTGGCCTTCAAGCGCGCGGGTGCCGACGGCATCCTGACCTACTTCGCCATCGACGCCGCGCGCAAGCTGCGCGGCTGAACGCATGCCGCCGGTGACGCCGCCCACGGGCACGGGAGCCGCTCCCCCAGCCGGGAACGCCAGGAGCATGCGCATCTTCCACCTGCAGCCGGGCGGCGCCACCGAACTGGCCGACCTGCCCGGGCAGGCGCCCGCGCAGGGCTTCCTGTGGATCTCCTGCACCCGCGCCACCTTGCAGGAGCGGCTGGCCGAGGTGCAGCGCACGCTGCAGCTGCTGTCGGGCCAGCAGCTGGTGGACCTGCATGTCTCGGACCTGCTCAACGCCCAGCTGCCATCGCGCTACGACTACACCTCGCAGTACGACCTGCTGGTCTTTCGCCGCCTGGCCAGCGGGCAGGCGCGTGCCGCCGCGCAGGCCGGCACGGCCTCTTCGCCTGCGGCGCAGGCGGCGCCCCCCTCGCCTCCCGTGCGCCGCACAGGCCCGCCCGTGCTGCGCAACATCGACACCAGCCCCGTGGGCTTTGCCATGTTCGACCAGGTGCTGCTGTCCGTGCACCCCGACGACTGCACCGTGCGCGACGCCTATGCCGCGCGGCTGCTGGCCGCCATGCCCAGCGATCTGCGCGAGGGACGGCTGAACCCCACATCCGGCACGCGGCTGCCGGCCAGCCCGGCCGACCTCATGCTGCGCGTGGTCAACCTCATCGTGGACGGCTTCCTGGACCTGCGCCGCGAACTGTCGCGCCAGCTGGACCACTGGCAGACCGAGCTGCTGCGCCCGCGCACGCGCTTTGCCAACTGGGGGGCGCTGCTGGACGCACGGCTGGCCCTGCATGAGCTGGACGAAGTCTGCGAAGACCAGCGCGCTGCCGTGCAGGACTGGACGGACGCGCTGGAGACCTGGGCGCCTCCCGAGGGCGCGGCGGCGCTGCGCGAGCTGGACCTGCTCAAGGTGCGCAGCCGCGACGTGCTGGAACACATAGAGCGCGTGGTCCACCATGTGCGGCGGCTGGAGCAAAGCACCGAGACCGTGGTGCAGATGCATTTTTCGGTGCAGAGCAACCGCACCAACGACATCATGCGCACGCTCACCGCGCTGACGGCCGTGTTCCTGCCGCTGAACCTGATTGCCGGCATCTTCGGCATGAACTTCGAGTTCATCCCCCTGGTGCACAAGCAGGACGGCTTCTGGTGGGCCATGGGCTCGATGATGGCGATTGCCGTGGGCCTGACCATGTTCTTCTGGCGCAAGCGCTACATGGCGCGCACGGCGCAGGGCTAGGGCCCCGCCCGCTCCAGCGGCATCCACAGCGTGAAGCGATTGCCGCCGGCCAGCGGCGCCCAGTCCAGCCGCGCCTGCAGCGCCAGCGCGCGCGTGCGCATGTTCACCAGTCCCTTGCGGCCCTCGGTGGGTGCCTGGGCGCGGTCGAAGGGGTGGCCGTCGTCCTCCACCAGCACCTGCACGCCGGCCCGGCCGTCCAGCGGGGCCTGGGCCGTGCGCACCGTGATCTCGCGCGCGCCGCTGTGCTTGATGATGTTGGTCAGCACCTCCTGCAGGATGCGCAGCACATGCAGGGCGGCCTGCGCGTCCAGCCAGGGCAGCGCGGGCAGGTCGCTCACCTCCCAGTGCAGCCGCAGCCCCGCCCCCTCCAGGCGCGGCCCCAGCCGGTAGCGCAGCCCGGCCAGCAGCGCCAGCAGATCGCAGTCCAGCGGCTCCAGCGAGTCGATGGACAGCTTCAGGTCATCGATGCACTCCTGCAGCAGCTGCACCAGGTCCACCGTGCCGGCCTGGTTGAACTCCACCACGCGCAGCGCGCTCATCAGCGAGGAGCCCACGCCGTCGTGCATCTCGCGCATCAGGCGCTGGCGCTCTTGCATCAGCGTCTGCTCGCGCTCCACGGCCAGCAGGCGCTCATGGGCCTGGGCCAGCTCCGCCTCCTGGGCCTTGAGCCGTTCCGCCAGATGCAGGTTGGCATTCTCTGCCACGGCCAGCGCGCCGTTGTAGCGCCGGTAGGCCACCAGCAGGAACAGCGTGAACAGCCCCAGGTACACATAGGGCGTCAGGTAGATGCTCTCCATGCTGATCAGGTAGCTTTGCAGCGCCAGGTCATGGAAGCCGATGGGAAACGACAGCAGCATCCACACCGCCAGCATGGTGCTGCCGCCATCGCGCATGCGCCAGGCGCCCGCCACGGCCATGCACAGCACCAGGATCTCCGGCGGCACCATCAGCAGCCGCAGCAGCGGCAGGATGGTCTCGTGCGCCGGGCCCCACAGCGGCACCGCCACCAGCAGCACCGTGCCCACATAGCCCTGCAGCACCCGGCCCAGCCAGGGCCGGCGCCTGCGCTGCATCAGGCACAGGAAATGGAAGGCCGCCACCGTGGCGCCCATGAGGCCGGCCAGCGTCAGCCAGGAGAACCAGCCGTCCGACAGGGCCAGCCCCTCGCCGTCCACCATGAACTGCAGCGAGCCCAGCAACTGGCACAGCGACATCAGGAAGAACAGCAGGAACACCACATCCCCGCGCCGCCGCTGCAGCGTCCACAGCGCCAGCGCGAACAGGCCCAGCACCAGGTAGGAACCCGCCGTGTAGACCACCAGATCGGCCTGGAGCAGGCTGCGCAGCCGCCAGGACAGGCGCAGCGACTCGGCCGGCCCCGCCCACAGGCTGGACAGCGCCCCGCCCACGCCCTGCTGGCTGGCCATGCGCACATGCACCTGCAGCGGCCTGCCCGGCTGCGCCAGCCCGCCCAGGTCCAGCCACACCGGCCGGTTGAAACTGTTCCACACCCGGCTGCCGCGCGTCTGCCAGGCCAGCTTCCCATCCACATACACCGCCACCGTGCCCACCGTCTGCCAGCGCGGGATATACAGGCGCGTGCCCTGCGGCGTAGGCACCAGGGCTTCAGGCGGCACCACGGCGCGGAACCAGCGCACCTCGGGCGGCGCCGCTGCCAGGTCGCCGCTGCCCGACACGGCCCTGTCGCCCCCATAGGGCAGGTCCACATCGCTCCACGGCGTCGATGCATCCAGCACCGCGTCGTCGGCCGACGCAAGCGCCGCAGGCGGCGCCCAGTGCGGGCTGTCCGACCGCCACAGCTGCGCCTGGCGCAGTTGCACCGCTTCACCTGCGACGGGGCCACGCAGCCCGAATGCCCCCGCCAGCAGCATCGCCAGCGCCACCAGTCCCGCCGAAACCAGCAAGACCCTCCCCTGCAGCAGCGGCTGCGTCATCTGCCCACCCTGGCGGCGCTCATTGCCGCCCCTCGGCCAGCCAGCCGCGCTGCAAGGCCACATGCATCATCTGCGTGCGGCTGGACACCTGCAGCTTGCCGTAGATGCGCCGCACGAAGGTGCGCACCGTGTGGCGCGACACGCCCAGCTGGCGCGCCACCTCGTCCAGCGTATGGCCGCGCGCCACCAGGCGCAGCACCTCCAGCTCGCGCGCGGACAGCGCCTGCGCGACGGCCTGGGGCTCGGCAGGCGGCTGCAGCCCGGCCACCGCCCCGGCCCGCTGCTGGCGCAGCAGCAGCTTGCGCGCCACCATGGGATTGATGGGGCTGCCGCCCGCGTGCAGGCTGCGCACTTCCTCCAGCACCGCGTCGGCGGCCAGGTCCTTGAGCAGATAGCCCATGGCGCCGGCCTCGATGGCGGCCAGCACATGCTGCTCGTCGCCAAAGATGGTGCTGACCATCACCGCCGCCCCGGGGTGGCGGGTGCGCACGGCAGCAATCACCTCCAGGCCGCTGCCGTCGGGCAGGCCCAGGTCCACCAGCATCACGTCCATGGCACCGGCCCCATCGGAGCGGCCGAGCTGGTGCAAGGCCTCCGCGCGGCTGGCTGCCGCCCAGCACAGGACCATGTCCTTCGCAGCATTGATCACGCCCACCAGGGCGTGGCGGCAGGCGGCGTCGTCCTCCACCACGGCCACGCGGATGGGTGTGGCGCCACCCGTCGCGGCGGCAGAGGAAGGGTCTGTGTGCGTGTCCATGGAGGTGGAGTGCGTGGCGAGGCCCGCATGTTCACATGGAACAAGACCGCTGTCATGTCGCCCGGATAGGTGACATGGGCGGCATGGCGGCCCCGCCCCCTCTCATCGGCCATGTAGCCCGAACGGGGGACATACAGAAAGCCGGACACCCCATAGATTTGCCCTCTTCAGCACATCACCGAGATGCTGTGCCTACCGAGGGGGTCCGCCATGTCCATCATCCACCCGTCTGCTGCAGCCGACGCACCACCCATGCCCACGCCGAGCCCCTGGGGCCGGACATTCCTGGGCCTGACGGGCGGGTTGGCACTGGCCCTTGTCGGCGCCGCGGCCCAGGCCGCCACACTCACCGTCACCACCGCCGGCGAGATTGCAGACACCGAGCCGCTGTCTCGTGCGCAATGCTCGCCTGCCGCAGGCGACCGCAACTGCGACACCCTGCGCGACGCCATCAACCATGCCGCCGATGGCGACACCATCGTCTTCGGCGCGGCCCTGGATGGACAAACCATCTCGCTGACCCGCTTTACCAACTGCCTGGACACCGGGCAGGCCGCCGGCGCCACCTGCCTGCCGCTGGCCAGCTGGCCCGGCTACGTCTCGCAGTTCGGCCCCAGCGCCTTCTTCATCAGCGGCAAGCACATCACCATCGATGCCACCGCCAATGGCCTGACGCCCCAGGGCGTGAGCGTGCAGCGCCTCGGTACCGCACCCGGCTTCCGGCTGTTCGACATCGATGCGCAGGGTGGACTGGTCCTGCGCGGCCTGACCCTGGCCGGGGGGCAGGCCACAGGCGGCTCCAGCCGCTTTGGCGGCGGCGCGCTGGGTGCGGGCGGTGCCATCTTCAATCGGGGCCAGCTCACCATCGAACGCAGCACGCTCACGCGCAATCACGCACAAGGGGGGCAAGGAGGCAGGCTTTCCTTGAACTCCTTTGCAGGTGCCGGCGTGGGCGAGGATGGGACTTTGTCCCCGGGGGGAGGGCCGAACGCTGGCGGCCCGAACGATGGTGGCCTGGGCGGTGGCAGTGGCAGCGCCAGCGGCAAGAACGGCGGCTTCGGTGGTGGCGGCGGCGGCTCCGGCGGTGGCGGATTTGGCGGTGGTGGTGGCCGTCGTGGCAGCGGTGGCGGCTTCGGCGCCGGCAACGGTGGGGGCGGCCCCTTCGACGCTGGCGGTGGCGCAGGCGGCATGGGAGGGGCCATTTTCAACAACGCAGGCACCTTGACGCTGAACCAGGTCACCCTGGCTGGCAACGGTGCACACGGCGGGCTGGGCAACAGCAGCGGCGGCGGCGCCGGCCTGGGTGGCGCCGTTTTCAACTACAACGGCGTGCTCACCATCCGTTTCTCCACCCTGGCCGGCAATACCGTGCAGGCCAATGGCGACGACAACCCGGCCGCGCAAGGCGGCGCCATCTATAGCCTGGGCGATTCCCAGGCCGCCTGCAGTGCGGGTGGCAACATCAGCTGCACCCGCAGCGGTGCCTCGCTGCAGATGCAGGCCAGCATTGTCCAGGACAGCGTGTTCGAGCCGGCCACCAAACAGCCCGCTGGCAGGGACGTGGTGCTGGACCTGCGCAATGGCGGCACCAGCGATGCCAGCGGCAGCAACAATCTGCTGGGCCTGGCGCAGGCCCTGAACAATGCCGACATCAGCGCCCTGGCCTTCACCACGGGCAACCCGCAGCTCGGCCCCCTGGCCAGCCACGGCGGCCCCACCCAGACCATGTTGAACACCACCGGCAGCCCGGCACTGGACGGGGTGGCCTGCACTGCCGCACCCGGCACGGACCAGCGCGGCGTGGTCAGGCCCCAGGGTGCGCGGTGCGACATCGGCGCCGTGGAGGCAAACGTCTTCCAGGCAGCATTGACCGTGCTGGCCAGCGGCGCGGGCGGCGTATCGGCGCAGGCCTCCCCGCCTGCAGCCACGGGTGCCATACAGGACTGCGGCCGCCCAGGCGGCCTGTGCCAGGCCGGCTATGGCTACTTCGAAGGCGCGCCCACCCTGGTGACCCTGGCCGCCACCCCCGACCCTGGCCATGCCTTTGCCACCTGGGGTGATGCCTGCAGCGGCAGCACGTCCACCTGCAGCGTCACCATCGACGCAGCCAGGAGCGCACAGGCCAGCTTCACGGCCTTCAGCCTCACGGCAAGCCTGCCTTCCGGCACCTACGGCACGGCCTACAGCCAGCCTCTGGCACCCGTGCCCAGCGGCGGCGTGGGGCCGTTCAGCTACAGCGTGAGCGGTTTGCCCGCAGGCTTCAGCCAGGCCGCCGGCACCCTCTCGGCCCCAGCCACGCAGGCGGCAGGCAGCTACAGCTTCACGCTGACCGCCACCGATGCCAACGGCGCCACCACCGAAGCCGCAGCCGTGACCGTGGTGATCGGCCCGGCAGCCACCAGCGCCCACCTGTCGGCCTCCCCCGCTGCGCCAGGCCATGGCCAGAGCGTGACTTTCAGCGCCCAGGTCACGCTGCCTGCCGGCGCCAGCGGCACGGTGGATTTCTTGAACGGAACGCAGGTGCTGTGCGCCAGCGTTCCGGTGACCGGCGGGCAGGCCAGCTGCAGCGTGCCCCGGCTGCCACCGGGCACGGCCACGGTGCAGGCGCGCTATGTGCCCGGTGATGGCAATACCTCCGGCTCGGACAGCAACACCGTGACCGTCACGGCGGCCCCCGCACCATCTGCGGCGCCCATTCCAGCGCTGGGCGCCGGGGGGATTGCGCTGCTGAGCCTGCTGACCGCAGCGGGCGCGGCGTTGTCGCGCAGGATGGGCACTTCACGGAAAATCGGCGATGGCACATCGCCACGCACCCCCAGGAGTTCCCCATGACCGCATCCGCAAGCCGGAGCCCGCTTTCACGCCGCAGCCTGCTGGCCGCCAGCGCAGCCACCGGCCTGGCCCTGTGCGAAAGCGCCCTGGCCGCCCCCGGGAAAAGCACCGAAGCCGCCGTGCTCACCATCAGCGGCCCCGGCGTGCGCGGCAACCGGGGGCCGCTGGACCCGGTGGCCGATCTGCTGCTGAAAAACCATGGCCTGGCCTTCGACTCGGCCTGGACCACAGGGGCCGGTGCGCTGGAGCGCCTGCCCACGGTGGAGATCACGCCCCATATCGAATACGACGGCCAGCCCCACCGGCTGCGCGGCCCGCTGCTGGCCACCGTGCTGCAGGCGGCCGGCGTGGACACCGCCGCCGCAGCGGCCAAGGGCCAGTGGATCACCCTGCAAGCCATCGACGGCTACCGCGCCCAGCTGCCGCTGGCGCAGGCCCTGCAATGGCGCATGCTGCTGGCCACGCACATGGACGGCCGGCGCCTGGGCCTGGGCGGCCTGGGCCCGCAATGGGCCATGTACGACGCCGACCGCATTGCGGAGCTGGCCAGCAAGCCCCTGAAGGAACGCTTTGCGCAGGCGCCCTGGGGGCTGTACCACATTGGGCTGCACGCGCAGCAGCCGCAGGGCTGACCCCCAGGCTACGCATGGTTCCGTTTCGGCGGGGCTGTGCAGGACCTCCGCAAGGGGGTGCCGGCTCCTTTGCCCGGTCCGCCAACCTGCACAGTCCTGCCACCCCTCTTGGCGGGGGGGAGGCAGGTTCTACACCTGTCGCAAAGGAGCCGCCATGGCTGACACCACCGTCCCCGGCGAAACAATCACCCCGGCCTTTCCCTTCGCCCCTGTGTGCACGCCCGGTCAAGAAACCAGCCTGTACTACCCCATTTCCGAATACGAGGTCTATCGCATCAAGGACTGCATGCACCAGATGGGCCTGGTGATCGACCTGTGCTGCATGGCCGGCCCCGACCAACAGCTGAACGACCTGGGCGGGCTGATGAGTTTCCTGACCGCGCAGCAGCGCGCGCTGCGGGGCACGCTGCAGACCGTGCAGGCGCACAAGGCGACGCCGGGGCCGGCATGTGATCCGGACCCCGGGGGTTGATCAAGCCAGGTGCTGGTCGAAGAAGGCCAGCGTGCGGTCGCGCGCCTGCAGGGCGCTGGCCTCGTCGTAGGCGCTGCGCTGGTCGCAGTTGAAGCCGTGGTCGGCGTCGTACAGGTGCACCTGCACATGCTTTTGCGCCTGGGCAAAGGCCTGCACGGCGTCCACGGGAATGTGCGTATCGCGCCGGCCGAAGTGGGCAATCACGGGGCACAGCGGCTCGCGGCCCATCTCCAGCGGCGTGGTCATGCCGCCGCCGTAGTAGCAGGCCGCAGCCGACAGGCTGGGCAGGTTGCAGGCCGCGCGCCAGGCCCACAGGCCGCCCCAGCAAAAGCCCACGATGCCCACCTTGCCGCCGGGCACCAGCGTGGCGGCATGGGCGATGGCGGCCTCGATCTCGGGCAGCACGCCGGGCTGGGGCAGCGCCTCGGCGGCGGATTTCAGCGCCATGCCCTTGGCACGGTCGGCGTCGCCGTAGCCCAGGTCCACACCCGGCTCCACACGCGTGAACAGTGACGGCGCCACGGCCACATAGCCCCGCGCCGCAAGCCGGTCGGTCACGGCGCGGATATGGGCGTTGACGCCGAAGATCTCCTGCAGCACGACGATGGCACCGCGCGCGGGCACGTCGGGGCGGGCCACCCAGGCCGGCGAAGACGTGCCATCCAATGAAGTCAACTGCACAAAACTGCCCATGTCCGCGTTCCTTTCTGTCTGAGAATCTGTTGTGATTTCCCGGTGGGCGGACGCGCCCCGCAATGCTGTAATGGCGGCGGGCCGGCCCGTGCGGCAATTCTTTCACAGGAGACATTCGATGGAACGAAAAGTCGTGCTCATCACCGGCGGCAGCCGCGGCATAGGCGCCGCAACGGCACGCATGGCAGCGCACCGGGGCTGGGACGTGGTGATCAGCTACCAGCACCAGCGCGATGCGGCCGAGGCCGTGGTGGCCGACGTGCAACTGGCCGGCACCCGCGCGCTGGCCGTGCAGGCCGATGTGGGCGACGAAGCCGAGGTGCTGGCCCTGTTCGGTGCGGTGGATGCGCAGTTCGGCCGGCTGGATGCCCTGGTCAACAACGCCGGTGTGGTGGACCGCGCGCAGACCGTGGCCGAGATGAGCGTGCAGCGGCTGGAGCGCATGTTCCGCGTCAATACCATCGGCAGCTTCATCTGCGCGCGCGAGGCCGTGCGGCGCATGAGCACCCGCCACGGCGGGAGGGGTGGCGCCATCGTGAACGTCTCCAGCATCGCTTCGCGGCTGGGCGCACCGGGCCAGTACGTGGACTATGCGGCCGCCAAGGGCGCGTTGGACGTGATGACGCTGGGCCTGTCCAAGGAAGTCGCCGCCCAGGGCATACGCGTGAACGCCGTGCGGCCCGGCTTGATAGAGACCGACATCCAC
Organism: Delftia sp. CH05; assembly: GCF_009827015.1. Classification (NCBI taxonomy): domain Bacteria; kingdom Pseudomonadati; phylum Pseudomonadota; class Betaproteobacteria; order Burkholderiales; family Comamonadaceae; genus Delftia; species Delftia sp. CH05. Next base: position 43,318 of record NZ_WUMG01000034.1, on the reverse strand, counting down.
GCCAGCGGCGGACAGCCCGACCGCGTCGAGCGCCTGGCGCCCAACGTGCCCATGCAGCGCGGCGGCAGGGCCGAGGAGGTGGCCGACGCCATCCTCTGGCTGATGTCCGACGGCTCGCACTACACCACGGGCAGCCTGGTCGATATCTCGGGCGGCAACCTCTAGCTCCAAGGCAACCATGGACCTCAAACCGCTGATCACTTTGGTGGCCATCATCAACCCGCTGGCCATCGTCCCCTTCTTCATCCACTACACCGAGGGATTCAGCGCCCAGCAGCGCCAGCAGACCATTCGCACGGCGGCGCTGGCCTCGTTCTGCGTGATCGCGGCCTGCGCCATCATCGGGCTGCAGGTGCTGGACTTCTTCAACATCTCGCTGCAGAGCTTCCAGGTGGGCGGCGGCCTGCTGCTGCTGATCAGCGCGATGAACATGCTCAACGCCCGCCCGGCCGAGGAACGGCCCAACGCGCCCACGCTGGCGGCAGGCGCGGAAAAGGCCGCCATGGGCAACAGCATTGCCGTGGTGCCGCTGACGATTCCGCTGCTGACGGGGCCGGCCTCCATGTCCACCGTGGTGATCTATGCCGACCAGGCACGCACCATCTGGCAGCACCTGGCGCTGGTGGGCTATGGCGTGGTGGTGGCGCTGGTGGTGATGGTCTGCTTTTCGCTGGCCGACCCGATTGCGCGCGTGCTGGGCAAGACCGGCATCAACGTGATGACGCGGCTCATGGGCCTGATCCTCGCGGCCCTGGCCGTGGAGGTGATGGCGGGCGGGCTGGTGAAGATCTTCCCCATCCTGGCCTCGCCCGCGATCGTGCCCTGAGCGGACTGGCTGGCCGATTGAAGGCCTGCCGGATCAGGCCGGCACGGCCCGCGCGCGGTCGGCGCTGCCGTCGCAGGCACCGCCGCAGCCCGTGATGGGCTGCTCGGGCAAGGCCTCGGGGTGGGCCAGCGAGCCCGTGGCGGGATCGAAGCCCGCGCTGCGCAGATGCAGGGCCAGCGCCGCATCCATGGTCTGCGCATGGTGCACGAACCAGGCCGCCAGCTCGCCCGCCATGCTGCGGATCACGGCCAGATCCCCCGCTGCCGCCTTGGCCACCCCCTCGCGCATCACCTGCAGCACCACCTTGTGCTGCAGGCTGTGGCAGTTGGTGCTGGTGAACCGCGTGGACTGCATCCAGCGGTCTTCCTGGTCGAAATGCACCTGCGTATGCGCGATCAACTCATCCCAGCGCGCGCACAGCTGCGCATCATCGGCCGCCTCCACCTCGGCCAGCAGCAGCACGAACTCCTGGTGCACCTCGTCCATGGCCGGCAACTCCAATGCCAGCGCTCCGCTCCATTCCAGCACGGCCATATGCTTCTCCTGCCTTCATCGTGAAAGCCTGCAGCTTAGGAACAGCACCGCCCAACCCGTTTGACCCACATCAGCCAACCCGAAAACAGCAAAGCCCCGCGAGCGGGGCTTGGTCAAGGCGGATAAAACTGGCGCGCCCCAACATCAGGGCCGCCAAGCAAGAGCCGCCTCGCGGCGAGGGCGTCGTCCCCCTCCCCCGCGAAGCGGGTAGAGAGGGGGAAGCGGAGTCAGCCGCTCAGGGGGAGCTTACTGTCCATATTTACGCTTGGCATCCGCCACGCAGGCATCCTTGGCGTCACCGCTCATGGTGTCGCAACGGGCCTTGGCAGCCTTGTAGTCGGCTTCGCGGGTTTCCTCGGCAGCGTCCTTGCGGGTCTCGGCCACGTTGGCGGCCTTGGCGGCAGAGTTGGCGGCAGGTTCGGCCTGGGCCTTGTTCACCTTGGCGGCTTCGACGGCACGCACATGGGCAGCCTTGGCATCCTTCACGCAGACATCCTTGGCGTCGCCCTTGAGGTCATCGCACTTTTCCTTGGCGATGTCGTAGTCCGCATCAGCCTTGGCCTTGAGTGCCTTTTCGCTGTTCTTGGGCGAAGGATTGCGGCGCGATTCCAGTTCAGCCTTGGCGACGTTTTCCTGGCCCTTGGCCTGCTTCTCGCAGACGTCCTTGGCGTTGTCCTTGAGCGGCTTGCACTGTTCCTTGGCAGCCTTGTAGTCGGCCTCGATCTGGTTCTTGGCGGCCGTGTGCTCGGCATTGGTCATGGCCATGGCGCCGGAGGCCATCAGGCCCAGGGCGACGGCGGACAGCATGTGGCGAAAGCGTTGCGGTGTTTGCATGATGGAACTCCTTGTATTTGTACTGAGGTGGCCCTTGGTGCCTGCGGCGGCGGGCCTTGGGTGCATGCCCTGGGGGCATGCCGGCTGTCGAGGAGCGGATGGGGGCGCCGGCCAGGGCGACCAGCCCATCCGCAGTCCACCCTCGTCAGTCTTCGAAGCGGAAGTCGGGGTTGCGCTTTTGCCAGTCGGTCAGCTGCTTTTCGGCAGCGTCGCGGGCCAGACCCTGGCGCTCCTGCAGCTTGCCCAGGAATTGCTCGCGCTTGCCGGCGATCACGTCCAGATCGTCATCGGTGAGCTTGCCCCATTGCTCACGGATCTTGCCGGTGAATTGCTTCCAGTTGCCCTTGATGCGGTCTTCATTCATGGCTTGTTCCTTTCAGTGATGTTGAAGTCGTGCCGTGCAATCAGGCCTTGTTTTTTCAAAGCCGCGATCTGCATCAGCGACGGTTCCACTGTAAAAAACCTGCGCGCCGCGCGCCGTAGTCTGGACCTAGTGTTGACGGTCGTCCCAGGGGCAGCCGAGACGGTGGGATCGGGACTACAGCCCCTGACGGACGCGCGGGAAGCGCTGGGTCAGGCGCGGCCCGCCCCTGCCCTGAGTACCCAGCCTTTTCCCCGTATGTCCGCACCTGCGCCGTGGCGGTTGCGGGGTTGCAAGCCTGCCGAAGGACAGGCTTGCTTCGTGATCTGACCTTTCTTGGCGAATCAAGAAAAGGGCAGTCGGCTGCCGGGCCGAGACCCGGCCTCGAAAAGCAACCATCCGGCAGGGGCAGAAAAAGTCCACTTGCTTGCAGAGCCAGTTGCCGAAAACAAAAAACGGCCAGCGGATGCAATGCACCCACCAGCCGTTCTCAAGAGAATGGATGGGCTGGAAATCCAGCAGCCGCTCAGTGCCCCTGCTGCCCCAGCCACGCATCGATCTGCGCAATGGCCGCATCCGTGGCCTTGGCCAGGGCCTGGGCGCCGCCCGCCGCATCGCCCGAAGCTGCAGGACTGCGCACCTCGAACACCTTCTGCCCGAGCAGGCGGTCCACGGCACCGCTTTGCTCGACCAGGGTGGCGCGCAGGCGCACCACGCCGGCACTGGAGCCGGGCGCGTCAAAGACCTGGCTGAACTCTTCGATGTCCACGCGCAGCAGCGTGGGCACGGCGCCTTGCAGGCGCGGCTGGGCCACGCTTTCGCTGCTGGCCAGCACGGGGCGCTGCAGGCCCAGTTGGGTGCGCAGGCGCTGCTGCAGCAGCAGTGCAGGAGGCTGGCTCCAGCGCGCCAGCTGGTAGGGGCGCAGTTCCTGGCCGTTGGCATAGGCCAGGCGGTAGAACATGGCCGTGCTGCCGTCGGACAGGGCGGGGGCCTCCACATCGGCCAGCGCCAGCGGCGTGCGTGCCTGCGGGGCTGCGGATGTGGCGGACTGCGCGGGCGTGGACAGCGGCGCCAGGCCGAAGTCATAGCGCGCGGGCTGGGCGGGGGGCTGCGGCAGGGCCGAGCAGCCGGCCAGCAGGATCAGGGCGGCGGCCAGTCCAGCGCTGGCCACGGCGGTCTTGCGAGATGGGGACATGCGGGTTCCTCGGTCAGGGCTGGGTGGCTGCAGACGGGGCGACGAAGCCGGGCTCGCCCGGCCCCGGACGGGCCTGGCCCGGCCCGTAGATCACGGCCTGCGGGTTGTCGCTGAAGCGGCTGGCCGCCGTGCCCATCTGGCGCGCGGCGCGCGAGACATCATCGGCCGCTCGGTTGGCGTGCGGCACCGTGCTGCGGCCCAGCGAATCGGCCATGCGGGTCAGTGCGCGCGTGCTCTGGGCGATCTGCTCCAGCGGCCCGTCCTGCGCGTTCACGCGGCGCACGGTCTGCTGCAGCTCGGACGCCACGGCGGCGGCTCCGTTGCTGGCCTTCTCCAGCGACTGCAGGGTGTTGTGGGCGTCGGCGGCGAGCTGCGGCACCTGGGTGGACAGCGTGCGGTCCAGGTTCTGCGTGAGCTGCTGCACGCCTGCGGCAGCGGCCGCAATGTTCTCCAGCGCCTGGCTCACGCGCTTTTGGTTGTCGGTGTCCAGCATGTCGCTGAGGCGGCGCGAGATTTCATCGGCGCGCTCCAGCAGCACCTGCCCCTGGTCGGCCAGCATGCTCAGGGGCGAAGAGCGCAGCGGCAGGCGCGGCAGGCCGCTGGGGCCCGGGGGCAGTTGGGGCTGGGGCTGGTCCGCATCATCGAGCTGCACATGGGCCAGGCCCGTGACGCCCTGGTAGCCCAGCACGGCGAACGTGGTGGGCGTGATGGGCGTGTTCACACCGATGGCGATGCGGATCAGCACATTGCCATTGGTCTGCGGATCGAACCCGATCCGCGTGACCTTGCCTACCGCCACGCCCTTGTAGCGCACGGCGGCCTGGGCCTGCAGGCCGCTGATGCCGTCCTTGGTGGACAGTTCGTACTCGTTGTACTGCCGCGTATCGCGCGTCAGCCAGATCGCCAGCCCCGCCAGCAGGGCCGCCACGACCAGCACGAAAATGCCGGCCGCCATGGCATGTGATTTGTTTTCCATATCAATGGTCCATAACGTTGAGCCCAGCAAAACAAGGCATGGGGCCACAGCCCCCAGGGCCAGCACTCAGAGCGCGGCCTTCAAAACCGGCGCACCCCAAGGCAAGGGACACCGAGCAAGGGCCGCCCCGCCGCGAGGGTGTCGTCCCCCCCCGCAAGGCGAGAGGGGGGAAGGCGCGAAGCGACTCAGGGGGGCTTCTCATACCGTGCTCATCGCGCGCCTGCCGCGCTCGCCCTGGAAGAAATGCTCGATGAACGGATGCTTGAACTCGGCCACCTCGCGCGGCGGGCCGCTGACCAGCACCTTCTTCTCGGCCAGCACGGCCACGCGCGAGGACAGGGCGAACAGCGTGTCCAGGTCGTGCGTGACCATGATGACGGTCAGGCCCAGCTCGGCACGCAGCTCGCGCAGCAGTTCGCAGAATTCGTCGGAGCTGGTGGGGTCCAGGCCGGCCGTGGGCTCGTCGAGCAGCAGCAGGGGCGGGTCCATGATCAGCGCCCGCGCCAGCGCCACGCGCTTGATCATGCCGCCCGAGAGATCGGCCGGCATGCGCGAGGCATGCTCGGGTTTGAGGCCCACCATCTGCAGCTTGACCAGGGCCGCGTCGCGCATCAGTTCGTCGGGCAGCGTGCCCTGCTCGCGCAGCGCGAAGGCCACGTTGTCCAGCACGCTGAAGGCCGAGTACAGCGCCCCGTGCTGGAACAGCATGCCCACGCGGCTGGCAGCACCCTCGCGGCCCATTTCGCTGGCCGGGCGGCCCAGCACTTCGACACGGCCCTTGGTGGGCTCCAGCAGCCCCAGCATCTGGCGCAGCAGCACGGTCTTGCCCGTGCCCGAGCCGCCGACGATGGACAGCATCTCGCCGCGCTGCACATCCAGGTCCAGGTCCTGGTGCACGGCAAAGGCGTTCTCGCCTTCGCCGAACACGCTCCACAGCCCGGCAATGCGCACGATGGGCTCGTCGGCTGCGGGCGCTGTACCCTTGCTGTACTCGTTCATGTCCGTCATCTCCGTGCCCTGTTCCATGAAACCGGCGCTGCCCAAGCGAGAGACGCCGAGCAAGAGCCGCCTCGCAGCGAGGGCGTCGTCCCCCTCCCTTGCGAAGCAAGTAGAGAGAGGGAAGGCGCGAAGCGACTCAGGGGGTGCTTCATATCCCTACGTCCTTGAACAAGATGGCGAAGATCGCATCCACCACGATGACCATGGTGATGGCCGACACCACCGAGGCCGTCGTGCCCTTGCCCAGGCTCTGCGTATTGGGCTCCACGCGCAGGCCCCAGTGGCAGCCGATCAAGGCGATGAGGGCGCCGAAGACCACGGACTTGCCCATGGCGATCCAGAGGTTGCCGATCTTCACGGCGGCAGGCAGCGCCTCGGCAAAGTAGGCGCCCGTGACGCCCATGGTCAGGTCGGCTGCCAGCATGCCGCCGGCCAGCGCGGCCAGCGTGGTCCACAGCGAGACCAGGGGCATGGCAATGGCCAGCGCCAGCGCACGCGGCAGCACCAGGCGAAAGCCGTGCGGTATGCCCATGACCTGCATGGCGTCCAGCTCTTCGGTGACGCGCATCACGCCGATCTGGGCGGTGATGGCCGAGCCCGTGCGGCCCGCCACCAAGATGGCTGCCAGCAGCGGGCCCAGCTCGCGGATCAGCGAGATGCCCAGGATGTTGACGATGAAGGATTCCGCCCCGAACTGGCGCAGCTGCAGCGCCATCAGGTAGGCCAGCACCACGCCGATCAGAAAGCCCACCAGGGCCGTGATGGGCAGGGCCGTGGCGCCCATGGAGTAGAGGTGGCCGGAAATGTCGCGCCAAGGCCCCCGGTGCGGGGCACGCGCAAAGCGCACCAGGTCGATCAGCAACTGGCCGATGAGCCGCGTCAGCTGTGCGAAATGGCCACAGGCGTTGATGACCAGGCAGCCCAGGCTGTCGATGTGCTCCAGCAGGCTCAGGCGCGGGGCTGGCGGTGCAGGCTCCTTGGAAAAACGGGCCACGCGGTCGAGCATGGCGCGCTGCGCGTCGCTGGCCGCCAGGCGCGCGGGCAGGCGACGGCCCCAGTGGTTCCACAGCAGTTGCGCGCCCACGTGGTCCAGCCAGTCCAGCCCTTGCAGGTTCCAGCCCAGGTCATCGCCCTTGGCGTCGGCCAGCTGTGCACGCAGCCTGCGCCATTGCGCCCGCCGGCCCAGCTCGGCCGCGCCCCAGGAGCCGGTCAGCAACGCCCATTGGCCGTCGTTGTCACGGCGCAGGCTGCATTGGGGGGGATTGTTGAGGGCAGACAAGTGCGGGAAGTCCTTGGGGGTTGCGAAGGCGAGGCCGAGGCGCGTGGGCAGGCAAGGCGGCACGCCCGCCAAGACCGCAGGATAACCGAGCGGCGCGGCCCGCAGATTGCCCCGCAACGCCGTGTGCGCGACGGCTTTGCCCTACGCGTGCAATTTTTATCAAAAAACCAGCGGGACCGCCACCGCTGCTGCATGCGCTGCTGCGAAAAAAGGAGTCCAGCGCGCTTTCCCTCTCGACAGTGCGCATGCCGTCCGCACAATGGGCCGAAGCACCAACCCCGGCTCCCAAGGACGTTCCGGCCCGCAGCGGACGCCCGCCCATCTCCATGAGCAATACCACCTTCGACTACATCGTCATCGGCGCCGGCACGGCAGGCGCCCTCCTGGCCAACAGGCTCTCGCGCGACGGCCGCAGCCGCGTGCTGCTGATCGAGGCGGGCGCCAAGGACGACTACCACTGGATCCACATCCCCGTGGGCTACCTGTACTGCATCGGCAATCCGCGCACCGACTGGCTGTACCAGACCGAACCCGACGAAGGGCTCAACGGCCGCAGCCTGCGCTATCCGCGCGGCAAGACGCTGGGCGGCTGCTCCAGCATCAACGGCATGATCTACATGCGCGGCCAGGCCCGCGACTACGACGGCTGGGCCGAGCTGACCGGCGACGACGCCTGGCGCTGGGACCAGGTGCTGCCGGCCTTTCGCCAGCATGAAAGCCATTGGCGGCTGGACGCCGGGGGCAACGCCGATGCGCGCTTTCGCGCCCTGCACGGCGGCACGGGCACAGGCGGCAGCGGCGAATGGCGCGTGGAGCGGCAGCGCCTGCGCTGGGACATCCTGGACGCCTTTGCCGAAGCCGCCCAGCAGGCCGGCATTCCGGCCACCGAGGACTTCAACGGCGGCAGCAACGAGGGGGTGGGCTACTTCGAGGTCAACCAGAAGGGCGGCCTGCGCTGGAACACCGCCAAGGCCTTCCTGCGGCCCACCTGCTATGGCCGCCCCAACTTCGAGCTGTGGACCCATGCCCAGGTCAGCCGGCTGCTGTTCGAGCCGTTGCCCGCCGGCGGCCTGCGCTGCAGCGGCGCCCAGGTCTGGACCGGCTCGGAAATGGTCGATGTGCAGGCCAGCCAGGAGGTCCTGCTGTGCGCGGGCGCCGTCAACTCCCCGCAGATCCTGCAGCTGTCGGGCATAGGCCCGGGGGCGCTGCTGCAAGGCCACGGCATCGCCGTGCGCCACGACCTGCCCGGCGTGGGCGAGAACCTGCAGGACCATCTGCAGATCCGCTCGGTCTACAAGATCAAGGGCGCGCGCACGCTCAACACCATGGCCAATTCGCTGTGGGGCAAGGCCGGCATCGGCCTGGAGTACCTGCTGCGCCGCAGCGGCCCCATGAGCATGGCGCCCTCGCAGCTGGGCGCCTTCACGCGCAGCAGCCCGCAGCAGGCGCACCCCAATATCCAGTACCACGTGCAGCCACTGTCGCTGGACGCCTTCGGCGAGCCGCTGCACGGTTTTCCGGCCTTCACGGCCAGCGTCTGCAACCTCAACCCCACCAGCCGGGGCACGGTACGCATCCGCAGCGGAGACTTCCGCCAGGCGCCTGCCATTGCGCCGCACTACCTGTCCACGCCCGAGGACCGGCAGGTGGCCGCCGACAGCCTGCGCGTGACGCGGCGCATCGTCAGCCAGAGCGCGCTGGCCCGCTTTGCCCCCGAGGAATGGAAGCCCGGCGTGCAATACCAGAGCGACGAGGACCTGGCCCGCCTGGCCGGCGACATTGCCACCACCATCTTCCACCCGGTGGGGACCACGCGAATGGGCCGCGCCGACGACCCCATGGCCGTGCTCGACAGCCGCCTGCGCGTGCGCGGCGTACAGGGCCTGCGCGTGATCGATGCAGGCGCCATGCCGCGCATCACCAGTGGCAACACCAACAGCCCGACGCTGATGATGGCGGAGAAGGCCGCCGGCTGGATTCTTGCGGACAGGCAGGGCCGGGGCCAGGAGCCGGCACGGCAGAGCACGGAACCGGCCGTTGCGCTGGCCGCCTAGGACTGCTCCTGCAGCAGCGGCGGAATCGCCGCCAGCAGCGCATCGATGGTCACGCGCAGCCGGTAGGGCAGAAAGCGCGTGCGCGGCCACAGCACATGCAGGGGAATGCGCGCGGCCGGCACGTCGGGCAGCAGGCGCACCAGCGCCCCGCTGTCCAGCGCACTGCGCACCCGCCACAGCGGCATGTGGGCCAGGCCCGCGCCCTGCAGCGTGGCCGTGGCGATGGTTTCTATGTCGTCAAAGCCCAGCGCCGGCTCCAGCACGGGCGCGGCCAGCGATCCATCCTCACCGGCCAGCCCCCAGGGGGCGGCGCGGCCACTGCGCATATAGGCAATACAGCGATGTCCGGCCAGGTCGGCCACGCTGCGCGGCGCGCCATGGACCTGCAGATAGGCGGGTGATGCGCACAGCACCATGGTTTGCATGCCAAGGCGCCGCGCAACCAGCCAGTCGCTGTCAGACAGTTCCCCGCTGCGTATGGCCAGGTCAATGCCGTCATCGGCGAAGTCCAGCTGGCGGTCGGTGAAGCTGGCCTCGATGCGCAGGCGCGGATGCAGCTGCGCCAGCTCCAGCAGCAAGGGAGCCACGTGGTGGCGGCCGAAGACCACGGGTGCGCTGATGCGCAGCCGGCCCACCACTTCCCGCCGCCCGGCTTCCAGCATGTGCCGGGCGGCATCCAGGTCCTCCAGCGCCTGCGCGCAGCGCTCGTAGAACATCTGGCCGTCCTCGGTCAGCCCCAGGCTGCGCGTGGTGCGCACGAACAGCCGCGCGCCCAGGCGCTCTTCCAGCCGCGCCACGGCCTTGCCAACAGCCGAGCGCGTAAGGCCCAGGCGCTCGGCCGCCTGGGCGAAGCTGCCGGCCTCGGCCGAGGCGACGAAAGCGCTGACGCCTGCCAGCCTGTCATTTGCAATTGGTTCCATAAATTCTACAAACCATAGCCTCAATTGAATCAATGCAATTATGGAGGAATCAATAGACTGAAGTCCTGTTTGATATCTGCCTCGAAAGGACCGCCTTCCATGACCGTGCCTGCGTCTTCCCCATTCATGCAGCAATGGCAACTGCCCGCCCTGGGCCATGAAAACCTGCAGCTGGTGCAAGCCCCCATTCCCGAGCCCGGGCAGGGCCAGGTACTGGTGCGCGTGCATGCGGCATCGCTGAACTACCGCGATCTGCTGATCCTGCGCGACGGCATGGGCATGGGGCCGGCCCTGCCCCTGGTGCCCGGCTCGGACATGGCTGGCGAGGTGGTCGCCATCGGCCCGGGCGTCGCGGAGTTCGCGGTTGGCGACGCCGTGATCAGCACCTTCTTCTGCGGCTGGCAGGACGGCGTGCAGCCGCGCACCAGCCTGCCGCTGGGCTCGCCCGGGCCGGGCATGCTGTCGGAATACGTGGTGCTGGGCGAAGACAACCTGGTCGCCGCGCCCCGTCAGCTGGACTTTGCGCAGGCCAGCACCCTGACGTGCGCGGGCGCAACGGCCTGGTTCGCGCTGGCCGAGTCCGCGCCCACGCGGCCCGGCGACACCGTGGTCATCATGGGCACAGGCGGCGTGGCGCTGTTCGCCATGCAGATCGCCCATGCCCAGGGTGCGCGCGTGGTGGTGGTTTCGGGCAGCGACGACAAGCTGGCGCGGGCTGCACAGCTGGGTGCAGACCACGGCATCCACCGCCACCGCACGCCGGACTGGGCCGCCGAGGTGCGCGCCCTCACGGGAGGACGCGGCGCCGACCATGTGCTGGAACTGGCCGGGGGGGATAACTTCGGCCGCTCGCTATCGGCCCTGGCACAGGGAGGCCGCGTGTCGGTGATCGGCAATCTGCAGGGCGACGAGCTGCGCGGCTCGGTCTATCCGCTGCTGCTGGGGCGCGCCACCGTTCAGGGCATCGGCGTGGCACACCGGCGTGCGCTGCAGGATCTGGTGCGTGCCGTGGACTGGCTGAAGCTGCAACCTGTGATCGACAGCGAATACGCGCTGGCCGATCTGCCGGCAGCCCTGGAGCATCTGGAGCGGGGTGCTTTCGGCAAGCTGGTGCTGCGCATGCGCTGAACGTCCGGCAACCGGCAATCATCGTCCCAGCCCCTTGCTGGTGCAATCCCGCACTTTCGCGGCAACTGCGGGAAATCCCCGATGCACCACCCAGGTGCGGCCATTAAAGTCCATCCACTCTCGCGGTACCACAGTGCTGCACAAGAGGGGCCGAGGAGACAACTCGTACACAACCAGATCAACATTCATAAATAGCATCCCAAGATGCATTTCCCAGAGCGCCGGCAAGTCCGGCGCTTTTTTTATGCCTGCGGCCAGCCTGATGCGGCACCGTGGCGGTGCGACAATCGCCGCCCTATGGAATGGATCATCGTCTCGCTGGCCTCGATGCTGGCCGGCTTCGTGGACGCCATCGTGGGCGGCGGAGGCCTCATCCTGCTGCCCGCGCTGTTCGCCACCTTCCCCACCGCACCACCGGCCACCCTGCTGGGCACCAACAAGAGCGCCTCGGTCTGGGGCACGGCCATGTCCACCTGGCAGTACGGCCGCAAGGTGCAGTTGCCCTGGCGCGCGATGATGCCGGCGGCCTGCGTGGGCATGGCGGGCTCTTTTGCGGGCGCCTGGGCCGTCACGCAGATCTCCCCCGATTTCCTGCGCCGGCTGCTGCCGCTGGTGCTGCTGGGCGTGCTGGTTTACACGCTGGCGCGCAAGGACATGGGCCGCCACCACACGCCGCACTATTCGGGCCGCGCCGAGACGCTGATCGCCTGCGCCATCGGCCTGGTGATTGGCTTCTATGACGGTTTCTTCGGCCCCGGCACGGGCAGCTTCTTCGTGTTCCTGTTCGTGCGGCTGATGGGCTATGACTTCCTGAACGCATCGGCCTCGGCCAAGCTGCTGAACATGGCCACCAACCTGGCTGCGCTGGCGCTGTTCGCGCTCAAGGGCCATATCTGGTGGCACCTGGCCGTGCCCATGGCGGTGGCCAATGTGCTGGGCGCCATGCTGGGCACGCACATGGCCCTGCGCCATGGAACGGGCTTTGTGCGCGGCATTTTCATCGGCGTGGTGAGCCTGCTGATCCTCAAGACCGGCTACGACGCCTTCATCGCCTGAGCACGGGCCAGCGGCGTTCGCAACACCTGCCATCGGCGTTGGCGACGGCAACCTTCTATAATTGCCGACTTTTCGCCTTGAGCTGCGGCGGCTGGTGCATGTCGCACCCCTGCCAGCGGCCGTACCCGACCAGCCGACCAGCCGCAAAAAACCGGCCCCGCCGTCCATGGCCCATGCACTGATGCGTGCCTTGGCGCTTTCTTCATGCTACGGCGCCGGGGTCAGGTCTTGAGCGACAGCCCAGGAGTTCCATGAAACGCTTTACCGTCATCGCCGCCGCCGCGCTGGCCCTGTGGACCGCCGCCGGCGTTCAGGCCCGCCCCTTCGACGCCATCCAGAAGGAAGGCACGCTGCGCCTGGCCACCGAGGGCTACTACGCGCCCTTCGCCCATTTCGAGGGCAAGCAGCTGACCGGCTTCGAAGTCGAGCTGGCCCAGATGATGGCCGCCAAGATGGGCGTGAAGTACGAGTGGAAGACCATCAGCTTCGACGCCCTGCTGACCGGCCTGCAGCAGGACCGCTGGGATCTGGTGATTTCCTCGCACGGCATCACGCCCGAGCGCGAGAAGGCCGTGACCTTCACCCAGCCCCATTACTGCTCTGGCGCCATCGTGATGTCGCTGGACCCGGCCATCCGCTCGGGCAAGGACCTGGCGGGCAAGACGGTGTCGGTGCAGACCGGCACCACCTATATGCAGTACATGGAGAAGAACCTGCCCGGCATCAAGCGCCTGGTCAACTTCCCCACGAACGAGGCCGCGCGCAATGCGCTGCTGTCCAAGCGGGTGGACGCCTGGGTGACCGAGCGCTTCATTGCCAAGGAACTGCAGCAGAAGAACCCCAATGCCCAGCTCAAGCAGGGCGAGTTGCTGCTGGTCGAGCGCATTGCCGCCGCCGTGGCCAAGGACAACAAGTCGCTGGCCGATGCCTGGAACAAGGCCTTCAAGGACGCCCTGGCCGACGGCAGCTACGCCAAGCTGTCGCAGAAATACTTCCACGAAGACATCCGCTGCCCTGACTGAGGCCCCGGGCAGATCTGCCCGACCGGCGCCCACTTGCAGGGCGCCTTTTTGTTTCTAGCCCACCTATGCTTACCGTCCTCTGGCCCGCCCACTGGAGCCGCTCGCAGCGCAGCAACGCCACCCTGGTCACGGCCCTGCTGCTGATGGTGCTCGTGGTTTCGCTGCTGGGGCAACTGCTGTCCCTGCTGCCCGAGCCCATAGGCTCCAATGCCGACACCTTCGCCGAAGGCGCGCGCACCACGCTGTACCTGACGCTGGTCAGCGGCGCCGCCGGCCTGGTGCTGGGCATCGCCGCCGCGCTGGCGCGCACCTCGCGCACGGCCGCCCTGCGCTGGGCCGCGGGCTTCTACGTCTGGGCGATCCGCGGCACGCCGCTGCTGGTGCAGATCCTGTTCATCTACTTCGCGCTGCCGGTGCTGATCCCGGGCCTGAACCTGCCCGACTTCGCGGCCGCCTGCATTGCACTGGCGCTGAACGTGGGCGCCTACAACGCCGAAGCCGTGCGTGCCGGCCTGCAGGCCGTGCCGCGCGGCCAGGCCGAGGCCGCACGCGCCCTGGGCCTGCCGCGCATCTGCGTCTTCATGGACGTGGTGTTCCCGCAGGCCTTCAAGATCTCGCTGCCGCCGCTGGTGAGCAACTTCGTGGCCCTGCTCAAGGATTCGTCGCTGGCGTACGCCATCGGCGTGGTGGAGCTGACCAATGTGGGCAACCGCATCCAGTCGGCCACCTTCCAGCCCGTGGAGACCCTGGTCACCGTGGGCGTGACCTACCTGGTGCTGACCACGCTGGTGACCCAGGTCACGGCTGCCGTGGAGTACCGCTTCGACGTGGAGGGCCGCCACAAATGAGCGCCGACAAGCTGGCACGGGGCATGCCCTACATCGTGGCCGACAAGGTCACCAAGTCCTTCGGCAGCCACCAGGTGCTCAAGGGCGTTTCCACGCAGTTCTGCACGGGCGAGGTGACGGTGATCATCGGCGCCTCGGGCTCGGGCAAGTCCACGCTGCTGCGCGCCATCAACCGGCTGGAGCCGCATGATGGCGGGCGCATCACCATCGACGGCGTCGAAGTCACCGACAACGAAGCCACGCTGCAAAAGCAGCGCTGCGAAGTGGGCATGGTGTTCCAGCAGTTCAACCTGTTCGGCCACATGACGGTGCTGGACAACGTGACCCTGGCGCCGCGCCGCATCCACAAAACGCCGCGCGCCCAGGCCAATGCCAAGGCCATGGCCCTGCTGGAGCGAGTGGGCATGCAGGCCCACGCCCACAAGTACCCGTGGCAGCTGTCGGGCGGCCAGCAGCAGCGCGTGGCCATTGCCCGCGCCCTGGCCATGGAGCCGCAGGTGATGCTGTTCGACGAGCCCACCAGCGCGCTGGACCCGGAGATGGTCCAGGAGGTGCTGGACGTGATGCGCGAGCTGGCACGCGGCGGCATGACCATGATCGTGGTCACCCACGAAATGGGCTTCGCCCGCGAGGTCGCCGACCGCGTGATGTTCTTCGACCAGGGCTGCATCGCCCACGAGGCGCCACCGGCCGAATTCTTCGGCAACCCGGCCAGCGAGCGGATCGCGGCATTCATCGGGCGCATGGGGCATTGAGGCCGAAGCCCTGATTCGTCGCCTTGCGTGCCCTCATGCGCAGGGGGCATGCCGTTGTCGCCTTGCGTGTCCATGACTACCATGCGTCATTGACCTGAAAGGAGCCTGGCCATGACTACCATGACGATCCACGATCTGGATGAAGACCTGCAGGCCCGGCTGCGTCTGCAGGCGGACCTGCACGGCCACTCCATGGAAGAAGAGGCCCGCAACATCTTGCGCGCGGCACTCGCAGCCAATGCGGCGGAGGGGCATTCACTGTTCGACTCCATCCGGGCCCGGGTCGAGCCCCTGGGCGGCGTTGAACTGGTGCTTGCGCAGCGCGAGCCCATTCGCAATCCGCTGGGTGCCAGCCGGTGATCATTCTCGACACCAACGTCCTGTCCGAGGCTCTGCGCCCCGATCCCGACAGGCGCGCCATGGAATGGCTGGCCAGCCAGCCCCGCTCCAGTTTGCTCACCACAGCCATCACGCGCGGAGAATTGCTGTACGGCGTCCTGCTGTTGCCGCAGGGACAGCGCAAGCATGGGTTGCTGGCTGCAGTGCAGGCTATCTTGGACATCGATATGGCAGGCCGCGTCCTGGAGTTCGACAACGGTGCCGCTGACGCTTATGCGCAGATCGCTGCGGCCCGAAGGCAGTCCGGCAGACCCATCAGCCAGTTCGACGCCATGATTGCGGCCATCGCCCGCTCAAGGGGAGCCAGCCTTGCCACCCGCAATGTGCGGGACTATGCGGACTGCGGGGTCACGGTCATCGATCCCTGGCAGCGCTGAATCTGCCGCGCAGGGCTCAGACCCGCTTGCAGCGGCACACAAGCGTGCCTCAATCCTCCAGCTCGGCAGCCGAAGGCGGCGACAGCACCGCCGGGCGGCCTGCGGGCACGGGGACCGGCGCCTCGGGCGGCTCATAGCGCGGCAGGCCGGGCAGGTTCACGGTTTCCGCATCCAGCGTGATTTCGGAGACGCGGCGCGGGGTGCCTATGGGGACGCCGGCCTGGCCCTTGCGCATGGCGGCCATGTCTTCCAGGCTGGGGTAGCGGCCCAGCAGCCAGTAGTCGAACACGCGGCGCGCCAGCGGTGCGGCGGCAGCGGCACCGAAGCCGGCGTTCTCCACGATGGCAGCGACGGCAATGGTGGGGTTGTCGGCCGGTGCGTAGGCGATGTACAGCGAGTGGTCGCGCTGGAACTCGGACAGGCGTGCCGCGTTGTACTTCTCGTTCTGGCGCACGCCCACGGCCTGGGCCGTGCCGGTCTTGCCGGTGGAGGTGTAGGGCGCGTTGCCGAAGATGCCGCGCGAGGTGCCCTCCACCGTCACGGCGGCCACGGCGGCGCGCACGGCCTCCACGTTCTCGGGCTTGTAGCCCATGCTGGTGCCTGGATCCTTGTTGATGGCCGAGAACTGCTGCGTGACGGCATCGACACGGCCCACGGCCAGGTGGGGGCGGTGCTTGACGCCCTTGGCCGCCAGCGTGGACATGGCATTGGCCAGCTGCAGGATGGTGAAGTTGTTGTAGCCCTGGCCGATGCCCAGCGAGATGGTCTCGCCCGCGTACCACTTCTTCTGCTCGGGCCGCTTGTAGGTGTTGCGCTTCCACTCGGTGCTGGGCAGCACGCCGCGCGCCTCGCCGCGCACATCGATGCCGGTGAGCTGGCCGAAGCCCAGCGGCTTCATGTAGTCGTGGATCATGTCCACGCCCATGTCGTTGGCCAGCATGTAGTAGTACACGTTGGACGACTTGATGATGGAGCGGCGCAGGTTGGTCGGCCCGTTGGGGTGGCCCGAGCGGAAGGTGTGGCCGCCGAAGGTCCAGCTGCCGTTGTCCATGATGGTGGTGTCCGGGCGGCGCTTGCCCGACTCCAGCGCGGCAATCGCCATGAAGGGCTTGTAGGTGGAGCCCGGCGGATAGGTGCCCCGCAGCGCGCGGTTGAGCAGCGGGCGGTTGATGGATTCGTTGAGCGTGGTCCAGCTCTCCTGGTCGATGCCATCGACGAAGAGGTTCAGGTCGAAGGTGGGACGGCTGACCATGGCCAGCACTTCGCCGCTGCGCGGATCGATGGCCACCAGGGCGCCGCGGCGGTCGCCGTACAGCTCCTCCACCATGCGCTGCAGCTTGATGTCCAGCGACAGCACCAGGCTGTCGCCGGGCGTGGCGGGGCGGCTGCCGAGCTTGCGCACGGCATGTCCGCCGGCCGAGGTTTCCATTTCCTCCCAGCCGGTCTGGCCGTGGAGGTCGGTTTCGTAGCTCTGCTCCACGCCCAGCTTGCCGATGACGTCGGTGCCACGGTAGTTGGCGGCGTCGTCGGAGTCTTCCAGCGCCTCTTTCTCGCGCTGGTTGATGCGGCCTATGTAGCCGATGACATGGCTGGCCGTGTCCTGCATGGGATAGGTGCGGAACAGCCGCGCCTTGATGTCCACGCCCGGGAAGCGGTAGCGCTGCGCGGCAAAGCGCGCGACCTCGTCATCGGTCAGGCGCGTGCGGATGGGCAGGGAGTCGAAGCTGCGGGAGTCGTCCACCAGGCGCTTGAACTTGCGCCGGTCGCGCGGCGTGATCTCGACGATCTCGGCCAGGCTGTCGATGGTCTCTTCAAGGTTGCCCGCGCGCGAGGGCATGATCTCCAGCGTGTAGGCCGAGTAGTTGGTGGCCAGCACCACGCCGTTGCGGTCCAGGATCTGGCCCCGGTTGGGCACGATGGGCACCACGGCCGTGCGGTTGCTTTCGGCGCGCTCGGACAGCTCCTCATGGCGCTGCACCTGCAGCACCAGCAAGCGCGCCACCACCAGCCCGAAGGCCAGCAGCACCACCACGCTCATCACCCATGCGCGCAGCCTGAATCGCTGCAGCTCGGCTTCTGTATTGCGGATTTCCATCACGCGTCAAGCCTCACAGGGGACGGTTCTCGTCACTGTCCGGCGGGCGGCGCTGAGGCGCCAGCAGCAGGCCGCTGACCAGGGGCCACAGCAGGGCCTCGATCAAAGGCGCGACGACCACCAGCGGGCCGGGCATGATGCCACCGGCCACCATGCGCAGCAGCACCTGCAGGCCGTGCACCACGGCAAACAGCGGCAGCAGGTGCAGCGCCTGCACGGGCGTGGAGAACCACGACAGGCGCCGGCCCATGGCGCCGGCCGCGAACACCAGCAGCGCATAGGCCAGCGCATGCTGGCCCAGCAGGGAGGAGCGGTCCACGTCCATGCACAGGCCCAGCAGGAAGGCCACGCCCATGCCCACGCGCTGGGGCTGGTTCAATGCCCAGAAGGCCAGCAGCACCATGAGCAGGTCGGGTTGCCAGGCCTGGCGTCCCAGCGGCAGCATGTTGAGTGCCAGCGCCGCCAGCAGGCTGACGACGATGAACAGGGGATTGACCGGCAGCAGCAGCTGCTGGCCGCGCGGCATGATCATGCGGGCTCCTTCCTGGCGGAGGCGGGTGCGGCGGGAGCAGCGGGTGCGGCAGGCGTGGCCGGCGCATCTGTCTTGCCGGCCTTGCCGCCGTCCTTGGCGGCTTCCTTGCCCTTGCCGTCCTTGGCCTTGTCTTTTTCCTTGCCCTTGTCTTTTTCCTTGCCCTTGCCGGCGCGCAGGGGTTCGGCAGCGCCTTCCGCCTCGGGATGCGTGGCGCGGTCCAGCGGCTTGAGCACCACCACGTGGCGCACGCCCTGAACGCGGCCCACGGGTTCGCAGTAGATGCGGGAGAAGGCCGAGTCCGCGCGGCGCTCCACCGAGACCACCTTGGCCACGGGCAGGCCCGGCGGGTACAGGCCGTCGACGCCGCTGGTGGTCAGCAGGTCGCCTTCCTGCACATCGGCATTGCTGGGCATGAAGCGCAGCTCGATGCCGCCGGTGCGCAGCGGCGACGGGTCGCCATAGGCCACGCTGCGTGCACCGGTGCGCGGGTTGAAGACGGGAATGGCCTGGTCGCGGTCGATGAGCAGGGTGACCTCGGAACGCAGCGGATACACGCGCGTGACCTGGCCGACCACGCCCTTTTCATCGAGCACGGGCGAGCCCTGGGCGATGCCGTCCACCTGGCCGCGGTCGATGACCACACGGCGGGTATAGAGGTCGGGGCTGTCGTAGACCACTTCGGCCGCCGTGCCGGGCGTGGTCAGGCGGTCGCGCAGCTGCAGCAGCTCGCGCAGATGGTCGTTTTCCTGGATCAGTTCGTCGGCCAGCGAGGCACGCTGGGCCATGGCCACCAGTTCCTTGCGCGCGCCCTGCTCCCGGGCCTGGGCCTCGTCCAGCGAGCCCAGGTAGCGGCTGGCGTCGTGCACGGCCTCCACCGGCTTGAGCATCACCCACTGCACGGGGTACAGCACGGTGGACACGGCCACGCGCACGGGGTCGGTGATCCTGAAACGCGCGTCGGCCACCATCAGAAACAGCGCCAATGCGCTGTAGATGGCCAGTTGGGAGACGCGCGAGGGCCGCCGCTTGAACAGCGAGGGCGCCGAGTGGTCCAGGGTGTTGGGATTCATGCGCCCCTCCCGCGCGGCAGGGCCTGCCCTGCCGCACTTGCTGCGGCCTGGAAAGCACGGGCCGGGCCCGGTGCGAAGGAAGGCAGGGCAAGCATGCAGGTCACCACGGAAGGGAGAAGAAAAACGTTGCAGTCGGTCGGCTGCCGCCCGGGCCCGCGACAACGGGCCCCGGCCTGCGCCGCGTCAGTCGCTGGTGAAGATGCTGCCCTGGCGGTCCATGGTCTCCAGCGCCATGCCGCAGCCGCGCACCACACAGGTCAGCGGCTCCTCGGCCACGAGCACGGGCAGGCCCGTCTCTTCGGCCAGCAGGCGGTCCAGGTCGCGCAGCAGCGCGCCGCCGCCGGTCAGCATCATGCCGCGCTCGGCAATGTCGGCGCCCAGCTCGGGCGGGGTCTGCTCCAGCGCGTTCTTGACGGCGCTGACGATCTGGTTGAGCGGGTCGGTCAGGGCTTCGAGCACCTCGTTGGACGAGATGGTGAAGCTGCGCGGCACGCCTTCGGAGAGATTGCGGCCCTTGACTTCCATCTCCTTGACTTCGGAGCCGGGGAAGGCCGAGCCGATGTTCTTCTTGATGGATTCGGCCGTGGGCTCGCCGATCAGCATGCCGTAGTTGCGGCGGATGTAGCTGATGATGGCTTCGTCGAACTTGTCGCCGCCCACGCGCACGGAGCCCTTGTAGACCATGCCGCCCAGCGAGATCACGCCGACTTCGGTGGTACCGCCACCGATGTCCACCACCATGGAGCCCGAGGCCTCGGACACCGGCAGGCCGGCACCGATGCCGGCGGCCATGGGTTCCTCGATCAGGTAGACGGAGGTGGCGCCTGCCGCCTCGGCCGCGTCCTTGATGGCGCGGCGCTCGACCTGGGTGGAGCCGCAGGGCACGCAGATGATGATGCGCGGGCTGGGCGTGAGCACCGAGCGCGGATGCACCATCTTGATGAACTGCTTGATCATCTGCTCGGTGATGACGAAGTCGGCAATCACGCCATCCTTCATCGGGCGGATGGCCTCGATGTTGCCGGGCACCTTGCCCAGCATGGCCTTGGCTTCACGGCCCACCGCCTGGATCACCTTCTTGCCATGCGGGCCGCCTTCGTGGCGGATGGCGACAACGGAGGGTTCGTCCAGAACAATGCCCTTGTCGCGGGCGAAAATCAGGGTGTTGGCTGTGCCAAGATCAATGGCAAGGTCGGTGGAGAAATACCGACGGAAAGCTCCGAACATTACGAGAGTCCTCTCAGGCACGGCATGCTCGTCGGCCTGCCATCGCCGGGATGAAAGTTGGGGAGTCTGGATGGGGTTGGCTTTTCGCACAATGACCAGCTCGGAGAGGGTCTTGCGGCAAAGCCGAGATAATACCGTATCCCCTGTGAATAACTTGTACTGCCGGGGCTTGAAATGCGGGTTTACATCCCGTTGCCCCCTTCAAAATTCCTATGGCACTGAACGCACAAGACATCGCACGCATCGCGAACCTCGCACGGCTCGAGCTCTCTTCCGCAGAGAGTGAGCGCATGCTAGGCCAGCTCAATGATTTTTTCGGCATCGTGGAGAAGATGCAGGCTGTGGATACTTCGGGCGTCAGCCCGCTGTCACATCCGGTCGCCGCCATCCAGGACATTGCCCTGCGCCTGCGCGAGGACATTGCCAGCGAGCCCGACCAGCGCGACGCCAATCAGCGCAGCGCCCCGGCCGTCGAGCGCGGCCTGTTCCTGGTCCCCAAGGTGATCGAGTGAGCGCCGGGCGTCGCTCGCCCTGCTTCCTGTCCCCTGGCATCCGTCCCCGTTTTCCGCATCCCATACATGACCCAGCAAACCACTGATCTGCACACGCTCGGCGTGTCGGCCCTGTCGGCCCTGCTGCGCGAGCGCAAGCTCGGCGCCGTCGAAGCCGCCCAGCATTTCCTGGCCCGCGCCCAGGCGCACCAGAACCTGGGCGCCTTCGTCAGCATCGACGAAGAGGCCACCCTGGCCCAGGCCCGCGCTGCCGACGCCCTGATTGCCCAAGGCAAGGGCGGCCGCCTGGCTGGCGTGCCCATTGCGCACAAGGACATCTTCGTCACGCGCGACTTCCCGACCACGGCCTCCAGCAAGATGCTGGCCGGCTACCGCTCGCCCTTCGACGCCACCGTGGTCACCCGCCTGGCCGAGGCCGGCGCCGTGACGCTGGGCAAGCTCAACTGCGACGAATTCGCCATGGGCTCGGCCAACGAGAACTCGGCCGTCGCGCCCGTGGGCTTCGACGCACCCGCGCCCGTGCGCAATCCCTGGAACCTGGACCGCGTGCCCGGCGGCTCCTCGGGCGGCTCGGCCGTGGCCGTGGCCGCCGGCCTGGCGCCCGCCGTCACCGGTACCGACACGGGCGGCTCCATCCGCCAGCCCGCATCGTTTTGCGGCATCACGGGCATCAAGCCCACCTATGGCCGCGCCAGCCGCTACGGCATGATCGCCTTCGCCTCCAGCCTGGACCAGGCCGGTCCCATGGGCAAGAGCGCCGAGGACTGCGCCCTGCTGCTGTCCGAGATGTGCGGCCCCGACCTGGACCGCGACTCCACCAGCCTGGACGTGCCCGCCGAAGACTTCACGGCCCGCCTGAACGACGGCATCGAAGGCCTGCGCATCGGCATCCCCGCCGAGTTCTTCGGCGAAGGCCTGTCGGCCGACGTGCGCGCCGCCGTGGATGGCGCGCTCAAGGAATACGAGAAGCTGGGCGCCCGCCTGGTGCCGATCTCGCTGCCGCGCACCGAGCTGTCGATTCCCGTGTACTACATCCTGGCCCCGGCCGAGGCATCGTCCAACCTCTCGCGCTTCGACGGCGTGAAGTTCGGCCACCGCGCCAAGGACTACACGAACCTGGTGGACATGTACAAGAAGACCCGCGCCGAAGGCTTCGGCGACGAGGTCAAGCGCCGCATCATGATCGGCGCCTACGTGCTGTCCGAGGGCTACTACGACGCCTACTACCTGCAGGCGCAGAAGATCCGCCGCATGATCGCCGACGACTTCCAGGCCGCCTTCCAGCAGTGCGACGTGATCGCCGGCCCCGCCGCGCCCACCGTGGCCTGGCAGCTGGGCGGAAAGAGCGACCCACTGGCCAACTACCTGGCCGACATCTTCACGCTGCCCGCATCGCTGGCCGGCCTGCCCGGCATGAGCGTGCCCGCAGGCTTTGGCGAGGCCGGCATGCCCGTGGGCCTGCAGCTGATCGGCAACTACTTCAAGGAAGGCCAGCTGCTCAACGCCGCCCACCGCTTCCAGCAGGCCACCGATTTCCACCTTCAAGCTCCGAAGGGCATCTGAGACCCCATGACCGCGAAACTCATCCAGGGCTATGAAGTCGTCATCGGCTTCGAGACCCACGCCCAGCTGGCCACCCAGTCCAAGATCTTCAGCCGCGCCAGCACCGCCTTCGGCGCCGAGCCCAACACCCAGGCCTGCGCCGTGGACATGGCGCTGCCCGGCACGCTGCCGGTGATGAACAAAAAGGCCGTCGAGTGCGCCATCCGCCTCGGCCTGGCGCTGGGCTCGCACATTGCGCCGCGCAGCATCTTCGCGCGCAAGAACTACTTCTATCCCGACCTGCCCAAGGGCTACCAGATCTCGCAGTTCGAGATTCCCGTGGTCCAGGGCGGCGAGGTGTCCTTCTTCCTCGGCGACGAGAAGAAGACCATCCGCCTGGTGCGCGCCCACCTGGAGGAAGATGCCGGCAAGTCGCTGCACGAGGACTTCATCGGCCAGTCGGGCATCGATCTGAACCGCGCGGGCACGCCGCTGCTGGAGATCGTGACCGAGCCCGACATCCGCAGCACGGAAGAAGCCGTGGCCTACGCCAAGACGCTGCACCAGATCGTGACCTGGATCGGCATCTGCGACGGCAACATGCAGGAAGGCAGCTTCCGCTGCGACGCCAACGTCTCCGTGCGCAAGCCCGGCCAGCCGCTGGGCACGCGCCGCGAGATCAAGAACCTCAACAGCTTCAAGAACATGCAGCTGGCCATCGACTACGAGATCCGCTGGCAGATCGAGGAAATCGAGGACGGCCGCCGCATCCAGCAGGCCACCGTGCTGTTCGACCCCGACACGGGCGAGACGCGCTCCATGCGCACCAAGGAAGACGCGGCCGACTACCGCTACTTCCCCGACCCCGACCTGCCGCCGCTGGTGGTCGCGCCCGAGTGGGTGGAACAGGTCAGGGCCGACATGCCCGAGCTGCCGCGCGCCATGGCCGCGCGCTTTGTCGAGCAATACGGCCTGCCCGAGTACGACGCCACCACGCTGACGCAAAGCCAGGCCATGGCCGCCTACTTCGAGGACACGGCCCGGGCCTGCAATGCGCCCAAGCTGGCCAGCAACTGGATCATGGGCGAGATCTCGCGCCGCCTGAACACCGAGGAAATCGGCATGGAGGCCGCCAAGGTCTCCAGCGCCCAGCTGGCCGCGCTGATCGCGCGCATCGGCGACGGCACCATCTCCAACAACGCCGCCAAGCAGGTGTTCGAGGCGCTGTGGAGCGGTGAAGGCAGCGATGTCGACGCCATCATCGAGGCCAAGGGCCTCAAGCAGATGAACGACACGGGCGCGCTGGAGAAGATCATCGACGAGGTGATCGCCGCCAATCCGGCCAACGTGGAGCAGTACCGCGCAGGCAAGGACAAGGCCTTCAACGCCCTGGTCGGCCAGGTCATGAAGGCTTCCAAGGGCAAGGCCAACCCGGCGCAGGTCAACGAGCTGCTCAAGGCCAAGCTGGTCTGACCACACGCCCGGTCCACCCGGTCCACCCGGCCCACCAGGCCCGCCCACCGTGGCGGGCTTTTTTTCGTGTGCACGCTCCGCGCCGGCTGTCCCGCACCGAACAGCGCCTGCGCCCGCATGTCTCCAGAATCCCTGCCATCGCACCTGAGGAGACAGCATGACCACCAGCACCGACCGCCTGCACATCCCCGGCCTGCCCTGGGCCGACTCCCCTGAAGCCGTAGGCCTGGGCGGCGCGCGCCTGGCGCGCCTGTCGGCCCGGCTGCAGCGCGGCGTGGACACCGGCGAGATCCCGGGCGCCGTGGCCCTGGTGGCGCGGCGCGGCAAGCTGGCCTATCTGGAGAGCTTCGGCCTGCTGGACCCCGAGGCCGGCACGGCCATGCGGCCCGATGCCATCTTCCGCATCGCCTCCATGAGCAAGCCCATCACCTCGCTGGCCATCATGATGCTGGCCGAGCAGGGTCGGCTGTCCATCATCGAGCCCGTGGAGCAGTACCTGCCCGAGCTGGCCGCGCTGCGCGTGGGCCTGGAGCGCGCGCCGCTGGCACGCTCCATCACGCTGCAGGACCTGCTGCGCCACACCTCCGGCATTCCCTATGGATTCGCCGGCACCGAGCACCCCGTCAAGAAGATGTACCTGGATGCGGGCCTGTTCAGCGGCAAGTTCACCAATGCGCAGTTCATCACCAGGCTCGCGCAGCTGCCGCTGGTGGCCCAGCCCGGCGAGACCTGGGAATACGGCATGTCCACCGACGTGCTGGGCCGCGTGGTCGAGGTGGTCAGCGGCCAGACGCTGGCCGCCTTCGTGCGCGAGCACATCACCGGGCCGCTGGGCATGGCCGACACGGGCTTTCATGCGCCCGACAGCGAGATCGCACGCGCCGCGCGGCCCCAGCCCGAAGGGCCGCAGAAACAGATGCCGCCCATCCCCCCGGTCACGCGCGCCATGATGTTCGAGTCGGGCGGCGGCGGCATGGTCTCGACCATGGCGGACTACGCGCGGCTGTGCCTGTTCTGGCGCAACGGCGGCACGCTGGACGGTGTACGCCTGGTCTCGCGCAAGACCGTGGAGCTGATGACCTCCAGCCACCTGCCCGCCAGCGTGCGCATGGGGCCGGACATGGCGTATTTCGGCGCCCAGTTGCCCTCGCCCGAGGTGGGCCAGGGCTTCGGCCTGGGCTTTGCGGTGCGCACGGCGCCGGGCCTCAACCCGCTGCCGGGCAGCGTGGGCGACTTTTCATGGAGCGGCATCTACGGCACCTTCTTCTGGGTGGATCCGAAGGAGGACCTGTTCGCCATCCTCATGATGCAGTCCATGGCCCAGCGCATTCCCTACCGCTGGGTGATGCGCGAGGGCGTGTACCAGTCCGTGGTGGACTGAATCTTCCAGGTTTGCACCAAGGCAGTGCAAAGCCCATGCTGCCAGCAAGAGCGGCGTCCCTTCCTAAAATGACGCGCTTTTGCAGCCCTGCCCCAGGGCCGCGCAGGCAAAGACAACAAGACAACAAGGCCATGGGCTGGAACAGAAAAGCATGGGGGCCGGTGGTGCCACGCCCCGCGCCTGCGGACATGTGGCGCGTGGCCATGGGCTCCATCGTGGGCATGGGAATGGCCACGGCCCTGGTCTGGCTGGCGCATGCGGGCACCTGGGATCTTCCCCTGCGCCTGTTCGCGCCGCTGGGTGCCACGGCCGTGCTGCTGTTCGCCGTGCCCACCAGCCCGCTGGCCCAGCCCTGGTCCTGCGTAGTGGGCAATACGGTGTCGGCGCTCTGGGCCCTGTTCGTGCTGCAGTGGAGCCCTCCCCAGCTGGCCCCTGCGCTGGCCGTGGGTGGCGCCATAGGCTGCATGCTGCTGACGCGCTCGCTGCATCCGCCGGGTGGCGCCATGGCCCTGCTGACGGTGCTCAATGCCAAGGCCTCGCTGGCCGCCGGCTGGATGCTGCCCTTCGTGCCCGTGGGCGCGCTGACGCTGGCGCTGGTCCTGGCGGCCACGGCGCTCCACCGCGCCACGGGCCGGCGCTATCCCCACCATGCCGACACGGCGCCCAAGGCCTCGCCCGCCGATTCGGCCCATCGCCATGCCTCGCGCCTGGGCCTGTCCCATGCCGATCTGGAGGCGCTGCTGCTGCGCTTCGGCCAGGAAAACAACCTGGAAGCCGACGACCTGGCCGAGCTGCTGGCCGCCGCCGAGGAAACCGCCATCGAGCACCGCCTGGGCGGCGTGCGCTGCGCCCAGCTGATGACGCGAGATCCCGTGAGCTGCTCCTTGGACGACGACGTGCACGCCGCGGCCGCACGCTTTCGCGCGCACCCGGCCAAGAGCCTGCCGGTGCTGGACGCCGATGGCGGCCTGGCCGGCACGGTCTCCCGTGCCGAGCTGTACGAGTGGCTGTGGATGAGTCCCGTGCGCCCGGCCGAATCTGCGGCAAAGCCTTCTTTGTTGAACTGGCTGGGCCAGCGCCTGCCCGGCAAGAGCCGGGCCGTGCCCCGCCTGTCGGAGCTGCCCCAGCTGGTTCATGCGCCTGAACTCAGCGTGGACGAGGACACGCCCGTGGGCCAGTTGCTCAACGCCCTGGCCCGGCACAGCGTGCCCTGCATTCCCGTGATGCGCGAAGGCCGGCTGACCGGCCTGATCACGCGCACGGACCTGATGCGGCTTCTGCTGCAGCCGGGCAGATAGGGCGAGCCGGCAATGCGCCAGTTTCAGGAAGTGCGCCCAAGCGCAGCATCCTGAAACCTGGCCATCAGAACAGCACGCGGCAGCGGATGGTGCCGGGAACCTGGGTCAGTTTCTCGACCGCCAGGCCCGAGGACTGGGCCGCCAGGTCGATCACCACATAGCCCACCTTCTCGTCGGTGCGCAGGTACTGGCCGGCAATGTTGATGCCGTTCTCGGCAAACACCTGGTTGATGGCCGACAGCACGCCGGGCTGGTTGTGGTGCACGTGCAGGATGCGGTTCTGGCCGGGGTGGGCGGGCAGGGCCACTTCGGGGAAGTTCACCGCCGAGGTGGTGGTGCCGTTGTCGCTGTACTTGACCAGCTTCTCGGCCACTTCCAGGCCGATGTTGGCCTGGGCCTCCATGGTGGAGCCGCCCACGTGCGGTGTCAGGATGACGTTGTCCAGGCCGCGCAGGGGCGAGACGAATTCATCCTTGTTGCTGCGCGGCTCGGTGGGGAACACGTCGATGGCGGCGCCCAGCAGCTTGCCGGCCTTCAGGGCCTCGGCCAGCGGCTCGATTTCCACCACGGTGCCGCGCGAGGCATTGATCAGGATGGCGCCGGGCTTCATGGCCGCGATTTCCTTGGCGCCGATCATCCACTGGGTGGAGGGCAGCTCGGGCACGTGCAGGGTGACGATGTCGCTGCTGGCCAGCAGATCGGCCAGCGATGCGGCCTGGCGCGCATTGCCCAGCGGCAGCTTGGTGGACACGTCATGGAAGAGCACCTGCATGCCCACCGACTCGGCCATCACCGACAGCTGGGTGCCGATGGAGCCGTAGCCCACGATGCCCAGCGTCTTGCCGCGGATTTCGTAGGAGTTCTCGGCGCTCTTGAGCCAGCCGCCGCGGTGGGCGGAGGCGTTCTTGGCGGGCACGCCGCGCAGCAGCAGGATGGCCTCGGCCAGCACCAGCTCGGCCACCGAGCGCGTGTTGGAGTAAGGCGCGTTGAAGACCACCACGCCACGCTCGCGCGCCGCGTCCAGGTCCACCTGGTTGGTGCCGATGCAAAAGCAGCCCACGGCCACGAGCTTTTGCGCGGCGGCGAACACGTCGGCCGTCAGCTGCGTGCGCGAACGGATGCCGACGAAGTGCACGTCGGCGATCTTGCGCTTGAGCTCCTCGCCTTCCAGCGCGCCCGTCACGGTCTCCACATTGGTGTAGCCCGCGTTGCGCAGCACTTCGAGTGCGGAAGGATGGATGCCTTCGAGCAGCAGGAACTTGATCTTCGATTTATCCAGCGACGTTTTGGTCATGGGCGAGCCCTCTCTAGTCAGTCAGAAATCAAAGCGAGCATTACAGCGGATTCGGGAAGCCGCTACAGCCGGTAGGCCCAAAGCCAGCGCGCCCGCAAGCGGGAGAACCATGCGCCCTGCGGCCATGAACATCCCGCCATCCGGCAGACACCCATTGCAGGACGGCACATGCCACGGGAGCACATGCACACTTCGAGATTGGCGCGAAATGTAAAACATTGAGAACCGGTGCGCCCGTGCGCGGCAGCCTTCCTAGAATTCGCGCGTCTGCGTCCGGTGCTTTCAAATCAATAGCAACAGAACAGGCCTGCAGGCGGGCCGGACGCGCCCTTGTTTTACGAACCAACCGAGGAATCCGATGATTACAAACATGCTGCGCAGGATCGAGGACCTGCTGGTGCAGGTGGTGCGCGTGGTGCTGCTGGTGTTCTCCCTGCTCGTGCTGGTGGGCATGGCACTGTGGACCTGGGAGAGCTTCAGGCCCGGCAAGGCCGAGGCGCCCCAGGCCGTGGCCCAGGAATTGAACTGGAAGGACGCCAGGCCCGACCTGCAGTTCGTCGTGGACGAAACCAGCCGCGACCTGGGCGCGGGCGGCGGCGAACCCGCCATGGAAAAGCGCCTGGTCGATCCGGCGCTGCGCCCCGCCTTCCAGAAGGCCGACGCCCTGGTGCGCGCCTTCGTGAACAAGGATCCTGCGCGGCGCGAGCGCACCGAGCGGGACCACCAGGCCCGGGGCCTGGCACCGCTGCACCCGCTGCTGCAAGGCGACGCCCTGCCGTCCGAGGCCGATGTGCAGCGCCGCATCCAGGAGCGCGGCCAGCGCGAAGGCGATGCCGGGGCCGTGGATGCGGCGGCCGATGCAGCGGCTGCCGACGCAGCGGCTGCCGCAGCCGCCTCCGCCGACGAGGAAGACAGCTGGATGGTCGATCCCGTGGATACCGCCGCCGCCATCCACGAGCGTGCCCAGGCCGCCGAGCTGGAACACGGCAAGGGCGCCTATGCGGCCTATGTGCAGGGCCTGCCCGCCGCGCTGGAGCAGGTCTTCGGCAATGCCGCGCTGGAGCCGCGGCTGCAGGCGCAGACGGCCCAGCAGATCCTGTCCACGGTGCTGCTGAACTACACGCTGTCCCTGGACAATGCGGCGCGCGCGCTGCGCGGCGAGGACAGCCACGGCAGCAGCTCCTGGAAGGAACGCTTCGGCGCCGTGGAGACGGCCTTCTGGAGCATGCTGATGTCATTCCTGGTGCTGGTGGTGATGGTGCTGGTCTTCATCCGCATGGAGCGCCATCTGCGCGTGATCAGCCAGCAGCATGGCCAGGCCCCGCGCCAGCCCTGAGGCCTTGCGCTATCGTTGCCGCTTTCCTTTCTGCTTGCCGCCTATCCGCATGACACGCAACACCACCACCCCCATCCATCCGCAGTTCCTGGGCCGCATGTCGCCGCGCGCCTTCAGGCCCGAGGCACTGAGCCAGGCCCAGATCGAGCAACTGGCCGACGCCGCGCGCTGGGCGCCTTCGGCCAGCAACAAGCAGCCCTGGCACTTTGCCTATGCGCTGCGCGGCGATGCGAACTGGCAGGCCTTCAGCACCATCCCCAACGAGTTCAACCGCCGCTGGTGCCTGGAGGCGGGCGCGCTGATCGTGCTGATGTCCGACCGCCAGGCCTCGCCCGGCAAGCACAGCTTCGACGCGGGCTGCGCCTGGGGCTACCTGGCGCTGGAAGCCCACGCCATGGGCCTGGCCACGCACGCCATGGGCGGCTTCTCGGCCGAGGCCGCACGCGAGGTGCTGCGCCTGCCCGAGCACCTGGAGCCCGAGGTGGTGATCGCCGTGGGCTGGCGCGGCGATGCGGCCACCCTGCCCGACGATCTGCGCGAGCGCGAGGTGCCCACGCCGCGCAAGCCGCTGGCCGAAGTGCTGAGCGCCGGCCCCGTGGCCACGGGCAGCTGACGGCGGGTTCCAAGTCCTACGCCGCTTTGCGGGGATGCCCCGGATGGCCTGCCCAGGCCCCGGGGCTACACTGGCCCACAGGCCTGCGGCGCAGCAGGCGTCCATGACCCCAAGGAGTTGCCATGACACCATCCTCCAGCCCCAACCTCGACAAGCTGCGCAACATCGTCCAGAAGTTCGGCGCCAGCTCCTTCACCACGGACCAGGTGGCCAGCGAATACGACGACGCCCCGGCCACGGCGGAAAGCATCGAGCAGTTCGACGCCCTGCTGCAGCGCCATGCAGCCGTGCTGGGCATCCATTCCGTCCCCGGCAGCGGCGGCCAGGGCCACGGCGCCACCGTCTGGCAACCGGCCTGAGCACCGAAACCACGCAGGGCACTGCGCCGCTACACTCGCTGCGGCCGGCACTTTGCCGGCGCGCGGTTTCCTTTTGATGTCCTCACTCTCCCCCCATACCTGGCTGCAGCTGTCCGTGGCAGCCAGTGCCTTGCTGGTGCTCGCCTCCATCGGCTGGGTCTGGCACGGCACGCGCGCCCTGCCCGCGGATTCGCGCGATGGCCGCAGCGCCCGGCGCATGGCGGCCCTGTTCGCCCTGGGCGCCCTGGCCTGGCTGGCCTACGGCCTGTACACGGGCTATGCCGCGCTGTGGAAGGCAGACGCGCTGATGCTGTTCGCCCAGCAAGGCGCGCTGCTGCGCCTGCCGTTTCTGATCGGCGGACTGGCCTGGGTGGCCGCGCTGCTGGTCACGCGCGTGCTGCGCATGCTGGGCCGGGCCGGATCGGCATGAGCCGGCGCTGAGCGCTCAGGGCGCCGCCACCTCCTTGGGCAGCACATAGGCACGCACGCTGTCGCCAGCCTTGGTGCCGGTCGAACCATGACCACCCGCCACCACCACCAGGTACTGGCGCTGGTCCGTGCCCAGGTAGGTCATGGGCGTGGCCTGGCCGCCAGCAGGCAGGCGGTCCTGCCAGAGCTGGCGGCCGCTGTCCACGTCGTAGGCGCGTACATAGTTGTCCAGAGCCCCCGAGTAGAAGGCCACGCCGCCAGCGGTCACCACCGGGCCGCCAATGCCGGGCACGCCCATGCGAAAGCCCAGCGGCAGCGGGCTCAGGTCGCGCGGCGTGCCGTTGCGGCGCTGCCAGACGATCTGGCCCGTGCGCAGGTCGGCACCCGCCACAAAGCCCCAGGGCGGCGCCTGGCAGGGAATGCCCAGCGGCGAGACAAAGGGCTTGAGCCGCACCGCAAACGGTGCGCCGAAGTTTTCGTTGAGCGCGGGCAGGCCGTCCTTGGGCGGGCCGCCATCCTGCACCAGCAGCGAGGTATCATCCGCACGCGGCACCAGGGTGGAGACGAAGGCCAGCCGCGTGGGCGTGGCAAACACCACCTGCCGGCGCGGATCCACGGCCACGCCGCCCCAGTTGAAGACGCCGAAGTTGCCCGGATAGATCAGCGAGCCCTGCTCCGAGGGCGGTGTGAAGCGCCCCTCGTAGCGCAGCCGGTGGAAGGCCAGCCGGCACCACAGCTGCTCGAAGGGCGTGGCACCCCACATGTCGCGTTCGGTCAGGGCCGGGGGATTGAAGCTCAGCTGCGAATGCGGCTGCGTGGGCGCCGTGCGGTCGCCGCGTGCCGCGCCCTGCGGCGCAGCCACCTCGGTGACGGGCAGCAGCGGCTGGCCCGTGCGCCGGTCCAGCACGAACAGCTCGCCCTGCTTGGTGGGCTGCACCAGGGCGGGCACGCTGTGGCCGCCGATCTCCAGGTCGATCAGGCTGGGCTGCGAGGGCACGTCGTAGTCCCAGAGATCGTGGTGCACGGTCTGGAAAACCCAGCGCACGGCGCCCGTGGCAATGTCCAGCGCCACCACCGAGGACGAATACTGCTCGGCCTCGGCGCTGCGCCGGCCGCCCCATTGGTCGGGCGGCGCATTGCCCATGGGCACGAAGACGAGGCCCAGCGTCTCGTCCACGCTGGAGATGGACCAGCTGTTGGGCGAGCTGGGCACATAGGTCTGCCCTTCGGGCAGCGGCGTGCTGGTCGCTGGCCGCCCCGGGTCCCAGGCCCACAGCAGCGCACCCGAGCGGATGTCGAACGCACGGATCACCCCCGAAGGCTCGCGCGTGGAATGGTTGTCCAGCACCGTGCCGCCCACGATGATGCGGTCGCGCGCCACCACCACCGGCGAGGTCGAGTAGTACGAGCCCGGCTTGCGCTCGGGCATGCCTTGCCAGAGATCGATATGGCCCTGACCACCCGCCACGTTGCCGCAGGTCTGGCCGTCGGCGGGATTGAGGGCGACCACCTTGCCGTCGGCCGTGGCCATGAACAGCTTGGCGGTACAGCGGCCATCATCGGAGGAAGGGGCCGGGGAGACCGAGGAAGCCGGATCAGCCTGTGCCGCCTGTGCCGCCTGTGCGCCGGCCTTCCTTGCAGCCGGCGCCACCGCCGAATGCGTCTGCCCTGCCGCCGCATCGAACTGCGCGGCCGCCTGCGCCGACTGGTAGGACAGGCCCCGGCAGGTCAGGTGCTGCAGCGCCAGCCCCTTGGGCATGGGCAGGTCGCGCCGCCACAGCTGCTTGCCCGTGGTGGCATCGAGCGCAATCACCGACTGGTGGGGCGTGCACAGGAACAGGCGCTCGCCGATCTTCAGCGGCGTGACCTCGAACGTGGTTTCTTCGGGATCGCCGGGCTTGCCGCGCACATCGCCCGTGCGGAACTCCCAGGCCAATTGCAGCAGCCGCACGTTGTGCGGGCCGATCTGGCGCAGCGGCGAATAGCGCTGGCCCGCTCCGGTGCGGCCGTAGGCATGCCATTCGCCATCGGGCACGGCATCGGTAGCATCGCCCTGCAGCACCGGCGGGCTGCGCAGGCCGCCGGCCTCGGAGGCCACCATGGACATGTTCTGCACGGCCGTGACCTGGCCGTCGGCAGGCAGGTCCGACGCAGCGGCGGCCGCCCCCGCAAACTGGCCCTGGGTTTCATGGGCATCGCGCTGGCGCCCGAAGGACAGGCCCGCAAGAATGGCCGTGCCCAGCACCACCAGCGCCAGCGCCGCATGGGCCGGGGCCAGGCCCCGGTTCTGGCCCATGTCGGGCTCATGGCGCAGCGCACGCACCGACCAGGGCAGCACCAGCAGCAGGCCCATCAACCAGGGCACCCCCAGGCGCCCCGCCAGCGGCCACCAGTCCAGCCCTATCTCCCAGACCGCCCACAGCGCGGTGCCCAGCAGCCACAGCGCAAACAGCCACAGCGCCATGGCCGAACGGCGCGCCACGCCCCACCCCACCACCAGCAGCAGCAGGCCGGCGATCACGTAGTAGCCGCTGCCGCCGGCCAGCAGGAGCTGGGCGCCGCCCCAGGACAGCCAGGCCCCGGCTGCCCACAGCAGCAAGGCCATCAACCAACGCCACACCGTCATGCTGCCTCCCTTGATGTCAGCCCGCAGACTCGATGCGCAAAGCCTAGCCCTGCATGCGGGCGCCGCATGCAGGACGAATTCGACTCAGCAAGCGTGCAACGAGAAGGAGGAAGGAAAGGAGGGGCAGGGAGGAGAAAGAACGCGGCGGCGGGCGCGGCGTTGGGCCTGCCTCAGCGGCGTGCGCTCGCAGCCCACAGCTGGCGCAGCTGCTGCAGCTCGGCATCGAAGCGCTCCTGGATGCGGCGCTTTTCCTGGTCCTGCTGCTGGACGAAGCGCTGCTGCTCCTCCTGCGAGGCCGTGTTCTCGTCGAGCTGGCGGCGCAGCGATGCCGGCGCCTTGGCGGGGTCTTTCCTGTAGAACTCCATCTCGGCATTCAGGGCCGTGCGCCGCGTCTGCAGTTCCTGCTGGCGCTGGCGCGCCACGGAGATGACCTGATCGACCTGGGAGATGGCCTCGGCACGCTCGGCATCGTGGGCGGCCTGGTTGGGGTAGCGCGTGATCAACGCCTTGTCGCGCGAGCGCTCCTCGCGCATGCGGCGCTGCTCTGCCTGGTCGCGGCGGCGCTGGGCGTCCAGCTCGGCGCGTTCGTTGTCGGTCAGCGTGGGGCCCACGCGGCGCAGCTCCACGCCGGAGTTGCCCAGCACGCGCTGGTCGCGGTCCACGCATTCGGCAATCGGGCGGTCGGCCGTCAGGCGGCGGCCACGGGCGTCGGTGCATGAATAGATGCCCGGCCCCAGGGGCATATCCTGGGCGAGCACGGCGCAGCCCAGCGTGGCCAAGCCCATGGCACACAGCAAGGATCGTGCATGCATCGCCCGCTTCATCAACCGCTCACCCCTTGTCGTTGACTCCATAACGCTGGCGGTAGGCCAGCACGCGCTCATGGTGGCCGCTGCCTGCGCTGCCACCTTGAATCTCAAGATAAAGCAATAAGTCTGCCAGTTTTGCAATAGTGCAGACCTGCATGCCCAGCTGGTTGCGCACGTACTGCACGGCGCTGTGGGGCACGTCCTGGCCATTTTCCGTGGCCATTTCCTGGCGGTCCAGCGCGATGGCCACGGCATGCGGCGTGGCACCGGCGGCGCGGATGATGGCGATGGACTCGCGCGCGGCCGTGCCGGCACTCATCACGTCGTCCACGATCAGCACGCGGCCCTTGAGCGGCGCGCCCACCAGGGTGCCGCCCTCGCCGTGGTCCTTGGCTTCCTTGCGGTTGTACGCAAAGGGCTTGTTGATGCCCATGCGGGCCAGCTCCACCGCCACGGTGGCCGCCAGCGGGATGCCCTTGTAGGCCGGGCCGAAGATCATGTCGAACTCGATGCCGCTGGCCGCGATGGCTTTTGCATAGAATTCGGCGAGACGGCCCATCTTGCCGCCGTCATCGAACAGGCCGGCATTGAAGAAGTACGGGCTCATGCGCCCGGCCTTGGTCTTGAACTCTCCGAAACGCAGCACCCCTGCGTCAACGGCGAATTGCACAAATTCCTGCGCCAGACGGCCTGCGTCCTCGGCCTGCAGATTACTTACCACCATGGATTCATCCTTGTTCAAATTGACCAGCCTCAACCTCAACGGCATCCGCTCGGCCTCGACCAAGGGCGTCGAAGCCTGGATCGAGGCCACTGCGCCGGATTGTATTTGCGTGCAGGAAATCAAGGCCCAGGCCGCCGACATGACCGGACGCTTCGAGCTGCTGGCCGGCCTGCGCGGCCACTTCCACTACGCCGAGAAAAAGGGCTACTCGGGCGTGGGCGTCTACAGCCGCCACGAGCCCAGCGACGTCGTGGTCGGCTTCGGCTCGCACGAATTCGACGCCGAAGGCCGCTACGTGGAGGCGCGCTTCGACACGCCATCGCGCAAGCTGTCCATCATCAGCGCCTACTTTCCCAGCGGCAGCTCCGGCGAACTGCGCCAGACGGCCAAGTTCCGCTTCCTGGCCGAAATGCACGCCCACCTGATGCGCATGAAGGGCGAACGCGAGTTCATCCTCTGCGGCGACATCAACATCGCCCACCAGCAGATCGACCTCAAGAACTGGCGCAGCAACCAGAAAAACAGCGGTTTCACGCCCGAGGAACGCGAGTGGATGACAAAATTGTTGAACAAAACTGAGCCGACTGGCGGCCTGGTGGACGTTTATCGCCTGCTCCAGCCCGACACCACCGACACCTGCTACACATGGTGGAGCAACCGCGGCCAGGCCTACGCCAACAACGTGGGATGGCGCCTGGACTACCACCTGGCCACCCCCGCTACCGCCGCGCTGGCCCGCACCGAGAACATCTACAAGGATGTGAAGTTCTCGGACCATGCGCCGGTGACCATCGGCTATGACATGAAGGTGTGAGCGCAAGGAGCGGCTCGCGCCGCCCCTTGTCCCTTGTGCCCCAGGCAGCACCTCACTCCAGCGCCTTGCCCATGTCCTCCACCACCTTCTTGGCGTCGCCGAAGACCATCATGGTCTTGTCCATGTAGAACAGCTCGTTGTCCAGGCCCGCATAGCCGGCCGCCATGGAGCGCTTGTTGACGATCACCGTCTTGGCCTTGTAGGCCTCCAGGATGGGCATGCCGTAGATGGGGCTGCCCTTGACGTGCGCGGCGGGGTTCACCACGTCGTTGGCGCCCAGGATGATGGCCACGTCGGCCTGGCCGAACTCGCTGTTGATGTCCTCCATCTCGAAGACCTGGTCGTAGGGCACCTCGGCCTCGGCCAGCAGTACGTTCATGTGGCCGGGCATGCGGCCGGCCACCGGGTGGATGGCGTACTTCACGGTCACGCCCCGTTCGGTGAGCTTGTCGGCCAGCTCCTTGACCGCGTGCTGGGCACGCGCCACGGCCAGGCCGTAGCCGGGCACGATGACCACGGTCTCGGCATTGCCCAGGACGAAGGCCGCATCGTCGGCGCTGCCGCTTTTCACGTTGCGCTGCTGCTGGGAGCCTGCGGCCGCGCTGGTGGCCTCGCCGCCGAAGCCGCCCAGGATCACGCTGAAGAACGAGCGGTTCATGGCCTTGCACATGATGTAGCTCAGGATGGCGCCCGAGCTGCCCACCAGCGATCCCGCAATGATCAGCATGCTGTTGTTCAGCGAGAAGCCGATGCCCGCCGCCGCCCAGCCCGAGTAGCTGTTGAGCATGGACACGACCACCGGCATGTCCGCGCCGCCGATCGGAATGATCAGCAGCACGCCCAGCAGCAGCCCCAGGGCGATGACCAGCACGATGTCCATCCAGCTTTGGCTGTGCCAGAAGCCGAAGACGAAGAAGGCCGCAGCCAGCCCCAGCACGGCGTTGAGCGCATGCTGGCCCTTGAACTGCACGGGCGCGCCCTGGAACAGGCGGAACTTGTACTTGCCGCTGAGCTTGCCGAAGGCGATCACCGAGCCCGTGAAGGTCACGGCGCCGATGAAGGCGCCCAGCGCCAGCTCCACGCGGTTGCCGCCCGGAATGGCGCCGCCCTTGGCCGTGATGGCAAAGGCCCAGGGTTCGGCCACGGCGGCCACGGCGATGAACACCGCCGCCAGGCCGATCATGCTGTGCATGAAGGCCACCAGCTCGGGCATCTTGGTCATCTCCACGCGCTGGGCCATGACGGCACCGGCCGTGCCGCCGACCAGCAGGCCCAGCAGCACCCAGCCCAGGCCCAATGCATTGCCGCCGGCCAGCTGCACGATGAGCGCCGCCGTGGTCAGCACGGCGATCACCATGCCGGCCATGCCGAACAGGTTGCCCCGTATGGACGTGGTGGGATGCGACAGCCCCTTGAGCGCCTGGATAAAGCAGACGCTGGCCATCAGGTAGAGCAATGTGACGAGGTTCATGCTCATGACTGGCCCTCCGCCTTGGCGTCCTTGCCGTCCTTGGCCGGAGCGCTCTTGCGCTCTTTCTTGCGGAACATCTCCAGCATGCGCCGCGTGACCAGGAAGCCGCCGAACACGTTGACCGCGGCCAGCGCCACGGCCAGCACGCCCATGGTCTTGCCCAGGCCCGTTTCCGTGAGCGCCGCCGCCAGCATGGCGCCGACGATGACGATGGCCGAGATGGCATTGGTCACCGCCATCAGCGGCGTGTGCAGCGCGGGCGTGACGGTCCACACCACGTGGTAGCCCACGTAGATGGCCAGCACGAAGATGATGAGATGGATGATGGTGGGGGATACGGCTTCCATGTCATTTCCTCCGCAGCTGGCCTTCATGGGCCATCAGGCACGCGGCCACGATGTCGTCCTCCATGTCCACATGCAGGGCGCCATCCTTGTTGATGATGAGCTTGAGAAAATCGAGCACATTGCGTGCATACAGGGCCGAGGCATCGGCCGCCACCAGCGCCGCCAGGTTGGTCAGGCCCACGATGGTCACGCCATGCGTGACCACGGTCATGCCGGCCTGGGTCAGCGGGCAGTTGCCGCCGCGCTCTGCCGCCAGGTCCACGATGACGGCGCCGGGCTTCATGGCCTGCACCATCTCGGCCGTGACCAGCACGGGAGCGGGCCGGCCCGGGATCAGCGCCGTGGTGATGACCACGTCGGCCTGGGCCACGCGCTTGGCGACCTCGGCCTTTTGCCGGTCCAGCCAGCTTTGCGGCATGGGGCGGGCGTAGCCGCCCACGCCTTCGGCGGCCTCCTTTTCCTCGGCCGTCTCGTAGGGCACATCGATGAACTTCGCGCCCAGCGACTCGACCTGCTCGCGCACGCTGGGCCGCACATCGCTGGCCTCGATCACGGCGCCCAGGCGCTTGGCCGTGGCAATCGCCTGCAGGCCGGCCACGCCCACGCCCAGCACCACGACGCGCGCGGCCTTCACCGTGCCGGCCGCCGTCATCAGCATGGGAAAGAAGCGCTGGTACTGGTTGGCCGCAATCATCACGGCCTTGTAGCCGGCGATGTTGGCCTGGCTGGACAGCACGTCCATGCTCTGCGCGCGCGTGGTGCGCGGAGCCGCCTCCAGCGCATAAGCCGTGATGCCCGCATCGGCCAGGCGCTGCAGGCCTGCGGGCTGGAACGGGTCCAGCATGCCGACCAGCGTTGCGCCCTTGCGGATGCCGGGCAACTCGTCCTCCGAAGGGATACGGACCTTGAGCACCAGGTCGGCGCCCAGGGCGCCTGCCACATCGACGATCTCGGCGCCCGCTGCCTCGAACAAGGCATCGGGCACGCTGGCCGCCACTCCCGCTCCCGACTGCACGCGCAGCACATGGCCTTGCGCACGCAGCTTCTTGACGGTCTCGGGGGTCGCGGCCACCCGGGTTTCTCCTGCCATGGTCTCGGCAGGCACGCCAATCAACATACCGGTTCTCCCTCGCGTGATGCCGGTACCCGCCCTGCGCTGCATTGCGCAGGCGGCGGCCCGGCCCATCCTCGAAAAAATCCTTGCGCGCCTGCATGACGGCAGGCTGGCTTGGCGGCACGGCTAGCTTGTATCACGGCCGCGTGGCGGCAGCCACGGGGTCTGCCCGCGAGGATGTCGCCTGTCCGTCACAAGACGCCGGATTGCCGCGAAATGACAGCCACATTAAATGATCGCCATCCACGACCTGGCGCACCGCTGCCGTGTCCCAATGCACCTTTGAGCGACTGCAGCGGCGCAGCCGCGCAGTGCGAAGGAAGGCACCATGGGACTCTTGCAAAGACTGTTCGGACAACACGCGCGCGGCGGCCATCACGGCGGCAATATCGGCGTCCATATCGGCGGGCATCACGCCGGCGGCGCATACCCGCCTGCGGCCGTGGCGGCGGTCTGCCCCGGCTGCCATGCATCGATTGCCTCCAGCTCGCGCTTTTGCCCGCAGTGCGGCGGCGCGGTGCTGCCGCAGGCCTGCAGGAGCTGCAGCGCCAGCCATCCGGCCGGTGCGCGGTTCTGCGGGCAATGCGGCCAACCGACCACCTGACGGCGCAAGCGGGGGAGCCCTGCGCTGCCATCAGGGGAAGGAGCGGGAATAATGGGCGCTTTCGCCAGAAGCACCCACGCCGCCCATGCTCCAGTACCACACCATCCCCGTCACCGCCTTCCAGCAGAACTGCTCGCTGGTCTGGTGCGACCAGACCATGGAAGCCGCCGTCATCGACCCGGGCGGCGACCTGGAGCAGATCGGCTGGGAGATAGAGCGCCTGGGCCTGGCGCTCAAGGCCATCTGGCTCACGCACGCCCACATAGACCACGCGGGCGGCACGCGCGAGCTGGCCGATGCACAGCAGCTGCCCATCATCGGCCCCCATCCCGGCGACCAGTTCTGGATCGATGCGCTGCCCCAGCAGGGCGCCATGTTCGGCTTCCCGCATTCGGACCCCTTCACGCCCACGCGCTGGCTGCACGATGGCGACACGGTGAGCATCGGCCAGGAAACGCTGCAGGTGCGCCACTGCCCCGGCCATACGCCCGGCCACGTGGTGTTCCATGCGCCGCAGATCGACCGCGCCTTCGTGGGCGACGTGCTGTTCGCGGGCAGCATCGGCCGCACCGACTTTCCCCAGGGCAACCACCAGCAGCTGATCGACAGCATCGTCCAGCGCCTGTGGCCCATGGGCGACCAGACCGTGTTCATCCCGGGCCACGGCCCCGAAAGCAGCTTCGGCCGCGAGCGCAAGAGCAACCCCTACGTGGGCGGGACCTGAGCCTGCAGCTGCCTCAGCCCAGCACCTCGATCCACCGATAGCCCAGACGCACGCTGCCGCCCGCCTGCAGCTTGCGCAGCTCCTCGTTCACGCGCTGGCGCGAGGCGCCCACCACATGCGACAGATCACCCTGCGATATGCGCAGCAGGGTGCGGCCGCCGGGCAGGGGCTGGCCGTTCTCTGCCGCCAGCACCTGCAAGGTGGCCCAGACCCGGGCATGCAGCGTGTCCTCCGAACTGATGAAGATGGTGTCCAGCAGCCCGTTCACGCGCAGGCTCAGCAGGCGCGCCACAGCCAGGCATGCGGGCGCATCGCGCTCCAGGAAGTCCAGCAGCGGCTGGCGCGGCAGGACCAGCACCTCGACATCGCCATCGGCCACCAGGTCCACGGGCACGGGCGCATTGCCCAGCACCGAGCTGATGCCGGTGATCTCCCCGGCCTCCAGCCAGCGCGTCATGCGCTCGGTGCCGCCCACGGTGAAGGCCACGACACGAAAGCGCCCTGACAGCAGCACCAGCGCATGGTCGGCCGCATCGCCGCGCTTTTGCACGAACTGTCCATCGCGGTAGCGGCGCCTGGAGCCTATGGCCCGCAGCCCGCGTGCCGATGCGGCCGGCAATTCGGCCAGCAGGTCCACGCGATAGCGCTCGCTGCGCGCCTGCGCCAAAGAGGTGTTGGGGGAACCGAGCTTGGTGTTCACCCGATCATTGTCCCTTTCGCGGCAATTGGCGCATAGCACCGTCCTTGTAATCGGCCCCATACCCACACGTATGGAGCCCGCCCCATGATCCGCACCACGCTCGCCCTGGTATCCGCCTTCGTGTTCGCCCTGCTCTCGACCCAGGCAGCCCTGGCACAGACGCCCACGCTGCGCATCCAGGACTACCCCGGCATCGGCAATTTCCTGGTGCGCGTGGCCAACGCGCGGGGACTGTGCGAGAAGCACGGCATACGCTGCGAACTGCGCCCCATCCCGCAGGCGCCGCTGGCGCTGCAGACCTTGCTGGCCGGTGACCTCGAAGTGGCGTTTACGCCGCCCGAGGTGCTGCTTCAGGCGGTCAACAAGGGCGCCGACCTCAAGGTGATCGGCAGCGGCGCCAGCGCGCCGACGTTCTTCCTCATGGCCTCGGCGGCCCTGCCCATGGCGCATGCCGCCCAGGGCTATCCCGCCGTGATGCAGGACTTCAAGGGCCGGCGCATCGGCGTGACGGCGCGCGGCAGCGCGGCCGAGTTCCAGCTCGTGAGCCTGCTGCAGGGCGCCGGCATGAAGGCGGACGACGTCACCATCGTCGCCGTGGGATCGCCCAACACCGCCTTTCCGGCGATTGCGCAAAGGCAGGTCGATGGCCTGATGCTGTTCTCGCCCATGGACGGCTTTTGCGAGGTCAGCCAGGCCTGCCGCATCGTCGTCGATCCGCGCAGGGGCCAGGGTCCGGCCGATGTGGTGGACACCAACGGCGCCGGCGTGCTGCAGGTGGTGCGCGCCGACTTCCTGCGCAAGAACGCCCAGGCCGTGGAGGGCTTGCGCCGCGCGATGAACGAGGCGGCCGACTATGCCCGCGAACCGGCCCATTTCGATGCATTGCTCAAAGTCGCGCAGGACAGCTTCCGCATCAACACGCCCGGCGGCGAACGGATCCTGGAAGTGGCGCTGCGCAATGCCATTCCTTCCATGCAGTTTGCGGTGGACCCCAAGGCCCTGCAGCATGCCGCGCGCTACCTGCAGCGCACGGGGCAGATCAGCCGGCTGATCGACACCGCGCCCCTGCTGGCGCAGTGAAGGGGCGCGCGCCATGACTTCCAATGGATCGCAACTGCCGCCGCAGGCCATTGCCGCCGACGGCCTGCACCTGAGCTTCGACGGCCGCACGCAGGTGCTGGACAACATTGCGCTGCAGGTGGCCGAGGGCGAATTCGTCTCGCTGGTCGGGCCCAGCGGCTGCGGCAAGACCAGCCTGCTCAACCTCTGCGCGGGCCTGGTGGCCCACACCGGCGCCGGCACGCTGCGCGTGCTGGGCGAGGCACCGCGCCTGGGCAGTTCCCGCGTGGGCTACATGCTGGCGCGCGACAGCCTGCTGCCCTGGTGCACGGCGCTGGAGAACGCCGCCTTCGGCGCGCGCGTGCGCGGCGTCGGCACGGCCGACAGCACGGAGCGCGCACTGCGCATGCTGCAGGAGGTGGGCCTGGCCGACCATGCGCAGGCCCTGCCCAAGGCCTTGTCCCACGGCATGCGCCAGCGCACGGCGCTGGCGCGCACCTTTGCGCTGGACGCGCAGCTGCTGCTGATGGACGAGCCCTTCGGCGCCCTGGACGCGCAGACCAAGCTGCAGCTGCAGGACCTGCTGCTGCGCCTGTGCCAGCAGCACCGCCACAGCGTGCTGTTCGTGACCCATGACCTGGCCGAGGCCGTGGCCGTCTCCGACCGCGTGGTGGTGATGTCCTCGCGCCCGGGCCGCATCATCGCCGACCTGCCCATAGACCTGCCGCGCCCGCGCTCCATCCGCGACCTGCAGAAGTCGCCGCGCTTCCATGAACTCTATGCGGCCCTGTGGTCGCAGCTTGAATCGGGATGGGTGCACCATGAAGGCTGACCGTCTGCAATGGCTGGCGCTGCATGCGCTGTTCATCTGTCTCGTGCTGGGACTGGCCGAATGGGCCGCCGCGCGCCGCTGGCTGGACCCCACCTTCTTCGGCCAGCCCAGCGGCGTGGCCGCCTATCTCTGGAACCATGCGGGCACGGCCCGGTTCTGGTCCGACCTGGGCTGGACGCTGGCGGCCGTGGCCTGCTCCTTCGTGCTGGGCAGCGTGGCCGCCTTCGCCACCGGGCTGGTCTTCGTGCGCTGGCCGGCCGTCGAGCGCTTTGCGGAGCCCTACTTCAACGCGCTGAACGTGATGCCGCGCATCGCGCTGGCGCCGCTGTTCATCCTGTGGTTCGGGCTGGGGCTGGGCAGCAAGATCGCCGTGGGCTGCTCGCTGACCTTCTTCATCGTGCTGTCGGCCACGGTGGCAGGCATGCGGGGCGTCAGCCAGGACCATGTGACGCTGTGCCGCACCCTGGGCGCCAGCGCCGCCACCACCTTCTTCGAGGTCACGCTGCCCGGCGCCGTCCCGGTGATCTTCTCGGGCCTGCGCCTGGGATTGATCTATGCCCTGCTGGGCGTGGTGGGCACCGAGATCATCGCCAGCGAAAAGGGCCTGGGCCAGACCCTGGCCTACCTGGGCTCCACCTTCGACATCAATGGCGTCATGGCGCTGCTGCTGGTGCTGGCCCTGCTGGGCGTGGGCATGGTGCGCTTCATGTCCTGGGCCGAGAGGCGGCTGCTGCACTGGCAGTGAGCCCGCCAGCCCTCTCTCCCCACCT
>NZ_WUMG01000033.1:0-68190 GCF_009827015.1 Delftia sp. CH05 | reverse complement strand
CTCCCATCCCCCTCCCCGGCCCTGCTGTCCTGCAGCAGGCCTGGGCAGGGCTTTGCCTGAAAACAAAGGACCGGACTCTTCGCCATGCCATCCAAGCCCTTCACCCGCGCATCCCTGGCCCTGGCAGCCATGGCCGCATGCGCCACCTTCAATGCCCACGCCGTCGATATCGACGCGGGCGACTACACCGCCCTGCCGCCAGGCACCACGCTGGGCATGGTCTATTACCAGCACGCCACGCGCGACCGCCTCTATGCCAATGGCGAGCAGGCGCCGATACGGCCGAGGCTGACCTCGGACATCGGCATAGCGCGCGGCGTGCACTTCATGAAGCTGGGCGACTACGTGATCGACCCGCAGTTCCTGCTGCCCTTCGGGCGCCTGTCGGCCTCGCGCGATATCGCGGCCATGGGCAGCAATACCGGCGTGGGCGACCTGATGCTGGCCGCCACCCTGTGGCTGACCAAGCCCGGCGACAAGGAGCACTTCGGCATCACCCCCTTTGTCTGGCTGCCCACGGGCCAGTACAGCCGCAACGATCCGCTGAGCCTGGGCGAGAACCGCTGGAAGGCCGCCCTGCAGGCCGGCTGGATCAAGCCGCTGGGCAAGAGCGTGACCATGGACCTGGCGGCCGATGTCACCGTCTTCGGCAAGAACGACGACTTCGGCGCCCACAGCGCCACGCTCAAGCAAAAGGCGCAGTTCCAGTTTCAGGGCCTGCTGCGCTACCACCTGTCGGACACATCGGACCTGCGCCTGGGCCTGTCGCACCTGACGGGCGGCGAGACCCAGGTCAACGGCGTGTCGCAAGGCGACCGCCAGTCCACCACCAAGGTCTCTTTCGGCGGCGCGGTCTTTGTCGCACCCAAGACGCAGTTGCTGGCCACCGTGGGCCGCGACCTGCATGTGCGCCAGGGCTTCAAGGAGAACGCCCGCATCAACCTGCGCCTGCTGCAGGTTTTCTGAATCCCACACCCCCTGTCCCCTGTCCACCACCAAGGAGCACACCATGAACCTCAGTGACATCCAGCACCAGATCACCGAGCGCGCCAGCGCCTTCCTCAACCGGGGCACGCATGACCTCTTCATCGACGGCCAATGGGTGGCGGCCCAGACCGGCCAGCGCCTGTCCACCGTCAACCCGGCCACCGAGGCCGTGATCGCCGAAGTTGCCAGCGCCGGCCCGGCCGACGTGGACCTGGCCGTGCGCGCTGCGCACCGCGCGCTGCACCTGGGCCCCTGGGGCCGCATGCGCCCCGTGGAGCGCGAGCGCCTGATGCTGCGCCTGGCCGATCTCATGGAGACCCATGCCCAGGCCCTGGCCGAGGTCGAATCGCTGGACAACGGCAAGTCCGCCGCCATTGCGCGCGCCGTGGACATCGCCATGGCCATCGACTCCATCCGCTACATGGCCGGCTGGGCCACCAAGATCGAAGGCATGACGCACGAGCACTCCGT
This sequence comes from Delftia sp. CH05, assembly GCF_009827015.1. Taxonomy (NCBI): domain Bacteria; kingdom Pseudomonadati; phylum Pseudomonadota; class Betaproteobacteria; order Burkholderiales; family Comamonadaceae; genus Delftia; species Delftia sp. CH05. Next base: position 66,732 of record NZ_WUMG01000033.1, on the reverse strand, counting down.
GCCCTTCGCGCCCGAGGCGCAGATGTTCACCTACACCCGGCGCGAGCCCGTGGGCGTGGTCGCCGCCGTCGTGCCCTGGAACTTCCCCCTGCTCATGGCCAGCTGGAAGCTGGCGCCCGCGCTGGCTGCAGGCTGCACCCTGGTGCTCAAGCCCGCCGAGCAGACGCCGCTGACCGCGCTGATGCTGGCCGAGCTGATCCAGGAAGCGGGCTTTCCGCCCGGCGTGTTCAACGTGGTCACGGGCGACGGCCCCGGCACGGGTGCGCCCCTGGTCTCGCACCCGCTGGTCAACAAGGTCAGCTTCACGGGCTCGACCGAGGTGGGCAAGCTCATCGGCCATGCCTGCATGGACAACATGACGCGCATCACGCTGGAGCTGGGCGGCAAGTCCCCCGTCATCGTGCTCGACGACTGCGACCCCGCCACGGCTGCGGCGGGTGCGGCCAATGCCATCTTCTTCAACCACGGCCAGGTCTGCTGCGCGGGCTCGCGCCTGTACGTGCACAAGAGCATGTTCGACCGCGTGGTGGCCGACGTGGCCGACCAGGCCGCCCGGCTCACCCTGGGCCATGGCCTGGACCCCCGCGCACAGATGGGCCCGCTGGTCTCGCAGGAGCAGATGGAGCGTGTCTGCAGCTACATCGACATAGGCCGCAGCCAGGGCGCCGAGGTGGTGACGGGCGGCGCCCGCGCAGGCCAGCGCGGCTACTTCGTGCAGCCCACGGTGATGACCGGCGTGCAGCACGACCACCGCGTGGCCCGCGAGGAAATCTTCGGCCCCGTGCTCGTGGCCATGCCCTATGACGACCTCGACGAAGTCGCCGCCTGGGCCAACGACACGCCCTACGGCCTGGGCGCCAGCATCTGGTCCAACAACCTGTCCAAGGTCCACCGGCTGATCCCCAAGATCCAGTCCGGCACGGTCTGGGTCAACTGCCACAGCACCCTGGACCCGGGCATGCCCTTCGGCGGCTACAAGCAGTCCGGCATGGGCCGCGACATGGGCCGCACCGCGCTGGATGCCTACCTGGAGACCAAGTCGGTGTTCATCAATCTGTGAGGGGGTGCGGCGGGCTGCCCCCGGGCCCGCCTGCTCCTGCTCTACGGCGTTTCCGAATACCCCTTGGGCCATCCCCCCGGCCGGTCACAACACTCCTCCCAGCCCAGCTTGCGCGAGGTGTGCCCTATGCCGGGGTTGAAGGTGTTGGTGGGGTCCAGTTCGCGGTAGAAGCCCGCCAGGGCAGGCTTGGCCACGTAGAGGTGGCCCACGTTGTGCTCGGCCGGGTACTCGGCGCGGCGCGCGTCCAGCAGTTCCCACATGCGGTGCTCCATGGCCAGCGGGTCCACGCCCTTCTTGACGATGTAGTCCTGGTGGAAGACATGGCAGAAGAAGTGGCCGTAGTAGAGCTTGTGGACCATGTCGCGCTCGACCTCGGCGGGCAGCTGCTCCACCCATTCGCGGTCGTTGCGGCGCAGGGCCACGTCCAGGGCCACGATGTCCTCGACCTGGGCGCGGTGCACCTCGCGGTAGCGGATGGCCGCGCCCGCGATGGCGAAGCGGTGCAGGAAGGCCTTGCGCCCCTCGTCGGCATCGCACTCGAACCAGCCGCCCGTGGTGCTGCCGCTGAAGTGCCGCGTGAGGAATTCACGCGTGGCCTTGGCCGTATCGTTGGACACGCGCACCAGCAGGTGGTGCTCATAGCGGTCGCGCCACTGGCGCATGCGCGCGGGCAGGTGGCTGGGCAGCAGGTTGGTCAGCGCCTGGATCACGCGGTCGGTGACGCCGCGCAGGCCGAAGCGCTCGAAGAAGCCGTCCACGCGGCTCTTGAGGGCGAAGGCGGCCGGCACCCTGGCCGTGCCGAAGCGGTCGATCAGCAGGAAGGTGTCCTTGCCGTATTTCTCGCCGATGTCGTAGGCCGTGCGGTGGATGTACTCGCCGGCGATCGGCAGGCGCGGCAGCGCGGTCAGCAGCTCGCGGCGCACGGCCGTGAGGTCGTCGGGCGCATTGCTGCCTATATAGAAGACGGTGCTCGGCTCCTTGGGGAAGGTGTCCAGCCGCACGGCGAACAGGCACAGCTTGCCGGCCGATCCCGAGGCCTCGAACAGGCGCGAGGGGTCGGCATTGAAGCGCGCGGGCGTGTCCTCGTCCACGGCGCGCACGGCATCGGCATAGCGCGGGTCGGAGGCGGCGCGCTGCGCATCGTGGGCGATGTCGGACTCGGTGTAGTCGCCGTTTTGCAGCCGCGTGAGGATTTCCTCGGGCGTGCGGCCCAGGGCGATGCCCAGGTGGTTGACGAGTTCCAGCGAGCCGTCGCCGCACACGCGCGCGTACAGCGCCAGTTCGGTATAGGCCGGGCCGCGCCGCACCAGGGCGCCGCCCGAGTTGTTGCAGATGCCGCCCAGCACCGAGGCGCCGATGCACGACGAGCCGATCACCGAATGCGGCTCGCGCCCCAGCGGTGCCAGCGCCTGCTCCAGCCGGTCCAGCGTGGCGCCGGGCAGGCAGACCACCTGGGCGCCGCCGCCAATGACCTGCACGCCGGTGATGCGCAAGGTGTTGATGAGCACGATCTCGCGGTCGTAGTCCGCGCCGTCGGGCGTGGAGCCGCCCGTCAGGCCCGTGTTGGCGGCCTGCATGATGACGATGCGCCCGGCCGCCACGGCGGCCTGCACCACCTTCCACTGCTCCAGCAGCGTCGCGGGCCGCACCACGGCCAGCACCGGGCCCTCGCCCGTGCGGTGGCCCTTGCGGAAGCGGCGCGTGGCCTGGTCGTCGGTGAGCACATGGGCGGTGCCCACGGCTTCGCGCAACTGCAGCAGCAGGTCCTCCCGGGAGACGACCGGAGTCTGCAGCGCGCTCATGGCTGGCGCACCAGCAGGTCGCCGGTGATGTCGGATACCTTGCTCACGCTGGTCAGCGTCATGGCCACGCGCATTTCCTTTTCCAATAGTTCCAGCAGGTGCTTGACGCCCGCCTCGCCGGAGGTGGCAAGGGCGTAGATGAAGGCGCGGCCGATCATGGCGCAGTCGGCGCCCAGGGCGATGGCGCGCACCACGTCCAGGCCGTTGCGGATGCCCGAGTCGGCCAGGATCTTGATCTGGCCCTTGACCGCATCGGCAATGGCCGGCAGCGCGCGGGCCGAGGACAGCACGCCGTCGAGCTGGCGGCCGCCATGGTTGGAGACGATGATGCCGTCGGCGCCAAAGCGCACGGCGTCCTTGGCGTCCTCGGGATCCAGGATGCCCTTGATGACCATGGGTCCCTTCCAGAAGGCGCGTATCCATTCGAGATCCTTCCAGGAGATGGAGGGATCGAAATTGGCGCCCAGCCAGCCGATGTAGTCGGCCAGGCCCGTGGGGCTGCCCCGGTAGGCCGAGATGTTGCCCAGGTCATGCGGGCGGCCCAGCAGGCCCACGTCCATGGACCAGGCCGGGTGCGTGACCGACTGCCAGTAGCGGCGCATGGCGGCATTCGGGCCGCTCATGCCCGAATGCGCATCGCGGTAGCGCGCGCCGGGCACGGGCATGTCCACGGTGAAGACCAGGGTGGAGCAGCCGGCCGCCTGGGCGCGCTCCAGCGCGTTCTGCATGAAGCCCCGGTCCTTGAGCACATAGAGCTGGAACCACATGGGGCGCTTGATCTTGGGCGCCACTTCTTCGATGGGGCAGACCGAGACCGTGGACATGGTGAACGGAATGCCATGGGCGTCGGCCGCGCGCGCGGCCTGCACTTCGCCGCGGCGGCGGTACATGCCCGTCAGGCCCACGGGCGACAGCGCCACGGGGATGGACAGTTTCTCGCCGAACAGCTCGATGCTGGTGTCCAGCCGGCTCATGTCCTTGAGCACGCGCTGGCGCAGCGCCACGGCGGCCATGTCCTCGACATTGCGGCGCAGCGTCTGCTCGGCATAGGCGCCGCCGTCGATGTAGTGGAACAGGAAAGGCGGCAGGCGCTTTTGCGCCGCCGCACGGTAGTCGGAGGTGGAGGAGATGATCATGATGGGTGTCTCATGTCTTTCGTATCAGGTCTGAAGTGGGCAGCAGCGCGGGCGCGGCGTCCAGAGGCAGCCGCATGGAGCGCTCGCGCCGCGCGCGGTCCTCGTCCAGGCGCTGGATGGTGGTGCGCACATGCTCCAGGTGCTCGCCGATGCATTCGCGGGCGCGCTGCGGGTCGCCGTCCAGGATGGCCTGCATGAGGCTCTGGTGCTGCACGGTCAGCTCCTGCAGGGTCTGGGGCGCGCTCAGGCGGAACATGTCGTGGCGGTTGCGTTCCACCGTGGACAGCACCACGGTGAACAGGCTGTGCATGACCTGCACCAGCACCAGATTGTGCGAAGCCTCGGCAATGGCCAGGTGGAACTGCGCGTCGGCGCGCGCCGCCAGCTCGGCGTGGCCGCTTTGCTGGTGCTGGATCATCACCTCGAAGCAGCGCTGGATATGGTCCTTGTCCTGCGGCGTGGCGCGCTGGGCGGCCAGCCAGGCCGTGCTGGTCTCCAGCGCGTGGCGGGTTTCCAGCACGTCGTAGCGGTAGTGGGAGTCGGACTCCATCAGGCCGGCCAGCGGCCGCATGGCGTCCTTGAGCCAGTCCGCAGGCTCGGCAGCCGGCGCCGGCTCCTGCAGGTAGGTGCCATCGCCGCGCCGCGCCACCAGCACGCCCTGGCTGGTGAGTTTCTGTATCGCCTCGCGCACCKMGGTGCGCGAGACGCCCAGCTCGGCCGCCAGTTGCCGCTCCGCGGGCAGCCGCTGTCCGGGCTGCACTCCGCTGGCCTGCACCAGGGCAAGCAATTTCTCGACAACTTGATCGGCAACGCGCATGGGGGAACTCTCGGGTGTTTTCAATGACCCGGGATCATCCACGTAAATACGTAGGCTTGCAGCGTGGTGATCACCCCGATGATCACGGCGAACATCAGGCTGTGCTTGACCGTGAAGCGGAACAGGTCCGACTCGCGGCCTGCCAGGCCCACGGCCGCGCAGGCAATGGCGATGGACTGGGGCGAGATCATCTTGCCCGTCACGCCGCCCGTGGTGTTGGCCGCCACCGTGAGCACCTGGGGCAGGCCCAGCTGCTGCGCCGTGGTGGCCTGCAGCGCGGCGAACAGCGCGTTGGCCGAAGTGTCCGAGCCCGTGAGGAACACGCCGATCCAGCCCAGGAAGGGCGAGAAGAACGTGAACGCCTGGCCCGTGTGTGCCAGCGCCAGGGCCAGCGTGGCCGACAGGCCCGAGTAGTTGGCCACGAAGGCGAAGGCCAGCACCATGCCGATGGAGTAGATCGGCACGGCCAGTTCCCTGAAGGTCTCGCCCAGCGTGGCCACGGCCTTGGCCGGCGACAGGCGCGTGAAGGTGATGGTGATCAGCGCCGCGATCAGGATGGCCGTGCCGGTGGCCAGCAGCCAGTTGAAGGTGTAGACCGCGCCGTAGGGCGCAGCGGCGGCCACGACGGGGGGCGTCTTCTCCACCAGGTTGTGCAGGAAGGGCACGGGGATGTTGATGACGGTGGAGGCCAGCGGGCCGCCTGCGGCGAACAGCGCCTTGAAGGGCTTGATGCTCCAGATCGTCACCATGGCCGTGAGGATGATGAAGGGCGACCAGGCCTTGATGACGGCGCCGGCCGTCAGCGGTGCACCGGAAGCGGCGGCGGGAGCCTTGACCGCCGTGGCTGTCTTCGCAATGGCAGCAGCCTTGCCGCCCTCGCCTTCCGTGTCGAAACGGAAGATGCGCTTGGGCTGCCAGACCTTGAGGAACAGCGTCAGCGCCACCAGCGAGACGATGGCCGAAGTGATGTCCGGCAGCTCCGGGCCGATGTAGTTGGCCGTGAGGAACTGCACCAGGGCAAACGAGCCGCCGCCCACCAGCACCGCAGGCCAGGTTTCCTTGACGCCGCGCCAGCCGTCCATGATGGCCATCAGCCAGAACAGCACGAGCACGGTCATGAAGGGCAGCTGGCGGCCGGCCATCTGGCCGATGGCGAAGGCATCCACGCCCGAGACCTGCCCTGCCACGATGATGGGAATGCCCATGGCGCCGAAGGCCACGGGCGCCGTGTTGGCGATCAGGCACAGGCCCGCCGCATAGAGCGGCTTGAAGCCCAGGCCCACCAGCAGCGCGGCCGTGATGGCCACGGGCGCGCCGAAGCCGGCCGCGCCCTCCAGGAAGGCGCCGAAGCAAAAGCCCACCAGGATGAGCTGCAGCCGCTGGTCGGGAGTGACCGACAGGATGGACGAGCGGATCACGTCGAACTGCCCCGTCTTGACCGAGATCTTGTAGAGGAACACGGCCGCCACGATGATCCAGGCGATGGGCCACAGGCCGTAGAAGAAGCCGTACACGGCCGAGGCCAGTGCCGCGCTCACGGGCATCTTGTAGAACAGCAGCGCCACGCCCAGCGCCAGCGCCACGGTGACGGTGCCAGCCTGGTAGCCCTTGAGACGGAACCTGGTCAGCGCCAGGAAGAAAAAGATGATGGGAATCAGCGCGATCAGCGCCGAGATCCAGATGTTCCCGGCGGGATCGTAGTTCTGCTGCCAGATGGTTTGCATGACCGTGTCTCTAGATGATGGGGAGGGCGCGGTAAGCGCCCCTTGTCGGCCACTCCCTCTCGTTGCAGCGTTGGCATGCGGTGCGATCCGCACAGGATGTCTGCTGGCTGGCTGCAACGGTGACCGGGAGTGTTCCCCGCGCTGGCGCCTTGTGGGCTATTGGCAAATTGGTCCAACCAATTAAACCAAAATTCAGACCATTGCGCGAAGTGGTGCGATTCTCAGAGCTTTCAAGTGGACAGATGAACAGGGTAAACACCTAAAAGAGTGCAGATAGTGCACCAGGATATTTATTGGTCATACCAATAATGGATATTTTGGTGCAACGCATGTTCAAGTCCCGGCCAAGCAAGGTCCCAGGCGGTGCACAAACGCAGCGCACGCGGGAAAAAGATCGGCGGCCACGCTGTGCCGACAGGTCCGCCGCTCAAGCCTGATGCTCCCCAACGGAAAAAGCCCGCTCCCTACAATGCAGCCTCAGCGGTCGGTGTACCGCCCTTGTACCTTCGGCGCCCGTGTCAACCCCGGGCGCCTTATTAAACCGCCGTGTATCCGGACGGCGGTGGCTGATTGAACGGAGCCCATCCATGAACCACATTCCTGCGCGCCGCTCGGCGCTGCGCCAGGCGGCTGCCTGCGTGCTGGCCGCCTCCACCCTGTCCAGCCTGCCTGCGCTGGCCGCCGAACCCGCCGTGCTGCGCGTCTCGGCCATCCCGGATGAAGCTCCCACCGAGCTGCAGCGCAAGTTCGAGCCGCTGGGCAAGTACCTCTCGGCCCAGACCGGCATGAAGGTGGTGTTCACGCCCGTGACCGACTACGCCGCCGTGGTCGAGTCGCTGGCCACACGCAAGCTGGACCTGGCCTGGCTGGGCGGCTTCACCTTCGTGCAGGCCAAGATCCGCACCAACGGCACGGCCATCCCCATCGTGCAGCGCGAGGAAGACGCCAGGTTCACCTCCAAGTTCATCACGGCCAACCCCGCCATCAAGACCCTGGCCGACCTCAAGGGCAAGAGCTTTGCCTTTGGCGCGCCCTCGTCCACCTCGGGCAGCCTGATGCCGCGCTTTTTCCTGCAGCAGGACGGTATCAACCCCGAGAAGGACTTCAAGACCGTGGCCTTCTCCGGCGCGCATGACGCCACCGTGGCCTTCGTGGCCGCAGGCAAGGCCGAGGCCGGCGTGCTCAACGCATCGGTCTGGGACAAGCTGGTGGAGACCAAGAAGGTCGATACCAGCAAGGTGCGCGTGTTCGCCACCACGCCGCCCTACTTCGACTACAACTGGACCGTGCGCGGCGACCTGGACCCGGCCCTGGTCAAGAAGCTGACCGACGCCTTCCTGGCGCTGGACCCGGCCAAGCCAGAGCACAAGGCCATCCTGGAGCTGCAGCGCGCCGCGCGCTTCGTGCCCACCCAGGCCTCGAACTACGAAGGCATCGAGGCTGCTGCCAAGTCGGCCGGCCTGCTCAAGTAAGCCGCAGCAGGCGCAATCCATGAGCTTTGAACTGGAAGGCGTGGGCCTGACCCACGCCGGCGGCGGCACTGCGCTGCGCGGCGTGACGCTGGCCGCACGCCAGGGCGAAGCCATTGCGCTGATCGGCCCCTCGGGCGCGGGCAAGACCACGTTGCTGTCCGTCATCGGCACGGCGCTGGCGCCCAGCCAGGGCCGGCGCAGCGTGCTGGGCAACGAGGTGCCTGCGTCCAGCGCGGGCGCACCCCGGCTGCTGCGCGCGCGCATCGGCACGGTGCACCAGGCACCGCCCATACCGCCGCGCCAGCGCGTGGTCACGGCCGTGCTGGCCGGGCGGCTGGGCCGCTGGCCGGCCTGGAAGGCGCTGGCTTCGCTGCTGTACCCACAGGACACCGCTGGCGCGCGCGAGGCCCTTGCCCGCGTGCAGCTGGCAGACAAGCTGTTCGCGCGCTGCGACCAGCTCTCGGGCGGGCAGCTGCAGCGCGTGGGCATTGCCCGCGTGCTCTACCAGCAGGCCGAGCTGATCCTGGCCGACGAGCCCGTGGCCGCGCTGGACCCGGCCCTGGCCCTGTCCACCGTGCAACTGCTGGTGCACGAAGCCGCCGCGCGCGGCGCCACCCTGGTGGCCAGCCTGCATGCCGTGGACCTGGCGCTGGCCTGCTTTGCGCGCATCGTGGGCATCCGCGATGGCGCCATCGCCTTCGACCTGCCGGCGGCTGAAGTCACGCAGGAACACCTGCGTGCGCTGTATGGGTCCGAGCATGCTGGCGATGATCCCTCCCGCCCTGCGTGGACACCCGCGCCCGCCGCCTTTGCCGCACCGCTGTCCGCATCCGCATGCCGTTGAGTTCCGATCTGCACGCGCTGCGTGACCCCGCCGCGCCCCGCCGCCTCGGCGCCCTGGTGCTGGCCGCCGTCGTGCTGTGGCCGCTGTTCCAGGGCGCGGGCTTCAGCCTGGGCGCGCTGTTCGATCCCGGCAACCTGCAGGTCATCGGCCGCTTTCTGGCCACGTTTCTGCCGCCCGAGACCGGGCGCGACTTCCTCGGCTACCTGGGCCGCGCCACGCTGGAGACCCTGGCCATTGCCACGGCCGGCATGGCCCTGGCCTTTGTGCTGGCCGTGCCGCTGGCCTACCTGGTCACGGGCGCCGCGCGCGAGCGGCGGGCGCTCAACCCCGTCACGCGCGGCCTGCTCACCATTCTGCGCGGCGTGCCCGAGCTGGTCTGGGCCCTGGTCTTCGTGCGCGTCTTCGGCCTGGGGCCGGCCGCTGGCGTGCTGGCCCTGGGCCTGACCTATGGCGGCATGCTGGCCAAGGTCTATGCGGAAATCCTGGAGTCGGCCGACCCCGCGCCCGCACGCGCCCTGGCGCAGGCCGGCGCGCGCCGGCCGATGGCCATGCTCTACGGCCTGCTGCCCCAGGCCGCGCGCGAACTGACCTCGTACACCGTCTACCGCTGGGAGTGCGCCATACGCGCCTCGGTGGTCATGGGCTTTGTGGGCGCGGGCGGCCTGGGCCAGCTCATGGACCAGGCCATGAAGATGCTCAACGGCGGCGAGGCCTCCACCATCTTGCTGACCTTCATGCTGCTGGTCTGGGGTGCCGACCTGCTCTCGCGCGGCCTGCGCCGCGCGCTGGACACGCCACCCGCCGCACGCGCCAGCGCCTGGGGCTGGCGCAGCGCCCTCACCTGCGCCGCCCTGGCGCTGGGCGTGGCCGCCAGCTTTGCCATGCTGGAGATGGACCTGCCCTCGCTGTTCACCGGCGCGGCGGGCCGGTCCATGCTGGAATTCGTCATCAGCTTCTTCCCGCCCGACACCAGCGCCGAATGGCTGCGCAAGGTGGCCGTGGGCGTGTGGGAGACGCTGGCCATCTCCGTGGTCGGCACCTTGCTGGCGGCCGTGCTGGGCCTGCTGCTGGCGTTGCCGCGCTGGCGCGCTCCCTGGAGCCTGGTGCTCAACGTGCTGCGCTCCGTGCCCGAGCTGGTCTGGGCCACCATCACCGCCCTGGCCGTGGGCCTGGGCCCGTTCGCAGGCGCGCTGGCGCTGGCGCTGCACACGGCGGGCGTGCTGGGGCGCCTGTATGCCGAGGCCCTGCAGAACCAGCCCGCCGCCCCCACCCAAGCGCTGCGCCTGTCCGGCAGCGGCCGCGCCATGGCCTTCCTCTACGCCACCCTGCCCGGCGCCGCGCCGCAGTTGCTGGCCTACACGCTGTACCGCTGGGAGATGAACATCCGCATGGCCGCCATCCTGGGCTTCGTGGGCGCGGGCGGGCTGGGGCAGCTGCTGTACTTCGAGCTGTCGCTGTTCCACTACGCCCAGGCCAGCACCGTCATCATCGCCATGCTGGCGCTGTCCGTGGCCGTGGACTGGGCCAGCGCGGCGCTGCGCAGGCGCATGGGTTAGGTGGTGGAGGCCACGGCGCCATCACCCTCCACCTCGACCAGGTAGTCGATCAGCGCCCGCAGCTTCAGCGGCACATGGCGCGTCGGCGCATAGACCGCATGCACCACGCGCGGCGCGTACTTGCCGCACAGCCCCCAGCCCGGCAGCACGGGCGCCAGCTGCCCGGCCTGCAGCGCCGCCTGAGCCGCAAAGTCGGCCACCACGCCTATGCCCGGCCCCTGCTGCAGCGCGTGGATGATGCCCAGGCTGCTGGCAATGGTGATGGGCGTATTCACCAGCAGCCGCATGGCGGGCGCGGCCGCAGGGTGGAGCGGGCGCAATTCCACCTCGTTCTGGAACTGCCCGTAGCCCAGGCTGATGAAGGGATGCGCCAGCAGTTGCCCGGGCTCCGTGATCTGCGCATGCCGCGCCAGATAGCCGGGCGTGGCCACCAGCACATAGCGGATGGTCTTGAGCGGCCGCGCCACCAGTCCCGGCGCGATCTGGCCCGGCACGCTGATGCGCAGGCCCAGGTCCAGCCCCTCGGCCACCAGGTCCACCATGCGGTCCGTCATGTCCACCTGCACCTGCACCTCGGGCCAACGCGCGCAAAAGCCCGGCAGCAGCGGTGACAGCCAGAGATCGCCCAGCACGGCCGGCGCGCTGATCTTCAGCAGCCCGCGCGGCTGTTGGCGCAGCTGGCCGGCCAGCGCCTGCACGGCCTGGGCATCCTCCACCAGCCGTAGGCAGGCCTGGTGGATCTCGGCCCCCGCCTCGGTCAGCGACAGCGAGCGCGTGGTGCGCTGCAGCAGCCGCAGCCCGAAATGCGCCTCCAGCCGCCCCACGCTGCGGCTCACGGCCGAGGTCGTCAGCCCCAATTGCCGGGCCGCGCCCGCAAAGCTCTGGTGCTCCACCACGCGGGCGAAGACCAGCATTTCATCCAGGGGCATGGCGGTATCGGGCAAGGCGCTACTCCGGTCTTTGTTGCATGGCAGGCAATATTAATTTGAATGACTGGCGGATTGTTGATTGATTGCAAGGTCCGCAAGATACGCCCATGCGCTCCATACCGTAGCGCGCCCAGGAATCGACACCATGTCCCACAGCCCCAGCCTCACCTCTGCAACCTCACCCACACGGCCCCGAACCAGCCAGGGCGGCACCTGGCGCATGCTGCTGGCCATGGCGCTGTCGGGCACCATCGGCCTGCTCGTCGTGGAAAGCGCGCTGCCGCCGCTGCTGGTCGTATTTGCCCGCTGCGTGCTGGGCGCACTGGGCCTGGGCCTGTGGCTGGCCTGGCGGCGCGACTGGGTCAAACCCCAAGGCCGGGAATGGCTGTGGCTGGCCGGGGGCGGCATCGCCCTGGTATTGAACTGGGTCGCCCTCTTCAGCGCCTACCACTACAGCTCCATCGCCGTGGCCACCGTGGTCTACCACGTGCAGCCCTTCATGCTGCTGGCTCTGTCGGCGCTGCAGGGCGAGCCCGTCGAACGCCGCAAGCTGCCCTGGCTGCTGCTGGCCCTGCTGGGGGTGGCGCTGAGCAGCGGCCTGGTCGGGCTGGATGGCGTGGATGCATCGCATGCTGGAACAGGCGCCTGGATAGGCGTCGCCCTGGCCCTGCTGGCCGCCGCTCTCTACGCAGGCACCACGGTCGCCACGCGCCGCCTGGGCCACATGCCCTCGGCCCAGATCGCCATGCTGCAGATGCTGGCGGGCGGACTGGTGCTGAGCCTGTGGGCCCTGCCGCTGCTCACCCATATCGCCGCAGCCAGCCCGCAGTTGCTGTCAGCGCGGGCCGCCTCCATGGTGCTGATCCTGGGACTGGTCCATACGGCCTTCATGTACACGGTGATGTATGCCGCATTCCAGCGGCTGCCGGCGCCCGCCATTGCGGCACTGTCCTTCGTCTACCCCGCCATGGCCTTGCTGGTGGACCTGGCCTGGTTTGGCGCCGTGCCGTCGGCGGCGCAGTGGGTCGGGATGGGCTGCATCCTTGTCGCAGTCGTGGGCCATCGCGCAGGCATTGCATTGCGTCGCCATTGAGCCCCTGTGAATTCCGGAGATTTCCGGAATTCATACATCCTTCATGAACTCCACCCAATTGTTTCAATATATTTCCAATAAAGAGGTACACAGTACATTTCGAATTATTTTTATCCCTTCAGCCCGTATGCTCTCCCGGCTTTCCGCCATTCGCATTCACTCAGCCGGAATACAGAGGGAGAAATAATTGGCCACTATCGAAAAAGGATTGATGGTAGACAAAAGCGTCGAAGTCAAGACCTATCCGTCCATAGAGCACGGCGCCTTGCTGTCCGTCACCTCCATCGTGCTGCACCGCACTGACTCGTCCACGGCCGCCAGCGTGCTCAATGCCTACAAGAGCGGCCAGAAGACAGGGGCGCACTTCCTGATCGAGAAGGACGGGAAGATCTACCAAACCGCCAGTCTGGAAAAGATCTGCTGGCATGTGGGAATTCTTCAGCCGCGCTGCGTCAACGAGAGCACCTGCGATCCCACGGAACTCAAGAACATCAATGCCCTGCTGCACCAAAAGGGCCTGAGCTTCAGCAAGCGGGCCAAGAATGTGTCATCGCATGAGAACACAAAGGCCTATCCGTTGCGTTATCCGGCCAACAGCGACTCCGTGGGCATCGAGGTGGTGGGCCGTTTCCTGCCATCGACCAAGGACTACGAGGCGCCCACCCAATCGCAGCTGTTCCAGACCAAATGGCTGACCCAGCAATTGGTGGACCACTACAAGCTCAAGCTGCTGTCCGATGTCTACTCCCACGGCGCCATTGCCCGCAAGGAAGCGACCGAAGGCGCCCAATTGCTGCGCTACATCTTCACGGGAGCCTGAGCCATGCCATCCAGCCAGCTTTTCAACAATCCCTCTCGCAGCCTGCGCATTGCCGCCTGGGCTGCCGTGATGCTGTGCCTGCATGCGCCGCTGCAGGCCTCATCTACTTCCACATCCACGCCCAAACACGCGGCCAAGGCGGCGCCCATTTCCGTCATCGGCCCGGTCACCCGTTCCGTGGGCACGGGCGAGACCATGGGATGCGAGAAAGTCAGCCTGGACGCCGCCGACGTGGCCCGCTATTTCGCGACGGCAAAGCAAGTCTCGGCTGGCAGCTTCCATGAGGAATCCATCATCCTGCCCTGCAGTTTCAGCGGACGGCTGCTGCGCTCGGGCAAGGTCTATGAATGGAACATCAACGCCGCCGGCGCCGGCTACCTGCGCAGTGAAGATGGTGAACAGGACCTGCGCTACCTGTGCCGCAAGGCCTGCGAGAAGGCATTGCCGCAGTTGACGGGGCTTTGACCTGTTGTTCAGACATTGTCTGCACGGGCGTCTTATCGCTCCCATTGAGTGGTGCCCCATCCTCCTGTCAAACACAGCGGATACGATGGCGCCTCCCACAATATTCCCAACAGACCATGGAACGACTGATTTCCCAAGGAATGCATGCCCTCAGCCAGGGCGACCACGCGCGAATGCATGCGCTATGGTCTGGCACCACGGTTTTCAGCCATCTGGACAATGAAGCGATTGCCAGCCTCTTGACCAGCATTCAGGCCACTGCCGAATCAGGCCAGGGTAGCGAATGGTCATGGCTGATGCTGTGCCTGGTGTATCTCGATTCCAGTGACCAATTCACCGAGGACCGCAGTGCGGCATTGCGCCAGGTCGGCGAATGGGCGCAGCGCGCACTGGCAATGTCACCAGGCAATGCCTATGGACACCGCTATTTGGGCAGTGCCCACTATTGGCTGGACGAACCCGAGCCCGCGCTGGCCGCCTACCGCAAGTCTCATGCCTTGCAGTCCCAGGTGGACTTGCAAGCCCGCATTTTCGAGATGGAGCATGCCGTGCCCTGGCGCAGCATCTTTTCCTATCCCGAGTTGGCTGATAGCCCGGTGGCACCCGACTACTACACGGCCGGCGTGACCGTGGGCAAGTGGAAGCGCCCCGACACGGATGCAGCAGCCCTGCAGGAAATCGAGCGCCTGCAGACCACACTCTACGAACGCTGTCTGGAGCGCTTCGCCAGCGCCGGCACGCCGGCAAACGGCCAGGAGGCCGCGCCCGCCGCGCTGGACATCCACACCTATGCCATGTGCTGCAACAACCTGGGCGTGCTGTACAACGCGCAGGAACAGTACGAGCAGGCGGCCACCGTCCTCGAAGCCGGGCTGCAGCAGACCTGTTTCCAGGCCCTGCTGGAAAACCTGCGCCATGCCTATCGGCAACTGGGGAACCGCAAGCAAGCCACCGACCTGTCCCTGCTGCTGATGGAGGACTACGCGCTTGACACCGGCCTGTATCTGGACTGCGCGCAGACCGCGTGCGCCTATCTCAACGAGACCAGCCACCACCAGGACGTCCTCGACATCGTGGCCGAAGCCGAGCGCCGCTATGCGCAGCTTTCGTCTCAGCAACAGCAAGCGCCATGGGAAGTTCGCAGCATGAGCTTCGTTCATGCGCACAAGGTCACCGCCCTCAGGGCCCTGGGCCAGCTCAAGGCCTCGCACCTTCAGCCTGAACTGGTCGAGATCGCCCTGCGCCACGATCCGGACGATGCCCAATTGCTCGGCATACGCGCCCACATGCAGGGAGCCCGGCAGCAGGTGGGTGGAAAAGGCGGATTCTGGTCGCGCCTGTTCGGCTGAGCCACACCGGGCGACCGGGCCACCAAGAAATGTAGGGCACCCAAGATGCTGGCAACCCTCAAAAGACTCCCAGCGCCAGCCCGGCCCCCATCGCCTCCCCCAGCGCCCGGCACTGTTCCAGCTCAGTTGCGGCAATCTGCTTGGGCGCCAGGATGGCTTCGGTGGTCTGGGCGTGGGTGCAGATGATCAGGGGCTCGGCCACGGGCTTGAGGCGCCAGCCGGTGGCGATGCGGGCGATCTGGCGGGCCGCATTCTGGCCGTCGCTGCCGGCGCAGATGAGGCTGGCATAGGGCCGGCCGTTGATGCGGTCCAGCGCCGCGTAGTAGCTGCGGTCGAAGAAGTCCTTGAGCTGGCCGCTGATGGCGGCCAGGTTTTCCGGGGTGGCGAAGAGGTAGCCGTCGGCGGACAGCACATCGTCCGGGCCGGCCTCTGAGGCATGCAGCAGGCGCACCTGCACGCCCTGGCCTTCGGCCGCTGCGCCGTCGCGCGCGGCCTCGGCCATCTGGCGGGTGCCGCCGGTCATGGAGTGGTAGACGATCAGCAGGGTCTTGCTTGCGTTCATGCCTCAAGCATAGAGCGCGGCCCGCCCAGCCACCGCGCCGACCTCAGAAATCCATCGATGCCGACACCACGAAGGTGCGCGGAATCATCGGCGAGACGGCGCCCCAGGACGTGACGCCGGCCCAGGCCTTGCGGTCGGCCACGTTCTGCACCGTGGCGCGCAGCGTGGTCTTGCGGCCCGCGATGCGGGTGGCATAGCGCAGGCCCAGGTCGGTGCGTGTCCAGCCCGGGATGCGCAGGCGGTTGGCCTGGTCCACGAACTGGGCGCCGGTGTAGGCCAGGTCGCCGACCAGGGTCAAGCCTTCCGCGGCGGGCACATCCCATTCCACGCCCAGGTTGGCCAGCAGGCGCGAAGTGCCGATGGGCCGGTTGCCCACCAGCGCAGGCGTGGCCGAGCGCGTGATCTCGGGCTTGAGCCAGGTCACGCCACCGAGCAGGCGCAGGCCGCGTGCGGCCTCGCCGTAGGCATACAGCTCCATGCCCAGGTTGCGCTGCTCGCCGTTGGTCTTGTAGACGCCCTGGTCCAGGCCGCCGCTGGGTTTTTCAATGCTGAACAGGGCGGCCGTGGCCATGAAGCTGCCGAAGTCGTACTTGCTGCCCACTTCGTACTGGCGGCTCTTGTAGGGGCGCAGCACCTCGCCGTAGTTGCTGGCGGCGGGCGGTGCGATGTCGCCCTTGCTCAGGCCTTCGATGTAGTTGGCGTAGAGGCTCCAGTTGGGCGCCTGGCGCCAGACCACGCCCACGGCGGGCGTGGTCACGCTCTCGTCGTAGACATTGGCGGCGCCGCCCGTGAGCACGTTGTAGTTGGTGGACTTGATGGCCTGGTGGCGCAGGCCCAGCGACAGTTGCAGCCTGTCCTGCAGCAGCGAAAGCGTGTCCACCAGGGCCAGGCTGGTGTTGCGGTTGTCATGGATGCGCGGAATGGCCGAAGGCCGCGCAATGCTTTGCGGCGCATGGGCAACAGGCGCATAGATGTTGGACGCCACCGCCGAGCCCGCCTGCAGCGCACGGTGGAAATCCTCGCGGTAGCTGGCCAGCTGCAGCGTGACCGAATGCTTGACACCGGCCAGCGCAAAGCGCGAGCGCAGGCCTGCGTCGATGGTGCTGCGGTCCACGTCGAACACCGCATAGGTGGGCGTGATGCTGGTGGCACCCGCAGCACTGGTCAGGCGCGGGGCGGAGTCATAGATGCGGTCCACATTGGCGCGCGACTGGCCGATGTTGGCGAACAGCGTGAGCTGCTGCGTGAGGTCCAGCTCGGTGCGCAGCAGCACGGCGCGCTCGCGATTCCTGGACCATTCCCAGGGCTGGGTCACGTTGAGTGTGCCGTCGGGCGCAGCAGGCATGGAGGAGAGCCCCGTGGGCATGATGGGCCGGCCCACGCCGTCGATGCGCTCGTCCTGCGAGAGCAGGTCCAACGTGGCGCGGAAGCGCTCCACCTCGTAGTCCAGCGCCACGGCCAGCACATGGCCGTCGGTGCTTTGATGGTCCATGGACGTATCGCCGCCGTACTTGCTGGCGTTCACACGGATGCCGTACTGGGCCTCGTCGCCAAAGCGCCGGCCCACGTCGGCATGGGCACGCCAGAGGCTGTCCGAAGTCCAGCCCGTGGTCAGCCGCGCCACATCTTCATTGGCGCGCTTGGGAGCGATGTTGATCACGCCGCCCACCGAGCCGTTGGGCGACATGCCGAACAGCAGCGCGCCCGGCCCCTTGACCACCTCGATGCGGTCCACGTACTCGGTGCGCACGCGGTAGTTGGGGGCAATGCCGTAGATGCCGTCAAAGGCGATCTCGCCCGAGTTGCCCTCCCAGATCGGAAAGCCCCGGATATAGAGGTTGTCCACGTTGCCGCCCGGCAGCACGGTGTAGCGCACGGAAGGGTCGCGGTTCACCGCCTCGGCAATGGTGCCGGCCTGCTGGTTGCGCACGGCCTCGGACGTGTAGCTGGTGGTGCTGAACGGCGCCTGCATGTTGCCGGTATTGCCCAGCACGCCCAGGCGCACGCCCTTGGCCACCTGCCCGCCGGCGTAGGGTGCGGGCAGCAGGCTCACATACTGGTCGCCGGCCGTCACGGTGATCTCGGACAGGCGGTGTGCATTCTCAGGCGCGTTGGCCGCAGCGGGAAGCAGCGTCAGCGTGCCGCCCTCGATGCGCCCCTGCAGGCCGCTGCCCTGCAGCAATGCCGCCAGGCCCTGGCGCACATCGTGGCTGCCGTTGAGCGCCGGGGCCTGCCGGCCCTGCACCAGTTCGGAGGAGTAGGTGAGCTGCAGCCCCGCCTGGCGCGCAAACAGGCTCAGCGCCTGGGCCAGCGGCTGGGCCGGCACGTCGAAGGACACCGATTGCGCGGCGGCCAACTGCAGTTGCAGGCCCAGCACCAGGCCTGCACATGCATGAAAAACCGCTGTGCGGCGGAGGCGGAATCGGAATCGGGAGGACTTGGGAGCGGACATAAGGACTTTCTGGAAGACAGGCTCATTGCGAATCGCCGGCACAGGCAGGACGCCCGGCCTTTCATATGCAAATACGAGTCACTCCCAAAAACCCTGAAAAAAACTTCACGGCTCCGCGCGCCCGCCGCGCCGCGCAATCCGCAGCCCGCCGTCGTCCAGCACGCTGACCTGCACCGGCGCGAACTGCGGCAGCCCGCGCAGCCAGCGCTCGGTCTGGGCAATGCGCACATGGCCGCTGATGGCCAGTTGCGCCGCGCCCTCCTCCACCACCAGGCGGCGCCGCGTGTAGCGGCCCAGCCGGTGGGCGACGCGGCCCAGCGGTTCCTGCTCGAAGACCAGCTCGCCCTCGCGCCAGGCCGCGGGCCGTTGCTGGAGCTGCGGCTGCCAGGCAGCGCCGTCGGTATCTCCCGCACCGCCGTCCAGGGGAATGCGCAGCGACTGGCTGTCCTGCAGCAACTGGCTGCGCCCGGTGGCCGCATGCTCCACCCGCACCTGGCCCGACTCCACCTGCACGCGCACCGCATCGGGCTCCAGTTCCACACCAAAGCGCGTGCCCAGCACGGTCACGCGCAGGGGGCCGGCCTCCACCACAAAGGGCCGTGCCGCATCGCGCGCCACGGCAAAGAAGGCGGCGCCTTCCAGCAGCCGTGCCTGTCGCAGGTCGGCACGGTAGGCCAGCGCCACGCGGCTGGCGGCGTCCACGCGCAGCACGCTGCCATCGGGCAGCTCCAGGCTGCGCTGCACGCCCGGGGCGCTGGCCAGTTCACCTTGCCACAGCACGCGGCGGCTCCACATCTGCCAGGCGGGCCAGGCCGCGCAGGCCATGCCGGCCACGCCCAGCAG
This sequence comes from Delftia sp. CH05, assembly GCF_009827015.1. Lineage (NCBI taxonomy): Bacteria > Pseudomonadati > Pseudomonadota > Betaproteobacteria > Burkholderiales > Comamonadaceae > Delftia > Delftia sp. CH05. The sequence goes on along the minus strand of NZ_WUMG01000033.1, from coordinate 47,808 downwards.
TGCGCCAAGGGCACGCCGCCGCCGCTTTCTGGAAGAGGCCTGCAAGCCCGCATCCACCCCGCCGCGCCAGCGCAGCAAGGCGGCTTCCAGGCAGGCATCGGCCTGCATCAGGTCACGCTCCACGGTATTCAGGGAGACCTGCAGACGCTGGGCGATGTCGGCCTGCCGCTCGCCATGCAGGCGGTGGGCCAGCAAGGCGGCCTGCATGCGCTCGGGCAAGTCTGCAATCGTGCGCTCCACCACGGCCAGTGCCTGCCGGTACATGGCGCGGTCGGCCACATCGCCTTCGGCCTCGGGCTGCAATTGCGCCCAGTCGTCCATGCAGCGCTGCTGCGCACCGCGCTGGCGCAGCCGGTCTATGGCCAGATGCTTGGCCGTGGCAAACAGATAGGCCCGCGCGGCTTCGAGCGTGGGCGAGCTGCCATCGGGCAGCTGCGGCGGCACATCGGCCAGGCGCAGCCAGGTTTCCTGGGCCAGTTCCTGCGCCTCATCACGGCTGCCGGTCTTGCCGGCCAGATAGGACACCAATTGCTGCTGGCAGGCACAGAAAAGCTGGTGCCAGCGCGCAGCGGTCCAGGAAGCGGAAGGGGTGGGCATGGCCGGGGGGAGGTGATGAATCGATAACGAGAATGACTATCATTTTAGTTTTGTTTGCCAATGGCCCCTGGCGCAACAGCCCCATGCGATGCACTCCTGAAGCACAGTTCCAGCTCGCAATGGGGACTGCCCAGAAAGCGGATGTCCCCGCCTGCATTGCGCAATATCTTGCGGGTGATGGCCAGTCCCAGGCCGGCGCCCCTGCTGCCGGGCCGCGCCTTGCTGAAGCGGGTGAACATGGCTTCCTGCCGGTCGGACGGAACGCCTGGCCCCTGGTCGGCCACCGTCAGGCGGATCACGTCACCTTCAACCGCCGTCATGACCACCAAGACATCTCCCTGGCCATGGTGAAAGGCGTTCTCGAGCACATTGGAGATGGCGGTGTGCAGCAGGCTTGCGTCGCCCTGGCAGTGCACGCCATCGATGAGGTCCACCTGCATGCTGCGCGAGCCGGCCTCGAACAACGGCAGGATTGCGGCGATGGCCTCCCTCACCAGCCGCGTGAGATGCGTGGATGCTGCTGCGGGAGCAGCCTCGCCTGCGCCCAGGTCCTGCTCCTGGCGCGCCAGCAGCAACAGCTGCTCGGCCACGCGGCGCAGGTAGCGCACGTCGCCGTCCACGGCCTGCCAATCGGGGCTGGGGTCCGTGCGCGCCTTCTGCAGGCGCAGGTCCAGCACGGTCAGGGGCGTGCGCAGTTCATGCGCCGCGTCGGCGACCAGGCGCTTTTCGTTGGCCAGCGACTGCGCCAGATTCTCCAGTGCGCGGTTGACGGCTTCGGCCAGCGGCAGCAGTTCGCGCGGCAGCCGGGCGGTCGGAATGGGCTGGACCTGACCTGGCTTCATGCCCTGCACAAAACGTGCGGCCTGCTGCACGGGCCTGAGCGTCCAGCGCATCATCCAGTAGATGAGCAGCAGTGCCAGCAGGCCTACAGGCACCAGCATGACCAGGCTTTGCAGCAGCTTGGCGTGCAGCAGATCACCAATGGCCTGGCGCTCCAGCACATCGCGCTTGGCCACCATCAGGGTGGCTCCATCGGCCAGCGGTGCGGCCACGTTGACAACCTGGCCGCTGTAGATGGGCAGCCGCAACAGCGGCGCCCGCGCACGGTCGGGCGGCAGGCGCAGGCGGCGCGGGGATTGGAGGTTGTCGGAGAACCAGAGCACCCTCCCCTCGGGCGAATACAGCGTGTACGACAGCTCGCCGCCCGCATGGCTTTTGGGCAGCCGGGCCGGATCGCTTTGCATGGTGAAGCCTTCGGCGATCTCCCGCGCCTGGATCACCATCGCCACGCGGCGCAGCTGGTCGCGCGTGTCGTACAGCGACAGCGACAGTGCTCCGGCGCCAGCCGCAAAGGCCAGCGCCAGCCCCAACAGCACGCGCCGCTCAAGACTGGTGCTCTTCATGCGCGGCAGCGGGCAAGACCATGCGATAGCCCACGCCACGCACGGTATCTATCAGCACATTGGCGCCGCCGTCGCGCAGCTTGCGGCGCAGGCGCGAGATCAGCGCCTCCACGGCATTCAGGGTCACGCTCTCGCGCGAGGCGTACAGGTGCTCTTCCATGCGTTCCTTGACCACGATGCGGGGCCACACGCGCAGCATCTCCTCCAGCAGCATGGCCTCGCGCCGGAGCAGATCGATGTGCCTGCCATCCACGGTCGCATGGCGGGAATCGGTTTCAAAGGCCAGATTGCCCAGGCTCAGCCGAGGCTCGCGGCCGCCCTGGGCACGGCGCAGCACGGCGCGTACGCGCGCTTGCAGCTCGGAGATGTCAAAGGGCTTGAGCACATAGTCATCGGCGCCGCAATTGAGCCCGGCCAGACGGCTTTCCAGCGCGTCGCGTGCCGTGAGGATGATGCAGGGGGTTCTGCGGCGGCGGTCATCACAGCGGGCCAGCACCTGCATGCCATCCATATCAGGCAGCCCCAGGTCCAGGATCAGGGCCTCATAGTCGGTGACGGCAAGCGCGTCCAGCGCCTGCCGTCCGGTGGCGGCCACATCCACCGCGAATCCCATGCGCTCCAGATGGGCCTGCAACAGCGCTCGCAAATCTTGGTGGTCTTCAACAACGAGCAGCTTCATCGGTCAGACGTTGATCAGGAATGTCAGATACAAATACGAATCAGACGTATTTTAAATTTGAAAGCTGCAAGGCCAGCGCCATGACACCGCAAGATCCAGAACCTGCGCCCCCACAAGCCCTGAGCCGGCTTAGCCAGCCGCCTGCAGCGCAGTCCCCCGCTTGACCGTTGCCCGGGCGAGCGCCCCACCCCACCCCAACCCATCACCCGCACCGCCTGCCCGGCGGCGCGTGCCGTCGTGTACGGACAACCCCATTTTCAATAGCGACCGGAGCCAACCAGTGATCGACTCTTTCCTGCAGCCGGCCAGGGCCTGCACCCCTGCACACCCGCTCACCCTTATCGGCAAAGGCCTAGCCTGTCTGCTGACCGGCAGCACCGTGCTGCTGGCCCATGCACAGCAGGCGGCCGGCGAAGGCAAGCTGTCCGAAGTGGTGGTGACCGCCACAGGCTTCGAGCAATCGCTGGCCGACGCGCCTGCCTCCATCACCGTGGTGACAGCCAAGGAGCTGGAAGGCAAGCGCTACCGCGACGTGACCGATGCCCTGCTCGACATTCCAGGCGTCACCATCGAGGGAGGTGCGGGCGGCAAGATCGAATCCACGCAGATCTATATCCGCGGCCTGGGCGAGGACTACACCCTGTTCCTGGTGGACGGCAAGCCCCTGGGCAGCTCCTCCCAGGCCTACTACAACGGCTTTGGCGGCGCGCAGCAGACAAGTTGGCTGCCACCCATGTCGGCCATCGAACGCATCGAGGTCATTCGCGGCCCCATGTCGTCGCTGTACGGATCCAGCGCGCTGGGCGGGGTGATCAACATCATCACCAAGAAGGTGTCCACGCAATGGACCGGCAGCGTCACCGTGGACGGAACGATGCAGGAAAACCCGCAGGCCGGCAGCGAGGGCCAGCAGCGCTTCTACCTCAGCGGCCCGCTGGTACAGGACCGGCTGGGCCTGACGCTGTACGGCTCGCGCTTCAAGCGCCATGAGGACCGGTTCACCGGCGGCTACGCCGCCCGCGAGAACCGCGACATCACCGCCAAGCTGGCCTGGAAACTCACCGGCAACCAGACCCTGGGCCTGCAGGCCACGCGCGGCACCGGGGACAACGAGCGCACGGCCCGCACGGGCGCCGCAGGCTCGGTGCAGAACGAACGCAACTACTACGCGCTGACGCATGACATCGAATGGGGCTCGCGCATCCGCACCAGCTCCTTCATCACGCGGGAGAACGTGCAGGTCACCAATGGCGCCTACCAGTCCGAATACCGGGCCACCTACCTGCAGTCCAAGACCGTCGTGCCGCTGGACCGGCACATGGTCTCGTTCGGTGCCGAGTACAAGAACGAAGAGACTGCGCATGACGGCAGCCGCTTTCCGGGATCGCGCAACATCAACCTCGAACGCTGGCAGATGGCCCTGTTTGCCGAGGACGAATACTTCCTGACCGACCGCTTCTCCGTCGTGGGCGGCATACGCTACGACCGCAACCAGCACTACGGCAGCGAATGGATTCCGCGCCTGTACGGCATCTACCGACTGAGCAATGCACTGACCCTCAAGGGCGGCATCAGCGGCGGCTACAAGGCACCCACCCTCAAGCAGGCCGACGACAACATCGTGGAAATCGCTGCACGTGGCGCGGCCTGGGACATGGGCAACAAAAACCTCAAGCCCGAGAAAAGCACCAACTACGAAATTGGCCTGAACTGGACGCCCGCGCAGGACGTTAACGCCAGCATCACCGCCTACCAAACCGACTTCAAGGACAAGATCAGCACGCAGACCATCTGCACCAGCCCCATCTCCGCCCCAGCCTGCGAATACAACGGCGAAGTGCGCTCGCGCATCAACCAGTACGTCAATGTCAGCTCGGCCACCATCAAGGGACTGGAGCTGGCCTACGGCATGCCCATCGCCCTGCCGCTGGGCCGAGGTCGGTTCAACACCTCGTACACCTTCACCTCCAGCGACGTGGCCAGCGGACCGGATGCCGGCAGGCCTCTCAACAACCTGCCCCGCCACATGCTCAATCTGGGCGCGGACTGGAACATCACAGGCCAGATCAAGCTCTGGGGCAAGGCCCGCTACAAAAGCAGGAGCATAGACGGCGGCACGGCCCAGCTACCCGCCTACACCCTGGTGGACATCGGCGCCAGCTACCAGGCAACGCCCAACATCCAGCTGTTCACGGGCCTGTACAACCTGCTGGACAAGACCGTGAACCTCGCCGACTACGGCAAGACGCTGGATGGACGGCGCTTGTATTTGGGGGTGACGGCGCAGTTTTGAGGGTAGCGGCATAGAAGACCGAGCTATTTCACCGCATCAGGTGGAGAAAGCTACGGGCACGAGTATTAATCAGTCCCAGACACTGGGAACGTGCAGGGTCTCGGCCTTTCTCGCCCTGGGAACCGGAATATATTTAGACAGGGCATCTTTTTCGCGCCGGACTTCATTGCAGGTGATTTCCGCGCTGCGGAAGATGCGCTTTCCCTGCGGACCACCGCTGGAGAAAGGCCTCACTTCAATGCGCACGCTTACGGTCTCAGGCATAGGAGACCCGTTTGCCGCTTCAGCGCCGCATAGCAGGTTCAGTTTTCTCTGAGCACTACTGTGAGATGAGTGACGAGAACTCTTGGTGGGATTGCCCTGGGCATCGAATCCGAGAACATTCCAGTCCAAAACCGGTTCAGCACGAACAAGGCATGCGCTGCACGCCACTAAAACAAAAGCAACAAGGGATTTCATGGTTCTATCGAGAAATTGCACCGGCTCTTAACGCCCATTCATCAATGGGCATTGAATGAAAGTGCCTGCCTGTAGAAAGATGACTAGCTGTCCGGATTATGCAGTGACTTCAATAGGCGGACTTGCCGCCAGTGTGCCGAGGAAAACCCAATCCGGGCCCGCTACCACTTCAACGCCGCCACCCGCAGCGCATCCACCGCCATATCGATGAACGCCCGCACGCGGTGCGCGGCGTGCCGTCCTTCCCTGTGCACTACATGAATCGGTAGCGGCGGCCGCTCGAAGGGCTCCAGCACCAGGCGCAGTGCGCCGTCCTGCACGGGCTTGGCGATCTGGTAGAGCGGCAGGCGCGTGATGCCTTGCCCGGCCAGGGCGCAGTCTGCCGCAGCCTCGTTGGTCATGGACATGAGGCGCGGCTGCAGGCGCACGGCCAGTGCCTTGTCGCCTTCGAGAAACCGCCATTCGGGCGTGGAGGTGAGGCCGGATGCGGTGATGGTGGTGTGCTGCGCAAGCTCCTCGGGCCGCTGGGGCACGCCGTGGCTGGCCAGGTATGCGGGCGAAGCGCATAGCACCTGCCGCACGCTGCCCACGCGGATCGCCTGCAGCGAGGAGTCGGGCAGATCGCCGATGCGCACGGCCACGTCCACGCCCTCGTCCACCAGGCTGACCACGCGGTCCACAAACCAGCAGTTGACGTCCACCTCGGGAAACCGGCCCAGGTAGTCGTGCACCACGGGCAGCACGTGCATGCGCCCGAAGTTCACGGGCGCCGTGAGCGTGAGCCGGCCACGCGGTGCGGCGTGGGCGCTGGCGGCATGCTCGTCGGCCTCTTCCAGCTCGGCCAGGATGCGGCGGCAGCTGTCGGCGTAGGCGGTGCCGGCCTCGGTCACGCGCACGAAGCGTGTGGTGCGCGTGAGCAAGCGCACGCCCAGGCGCTCCTCCAGGTCGGAAACCGCGCGCGTCACCACCGAAGGCGAGACCTTGAGCCGACGTGCAGCCGAGGCGAAGCCGCCCGTGTCCACCACTGCGAGAAATGCCGTCATGGACTGGAAGCGATCCATCTGTGCCTGCCTTGTCTGTGTCGTGTATCTGCCCGGCTGCGAGCGGCCCGCGCAGGACTGCCCAGGTTTGCCCAGGTTTGCGCCGGCGCTTTGTTCGCGTTCCCGCAAGAGTGACTTGCCGCCGCCAGGGATTCTAAAGATGCGGGCGGAGAAGGAGGATACGTCCCGTGGTGCCGACAACCGGCGCCTTCACCAACCCCAAGGAACCGCAATGAAGCTCTACCACTTTCCCCTGTCCGGCCACGCCCATCGCGCCCGCCTCTTCCTCGGCCTGCTGGGCGTGGAGCATGAGTTGGTCCACGTGGATCTGGCCAACGGCGCGCAGAAGAAGCCCGAGTTCCTGGCGCTGAACCCGCTGGGCCAGGTGCCGGTGCTGGATGACAACGGTACGGTGATTGCCGACTCCAACGCCATCCTGGTCTACCTGGCGCGCAAGCTGGACCGCCAGGACTGGATGCCCCTGGGCGCCCGGGCCGAGGCCGAGATCCAGAAATGGCTGAGCATCGCCGCCGGCCCCATTGCCTTCGGCCCGGCGGCGGCCCGGCTGGTCACGGTGTTCAAGGCCTCCTTCCAGGCCGAGGAAGTGATAGCCCGCGCCCACGCCATCCTCGGCAAGATCGAGGCGCAATTGACCACTCGCCCCTTTCTCACCGGCAGCGCGCCCACGATTGCCGACGTGGCCCTGTACAGCTACATCGCCAGCGCGCCCGAGGGCAATGTGGACCTGCAACCCTACCGCGAGGTGCGCGCCTGGCTGGGCCGCATCGAGGCGCTGCCGGGCTTCGTGGCATTCGCCCAGACACCGGCCGGCCTGCGGGCCTGAGTGCCTGAGCCACACCTCACCTGAAACCCCGGCAAAGGAGCGCACCATGCACCCGCAACCCCTGCAAAACCCCGCCTCGCCCTGGCATGCGGGCGAACTGGCAATCCAGCACAGCGTTGGCGTCGTGGGCCGCATGGACATGCCGGGCCGCAAGTTCCTGCGCCCCTTCCTGCTGGACCAGCACCGCGAGTTCTATCCTCTGCTGCATTTCGTGGTGCTGGGCAGCGTGGATGCGCAAGACGATGCCTGGGCCACGGTACGGGCCGGCGAGCCGGGCTTCCTGCACTCTCCCGATCCATCGACCCTGCATGTGGCGGCGGGCCGCGATGCGGCCGACCCGGCCGAGCCGGGCCTGGGCGACGGCCATGCCGTGGGCCTGCTGGGCATGGACCCCATGACGCGCCGGCGAAACCGGCTCAACGGCACGGTGCGGCGCAAGGCGGGCGTTGATGGGGCGGGCGCCTTCGACATCGGCGTAGTCCAGAGCTTCGGCAACTGCCCGCGCTATATCCAGAACCGCAGCGTCCGGTTTGTCCGGCCTGCCGGGGAGCCTACGCAGGTGCCGGCGGTCGAACTGGCATCGCTGGACCCGCGCGCACAGGCCCTGATTACGCAGGCGGATACGTTCTACGTGGCGTCCTACGTTGATGGGGAGGATGGCCTGCGCCAGGTCGATGTCTCCCACCGTGGCGGCAAGCCGGGCTTTGTGCGGATCGACGCCGATGGAACGCTGACCATCCCCGACTTCTCGGGCAACCTGTTCTTCATGACCCTGGGCAACTTCCTGGTCAATCCCAAGGCGGGCCTGCTGTTCATCGACTCCGAAACCGGGGAAATGCTGCAGATGACGGGCGAGGCCAGCGTCATCCTCGACTCCCCGGAAATCGCCGCCTTCGAGGGCGCCGAGCGCCTGTGGACCTTCAAGCCCCGCCGCATCGTGCGCCGGCCCGACGCCCTGCCGCTGCGCTGGAGCATGGCGGCCGACGGCTGGTCGCCCCACCTGCAGATGACCGGAAGCTGGGCCGATGCCAGCCAGCGCCTGGCCGCCGCCCGGCTGGGGCGGCAGTGGCGACCGTTCCGGGTGGCGCAGGCCGTGGATGAGAGTTCCACCATCCGCTCGCTCTACCTGGAGCCGGCCGATGGCATGGCCACGGTGGCTCCCCTGGCCGGCCAGCACCTGCCGCTGCGCCTCACGCTGGCGGACGGCAGCCATCTGCAGCGCACCTATACGCTGTCGCTGGCGCCTTCGGACGGGCGCTTGCGCATCAGCGTCAAGAGGCAAGGCCGCGCATCCAGCCATCTGCATGGCCTGAAGCCCGGCGATCTGGTCGAGGCCCGCCCGCCCGCTGGAAGCTTCACCGCCGATGCGGCCCTGCGCCGCCCCGCCGTGCTGCTGGCCGCGGGCATAGGCATCACGCCCTTGCTGGCCATGCTGCGCCACATCGTCCACGAAGGCCGGCGCACCCGCAGCCTGCGGCCCACCTGGCTGTTCCAGGCGGCTCGCACGCGCAGCGAACGGGCCTTTGACACGGAGATTGCCGAACTGGTGAAGGCCGGCAATGCCGAGGTGCACTGGGTGCGAACGCTCAGCCAGCCCGGCACGGCAAAGGCCGGCCGCGACTACGACCATGAGGGCCACATCGACATGGCCCTGCTGAAAGCCACCCTGCCCTGGGACGACTACGACTTCTACCTCTGCGGCCCGGACGCCTTCATGCAGGCCACCTATGACGGCCTGCGCGAACGCAACGTGCCCGACGAGCGCATCCACGCAGAAGCCTTCGGTCCCTCGGCCCTGAAGCGCTCCATGGCAGGCGCAGCACCCGCCGCCGAACTGCCGGCACCCGCCACACAGCCTGTCCGCATCATCTTTGCCGACTCGGCCAAGGAAGCGCGCTGGAAGCCCGGCGACGGCAGCCTGCTCGAAGTGGCCGAGGCCCGGGGGCTGGAGCCCGCCTTCGGCTGCCGGGGCGGCAGCTGCGGCGACTGCCGCACGCGTGTGCTGCAGGGCGGGGTGACCTATGCCTCGCCACCCTCCTTCGCCGTGCCAGCAGGCGAGGCCCTGATCTGCTGCGCCGTGCCTGCGCAGGGGACGGGGGAGGCTTTGCATCTGGCGTTGTGAGGAGCCTGTCTCTGCGCGCTTTCCACATCAGGACATACCGACGGCAAAAGGCACATCAGCGATTGCTGCCCAATGCCTCGCTGCATCTAGCTTTCTATCTGGACGAGTATCGATTCATCAAGCTCTATGACTTCAAACAGGCCCTGACCCCGCTCATAGACCTCCCCTGACAGGAACCGAACCACTTTCTGGCCGATGTGCATGCACATCTCCACGACAAAGCCATCTGCATCCCGGCGCATGTCTTTTATCCGCACAAGGCCCAAGGGCAACTCAGCCAGCAGTCGGTCACGGTAACCAATGGATGCAGGCACGCCGGGACCCGACTCAGACGCCTCTGGAGTCACAAGGTACAGGCCGTGAAACCCGCTGCCATCGTCGATACGGGAAAGCATTGACCAGACACGTCCTTCCATCAGTTGGAGCCAAATCTCGATGAACTGGAGATAGGGCACCTGCGGATGACTCCAGACTGCTTCGCCAGGTACCCAGTGCTGCCGACCTGATTCATCCATATCCCAGCGGCCGCCTACGGCCAACGCCATCTCGCAAGCTCGCCAGCCCACAATCACCTGCTGGTCGAGATCCTGAAGGGACGGGAACTGGCGCGGCCCCATGGGCTGGATGGAGCTCCCGGGGGCCGGCTCGGTGTCGTCGATATGGACTACCGCGAACCCTTCCTGCTCACTCGGCGGCTCGAACATGGCAAACACGCTGCGAATGGCCTGCTCCGGCACTTGGTGATCGGCCCGCCGCTGCGCGTTTCTCTGCAAGGACGTCTGCAAATCGGCTTTGAGCCAAATACAGACTACGGGCACGCCATGTGATCTGGCGATCTGAATGGCACGCTCACGATGCACCGTCTTCGGAAGGGCGGCATCAAAGAACACCGCATCACCACCCAAAGCTGCGGCGTTCTGTTGAATCCAGCTGCTCTTGCCTGCAGCTTGCACCCCCACCACCACATAGAGCTTGGTCGCGGGCGAGCCGGCAGACAGTGCTTTGTCCAAGTCCCGGTACGCCAACTCCCATGCGGCAGCACTGCGTTCCGGGGTGAACAGGCGACCTTGTTCGGTTTCCAAATAGTGGTCTGGATTGATGTGCTTTGTGGTTTCCATGAATGACCAAGGCTTTATGGAGGAGCAATGTAACTGTGCGCCGCACCACACGGACACCAGACAAACGGCGTTGCCAAGACCAATGGTCTTCATCGATACACTCGCTGCAATTCCGGCGCTGGCCATCTACACCGCAACTCCCAAGCCCCTGCCCATGAAACTCGCTGTCCACCTGCTACGCCTGCCGTCCTTGGTTCTTGCCTGCCACATCGGCGTAGCCAGTGCACAGCAAACCACACCATCACCGGGCACCTATGTCCGCAAAGGCGGGGGCGGCGATCTGGTGGTGCAGGCTGGCGGCAAGTTCCACATCCAGACCGTGGGAGCCAACGGCCATACCTGTGAGCTGGAAGGCACCATCACCAACGGCCGGGCCAGGATGGCGAATTCGGCCTGCGCCGTGGACTTCACGCCTGCAGGCCAGCGCGTCGGGGTCGACACGGCCACCGGCGATGCATGCCGGGACTTCTGCGGCATGCGGGCCTGGTTTGGCGGCGATTACCTTCGGCCCACACCCGGCTGCACGGACAAGGCCATTGCCGCATCGCGCAGAAACTTCAAGCGCGCGTACGACGCCAAGGACTACCGCCTGGCGCTGACCACGCTGGCGCCGGTGCTGCAGGACTGCGATGAGGTGCTGACCGGCGTTACCAAGGGCTGGCTGCGCAACGACCTGGCGCTGGCGCAGCTTCGCTCGGGCGACGCAGCCGCCTGCCGCCAGACCCTGGCCCCGCTGGCCGAGGAAGCCGGCAAGACGGATCAGGAACTGCGCGAGGCCTATCCACCCACCGATGCCGATGTGGTGCTGCCCATGCTCAAGGCTGCGCGCACCAATCTGCGCTTGTGCAGTTGAGGCGGTGCCATCGCCATGAAAGATCCCGCATCGCCCAACGCAGGAATCTCCGGGCATTTCCGGCGTGAGGCGAAGTGGATGCTGTGGGTGCTGGTGGTGCTGCCCTTGGCGCTGACAGCATTGGCGGTTTGGCTGGGTCCGCTGGTCCTGAACCATGTGGAGAGAAGCAAGTGCTTGGATGCGGGCATGCAGGCTTCCCAGGAAAAGCGCAAGTGCGAGCAACGATAGAGAGAAGGAGCTGCCGCTCAAAGCCTGATCGAACCAAATCCCTGCCTACTCTTGGCCCCTTTTTTGTTTGCACGACAGGGCCCTTCATCAGGGCCATGCACACGCCTTTACATGACCGATATCCGCCCCGCCCACTTCCCCGAAGACCTCGACGCCGTGGTCCGCATCTTCCGGGAGTACGTGACCAGTCCCACCGTGAGCCTGGACTTCCAGGACTTCGAGACCGAGTTCGCCGCCCTGCCCGGCAAGTACGCCGCACCCGAAGGCTGCGTGCTGCTGGCCTGGAAAGACGGCCAGCCCGTGGGCTGCGCCGCCCTGCGCCAAGTGGATGCGCAGACAGGCGAAATGAAGCGTGTCTACGTGCGCCCCACGGTACGCGGCGAGAACCTGGGGCGGCGACTGGTGGAAGGCATCCTGGACGCTGCGCGCCACGCAGGCTACACCCGCATCTGCCTGGATGTGCTGCCCGAGTTCCAGGCCGCGCAGCGGCTGTATGAGTCCCTGGGTTTTGTGGATGCAGAGCCGGTGAGCTTCAATCCCGTGCCGGGCACGCGTTATCTCGGACTGGATCTTTGAGGCATGCACCCTCCGGCAGGCGGCCTTCAGCGCCTGCACGGCTTCCGATGCGCTGACACCCGGTCCCTGAGTCCTCGTCTGCAAGCATTCAGCACGGTGAGACCGTAGCCCATACCCCGGTCCAACAGCCTGCCCGCAAGCGCAGCGGCGGTACGGACCACCTCTCCCCGCATCCTTCATCCGCAAATGCCCGTGGCCGAGCCGGGCAGCCTGCGCTTGTGCCCCGTGAATACCACCCATGGCGAATGGCGCTGCCTGGGACCCAACGCTTATTGGTAGCATCTCTATTCACCTGGCATTTCAAACCTGATTTTAGGAATTGTCCTAAGGATAATTCTGAAAATGATCTGCGGGCGACTTCTTTGATTGACCTCGTGCAGGCCATGAAATCAAATGAGGACTCTTCGCACAGCAAACATCAGAAACCCGCTTGGGCACTGACAGCGGATTATTCTCATGCTTGCAACCACTCATTTCCGTCAAATTGCCTTTATTGATCAAGGCGCATTGGCTGGAAACCTCGATTCCGCTTCTGAGCCAGCGTCTCCATACACCATGCCAGCCTCCATTGCTGCCACCTTCTATCAGATCGGCTATGCCGACATGCTTGCTCGCCAAATGGAGCAAAAACAGATCGATGCCATTGTGCTCACGCCACAGGAATACGCAGACATACTGAGCGACAAGGCGCGTAACAATCCTCGCCTGGCGGCCACGCTGCATGCCATGCTGGCCCACAGTGCGCTTGGGCGATACTGGACACACACCGCCAGCCCGAATGCAGGCAAACCCTGGGTCGCTCCCGCCTCCCTGATGGTCAGCGACGCGTACCTGATCACCAAAACGCTGATTGCATTGGGCCTGGCCGGTGCCCGCTCCTATATCAAGACAACCGCCACAGGCACCTATATCATCATCACGGGCTACGCGGGACTTCGCCGCCAGTTGCTGCAAGGTACGCGATTCCTTGCCGCCAATCCACGCATGGTCCAGATGGGCCTGGGTATTCGCGGTCTGCAGAATGTGGCCAAGGGCGGGTTTCTCCTGAGCCTGGTGGTGGGCACCGGCATAGAGACACTGGACTTCATCTTCAATGATGAGAAGACCATGCATGATCTGGTGGGGGGAATTGGAGTGGAGGCGGTCAAGGCGGGATTGGCGACGATGGTGGGCCTTGGCTTGGGAATAAAGCTTGCAACGGCAACGTCCCTTGCAATTCTTCCTTTGGCTGCTGTGGCAGTGGCCGTACTTGTCACAGGAATCATCTTGAATCAAATAGACGATGATTTAAAAATCAAACAACGTGTGATCCATATGCTGCACATTTCCACCAGCAGCATACCTCAAGGCATATATCGGATAAATATCGACAAACTCAATTTTGATAATCAGAAAACTTATCAGCAGATAGAGTATAAATTTAACAACTGTTCCACAGAAATTTTCAAAAATGAATTTATGTGCCGCACAAATCGTAAAAACTAATTAAGAAAATGTTGGACGCAAAAAAAATAAGGAAAACCTTGATATGGGGCATTCCATTAAATGTTTTCATTTTTATTCTCTGCATTTGGTACATTAAGCATGCAATATTTAATGATATCAAAGATCTCATTGAACTATCAGCATCAATAAGAATAACACCCGGAGCACCAGTCGTAGCATATTTTCCCGTAATATTGGCAGTTGGTCTAATTTCTTCATTATCCAAGGCAATACCATGCAAAACATCAATTTTAAAGGTAACTGAACGCAGCTTTAACGCAGCCATGCTGGCAGGATTAATAATCATGGCTTCTTGCCTTGCCCTCATAGCTCCCTTGCAATACTATGCAATGCCCAAACTTGGCTATACACGCTGTAATATCCTGGAAGGGCACCCCACCATATATTTCACGGACTGGGTCAAAAACCCCGAGTGGTGCGTTCGCGGAAAAACCAGGGAATGGGTCAAAGAGCAGGCCAGGCTCTCCGGCAACCTTGAAAATCCCTGAAATAAAAAAAGCGCAGACCACATGGTCCGCGCTTTTTTTGCATCCTCCGGCAGCCGTGCTGCCAACTCCCTCAGAACGCCTCTTCACTCATCTGCGCGCAAGTCATGTCGCGCTCACGCACGACTTTGAGCCAGGCGCCGATCTTCGGCAGTTCGTAGCCGAAGAAGTAGCGCATGGCGGCCATGCGGCCAGCGTTGGCGGGGGCGGTCAGGCCCGGGTCTTTGTCCAGCACGGCCAGGGACACGTCCAGCCAGGTCCAGGCCAGTACCGTGTGGCCGAAGGCCTGCATGTAGGGCACGGCATTGGCCAGGGCCTGTTGCGGGTCGTCGGTGGCCCATGCGGCCTTGGTGGTGGCGCCGACTTCCTGCAGCGCCTTGGCCAGTTCATTGGCATGGCCGGCCAGTTCGGGCCGGGCCATGGCGCGCTGGATGGTGTCGTTGATGCGCGTGGCCAGCAGCTGCAGGCCCTTGCCGCCTTCCATGAGCACCTTGCGGCCCAGCAGGTCCATGGCCTGGATGCCGTGCGTGCCTTCGTGGATCATGTTCAGGCGGTTGTCGCGCCAGTATTGCTCCACGGGGAAGTCGCGCGTATAGCCGTAGCCGCCGTGGATCTGGATGGCCAGGGAGTTGGCCTCCAGGCAGAACTCGCTGGGCCAGCTCTTGGAGATGGGGGTCAGCACTTCCAGCAGCAGCCGGGCCTCGGCCACGGATTCGGGCGTGCCGGTGTGCTGCTCATCGACCAGGCGCGCGCAGAACAGGTTCAGCGCCAGCGCGCCTTCGCAATAGGACTTCTGCGCCAGCAGCATGCGCTTGACGTCGGCGTGCTCGATGATGCGCGACTGGGGCCGCGTGGCATCCTTGCCGGCTGCACCCGGCGCCCCCTTGATCGGCCGGCCCTGCGGGCGGTTCTGCGCGTAGTCCAGGCTGGCGTGGTAGCCCGCCATGCCCAGCATGGTGGCGGCCATGCCGATGGAGATGCGGGCCTCGTTCATCATGTGGAACATGCATTTGAGGCCCTCGCCGGGCTTGCCGACCAGGTAGCCCACGGCCCCGGCGCCGCCGCGCACGGGAAAGCGCCCTTCCCCGAAGTTCAGCAGCGTGTTGGTGGTGCCGCGCCAACCCAGCTTGTGGTTGAGGCCGGCCAGGGCCACGTCGTTGCGCTCGCCGGTGAGTTGGCCTTCGGTGTCCACGAGCTTCTTGGGCACGATGAACAGCGAGATGCCCTTGACGCCGGGCACGGGCTTGCCGTCCGGCCCCGGGATCTTGGCCAGCACGAGGTGAACGATGTTCTCGGTCAGCTCATGGTCGCCCGCGCTGATCCACATCTTGTTGCCCTTGAGGCGGTAGCGCGGGCCCAGCGCATCGCTCTCGAAGTCGGCGCCATCGGGCTCGGCGCGGGTGGCGATATCGCTCAGCGAGGAACCGGCCTGGGGCTCGGACAGGCACATGGTGCCGGCCCAGCGGCCGTTGAATTCGTTGGCGGCGAAGACCTGTTTTTGCATGTCCGTGCCGTGGGCCATGATGGCGTTGGCATTGCCCGAGGTCAGCATGTTGGAGCCGATGCTGATGGAGGCCGCCGCGAAGAAGCTGTTGGCGGCCGCCTCCACCGTATAGGGCAGCTGCATGCCGCCGATGTCGTAGTCCTGGGAGGCGCTGAGCATGCCCGAGTCGGCATAGGCCTGGCGCGCATCGTGGGTGCACCGGGGCAGGATGACTTTCTCGCCATCGAACTGCGGCTCCTGCGTGTCCACGGTGCGGTTGAAGGGGGCGTATTTCTCGCGGGCGATGCGCTCGCAGGTGTCGAGCACGGCATCGAAGGTGTCGCGCGAATGGTCGGCAAAGCGCTCGCGCTCGCCCAGCGCATCGGCGCGCAGCCATTCATAGAGCAGGAAATCGATGGTGGAACGCAGGCGCATGGTGGGGTCCGGAATCAAAAAAGAAGCCGCAGGCGCCGCCAGAGGGAGCGCGTGCGGCCAACAGGAGTAACGGGAACAGGCGGTGGCGGCCGCAGCCGCCACCTGTACTTACAGCACTTCGAACACGCCGGCGGCACCCATGCCGCCGCCGATGCACATGGTCACGCAGACACGCTTGGCACCGCGGCGCTTGCCTTCGATCAGGGCATGGCCGGTCAGGCGCTGGCCCGACACGCCATAGGGATGGCCCAGGGCAATGGCGCCGCCGTTCACATTGAGGCGATCGTTGGGGATGCCCAGCTTGTCCCGGCAGTACAGCACCTGCACGGCAAAGGCTTCATTGAGCTCCCACAGGTCGATGTCCTGCACCGTCAGGCCCAGCTTCTTGAGCACCTTGGGCACCGCGAAGACGGGGCCGATGCCCATTTCGTCAGGCTCGCAGCCGGCGACGGCAAAGCCCAGGAAGCGGCCGATGGGCTTGAGGTTGTTGCGCGATGCATAGTCCTCGCTCACCACCACGCAGGCGCCTGCGCCGTCGGAGAACTGGCTGGCATTGCCGGCCGAGATCACACCGCCGGGCAGCGCGGGGCGGATGCCCGAGATGCCTTCCTTGGTCGTGCCCTCGCGCACGCCCTCGTCCTTGCTGCAGGTCACTTCCTTGGTGATCAGGCCGCGCACCTTGTCGGCCACGCCCATGGTCACGGTGATGGGGGCGATCTCGGCATCCAGCAGGCCGGCGGCCTGGGCCGCGCAGGCCTTTTGCTGGCTGGCGGCGCCGTATTCGTCCATGGCGTCACGCCCGATGCCGTAGCGCTTGGCGACCTGTTCGGCGGTCTGCAGCATGCTCCAGTAGATCTCGGGCTTTTGCTTGGCCAGGGCCAGGTCCTGGATCATGTGCAGGTTCATTTCCTGCTGCACGCAGGAGATGGACTCCACGCCGCCGGCCACGTAGACATCGCCCTCGCCCGCGATGATGCGCTGCGATGCGGTGGCAATGGTCTGCAGGCCCGAGGAGCAGAAGCGGTTGATGGTCATGCCCGATGCGGTGATGGGCAGGCCGGCCTTGAGCGCGATCTGGCGCGCGATGTTCATGCCGGTGGCGCCTTCGGGGTTGGCGCAGCCCATGATCACGTCATCGACGGCGGCGGGGTCAACGCCTGCGCGCTGCACGGCGTGCTGCACGGCATGGCCGCCCAGCGTGGCGCCATGGGTCATGTTGAAGGCACCCTTCCAGCTCTTGGCCAGGGGGGTGCGGGCGGTGGAAACGATCACGGCGGATGTCATGGATATTCCTTGTATGGCGGGTTTGCGGTGGTTCGCAAAAAGTTCGTGCGCCGCACGTCTCAGCTGAATTGCTTGCCTTCGGCCGCCAGCTTCGCCAGCAGCGGCGCGGGCTGCCAGAACTGGGCATCGTCGTTGGGGTTCCTGGCGAAGCGGTTCATGGCCTGGACCACGTTGAACAGCCCGACCTCGCCCGCGTAGTGCATGGGGCCGCCGAGCCAGATGGGAAAGCCGTAGCCGGTCAGGTAGACCATGTCGATATCGCCCGACTTGCCGGCGATGCCGTCTTCCAGGATGTGGGCGCCTTCGTTGACCAGGGCGAAGACCAGGCGCTGGACGATTTCCTCATCGGAGATCTTGCGCGGGGTGATGCCCAGCTCCTTGCGATGCGACTCGATCATCTGGTTGACCAGCTCGGACGGGATGGCGTCGCGCTTGCCCGCCTGGTAGTCGTACCAGCCCGCACCGGTCTTCTGGCCGAAGCGGCCCAGCTCGCACAGCTTGTCGGCCGTGCGGCTGTACTTCATGTCGGCGCGCTCGACGGCGCGGCGCTTGCGGATGGCCCAGCCGATGTCGTTGCCGGCCAGGTCGCCCATGCGGAACGGGCCCATGGCGAAGCCAAACTTCTCGATGGCCTTGTCCACCTGGGCGGGCGTGGCGCCTTCGTCCAGCAGGAATCCGGCCTGGCGCGAGTACTGCTCGATCATGCGGTTGCCGATGAAGCCGTCGCACACGCCCGAGACCACGGCGGTCTTCTTGATCTTCTTGGCCAGCTTCATCACGGTGGCCAGCACGTCCTTGGCGGTGTGCTTGCCGCGCACCACTTCCAGCAGCTTCATCACGTTGGCGGGGCTGAAGAAGTGCATGCCCACCACGTCCTGCGGGCGCTTGGTGAAGGCGGCGATCTTGTCCACATCCAGCGTGGAGGTGTTGGAGGCCAGGATGGCGCCGGGCTTGGCCACTTCGTCCAGTTGCTTGAACACGGTTTCCTTGACGCCCAGTTCCTCGAACACCGCCTCGATGATGAGGTCAGCGTTCTTGAGCGCGTCATACGACAGCGTGGTGCTCAGCAGGGCCATGCGCTGGTCGTACTTTTCCTGGGTGAGCTTGCCCTTCTTGACCTGGGCTTCGTAGTTCTTGCGGATGGTGGCCACGCCACGGTCCAGCGCTTCCTGCTTGGTCTCCAGAATGGTCACGGGGATGCCCGCGTTCAGGAAGTTCATGGAGATGCCGCCGCCCATGGTGCCGGCACCGATGACGCCCACGGTCTTGATCTCGCGCACTGGCGTGTCCGAGGGCACGTCGGCGATCTTGGAGGCCGCGCGCTCGGCCATGAACAGGTGGCGCAGCGCGCGCGACTCGGGCGACCACATCAGTTGCATGAAGGCTTCGCGCTCCAGGGCCATGCCTTCGTCGAACTTCTTGCGCGCGGCGTTCTCCACCGTGTCCACGCAGCGGGCCGGGGCCGGGTAGTTCTTGGCCATGCCCTTGACCATGTTGCGTGCGAACTGGAAGTAGGCGTCGCCCTGAGGATGCTTGCAAGGCAGGTCGCGCACGCGCGGCAGCGGACCACCCGCCGCGTGCTTGTCGGCCACTTCCAGCGCAAAGGCCTTGGCCTCGTCCAGCAGGGACTCGGGCGAGGCGGCCATCTTGTCGAACAGCTTCTGGCCGGGGATGGAGGCCAGCAGCTCGCTCTTGACGGGTTCGCCGCTGACGATCATGTTCAGCGCGGTCTCCACGCCCAGCACGCGCGGCAGGCGCTGCGTGCCGCCTGCACCGGGCAGCAGGCCCAGCTTGACTTCAGGCAGGGCCACCAGGGTGCCGGGAGCGGCCACGCGGTAGTTGCAGCCCAGCGCCAGCTCCAGCCCGCCGCCCATGCAGACGGTATGGATGGCGGCCACCACGGGCTTGCTGCCCTGGTCCAGGGAGTTGATCAGCGAGACCAGGCGCGGCTCGCGATACGCCTCTTCCTTGCCGAACTCGTTGATATCGGCACCGCCCGAGAAGGCCTTGCCGGCGCCCGTGATGACGATGGCCTTGACGGCCGGGTCGGCGTACGCCTTGTCCAGCCCCTCGACGATGCCCCGCCGCGTGGATAGTCCCAGGCCGTTGACCGGCGGATTGTTCAAGGTGATGACGGCGATGGCACCGTCCACTTTGTATTCAGCAGTCATGCTGTTGTCCCCTATGCGATAGAAAAAGAACGATCGTGCGATTTTGATTGTAAAAAAAACGCGGGCCGGCGCCACTGCGGTTTGTCCCAAGCGGGACAAGCGCCGTGGCCCGGGCCGCCTGCCGGGCAGCAGGCCCAGCCTTGTACGGCATCAGACCTCCAGCCACTCCTTGCGCACCTTCTGGTCGGCGCGCAGCCCGTCGGGCGTGCCGTCGAAGACGATGCGCCCATGACCCATGACCAGGGCCCGGTCCGAGATGCTCATGGCAATGGTGAGCTTTTGCTCGATCAGCAGCACGGACACGCCGCGCTGCTTGATCTTTTGCAGGTACTCGCCCACCAGCTCGACGATCTTGGGAGCCAGGCCCTCGGTGGGCTCGTCGATGATGATCAGGTCCGGGTCGCCCATCAGCGTGCGGCACAAGGTCAGCATCTGCTGCTCGCCGCCCGACATCACGCCGGCCTCGGTGTGCTGGCGCTCCTTCAGGCGCGGGAACATGGCGTACATGTCGTCGAAGCCCCAGCGGCTGTCCCGGCCCTTTCCCTTCTGTCCCAGCAGCAGGTTCTGGTGCACGGTGAGATTGGGGAACACGTCGCGGCTCTCGGGCACGTAGCCCAGGCCCAGGTGAGCGATCTCGTAGGCCTTTCTGCCAGTCAGGCTCTGGCCCTTCCACTCCAGCGCGCCCTCCCAGTGCACCAGTCCCATGATGGCCTTGGCCGTGGTGGAGCGGCCCGAGCCATTGCGCCCCAGCAGCGCGACGATCTCGCCGGGCTGTACGGAAAATTCCACGCCATGCAGCACATGGCTTTTGCCGTAGTAGGCATGCAGGTTGTTGATGTTCAGCATCCGCGCTCCCTCAATGTGCACCAGCTTGTTGATCCGCCACGGACGAGCCCAGATAGGCCTCCTGCACGCGTGGATTGGCACGCACGGCCTCGGGCGTGTCGTAGGCGATGACTTCGCCGTAGACCACGACGGCGATCTTGTCGGCCAGGCCGAAGACCACGCCCATGTCGTGCTCTACGGTCAGCAGCGTCTTGCCTTCGGTGACCTTCTTGATCAGCTGGATGAAGTGGGCCGTTTCGCTGTTGCTCATGCCGGCCGTGGGTTCGTCCAGCAGGATGACGCCGGCGCCGCCGCCGATGGTGATGCCGATCTCCAGCGCGCGCTGTTCGGCATAGGTGAGGTTCACCGCCAGCGTATCGCGCTTTCTGTGCAGGCCGATCATCTCCATCAGCTCATCGGCGCGGGCGTTGGCATCGCGCAGCTTGGACAGGAAGCGCCAGCAGCTGTAGCGGTAGCCCAGGCTCCACAGCACGCTGCAGCGCAGGTTCTCGAACACGCTGAGCTTGGGAAAGATGTTGGTGATCTGGAAACTGCGCGACAGCCCCATGCGGTTGATTTCATAGGGCTTCTTGCCGTCGATGCGCTGGCCGTTGAGCAGCACCTGGCCGCTGGTGGGCTCGAAGCGGCCGCTGATCAGGTTGAACAGCGTGCTCTTGCCCGCGCCGTTGGGGCCGATGATGGCCACGCGCTCGCCGGGCTTCACGGCCAGTTGGGCGCCGCGGATGATCTCGGCCTTGCCGAAGCGCTTGTACAGGTCGCGCAGCTCCAGCGCGTAGGTGGCCTCGCCGGTCGCGGCAGCGGCGGCAGTGCCTGGTCGTTCGATTGCAATGCTGGACATGGTTCAGCCCTCCCCGCGCTTGATGGCTTCTTCGATCTCTTCCTGGATACGCTCCCAGCGCCGCAGGCACCAGCGCCGGGCCACTTCCAGCAGGCCCAGGCCCACGACGAAGACGGCAACGGCCAGAGTCCAGGTGGAGGCCGAGCTGGTATCGAGCTGCACGCCCATGAACGAGACCTGGGAACCCAGGGCCGCGTTGAGCTGCAGGTGGTAGATCATCTCGACGATGGCGGCGCCGCCCACGATCATGACCAGGGCGCTGGCGGCGATGGCCAGGTAGGGCTGGGCCAGCCGGCGCCATTTGCCGAACCGCGCCACGCGCAGGTTCATCATGATCAGGCTGGCAACGCCACCGGGCGCATACATGACCATCAGCAGGAACACCAGACCCAGGTACAGCAGCCAGGCCTTGGTCAGCTCCGACAGCAGCACCGAGGCCAGCACCAGCAGCACGGCGCCGATGATGGGCCCGAAGAAGAAGGTGGCGCCGCCCAGGAAGGTGAACAGCAGGTACGAGCCCGAGCGCATGACGCTCACGCTGTCCATGGCCGTGATGATCTCGAAGTTGATGGCCGCAAGTCCCCCGCCCACGCCCGCGAAGAAGCCCGCGATGATGAAGGAGAAGTAGCGCACGCGCTGCGTGTTGTAGCCCACGAACTCCACGCGCTCGGGGTTGTCGCGCACGGCGTTGAGCATGCGCCCCAGCGGCGTGCCCGTGAAGGCGAACATGGCGGCCGTGCAGACGAAGCAGTAGGCGGCGATCAGGTAGTACACCTCCATGCCCGAGCCGAAGGTCAGCCCGAAGAAGGGCTTGCCATAGACGCGGTCGGTGGTGATGCCGCCCTCGCCCCCGAAGAACTCGGGGAACATCAGCGCCATGGACGCCACCAGCTCGCCGATGCCCATGGTGATCATGGCGAAGGTGGTGCCCGACTTCTTGGTGGTCACATAGCCCAGCAGGGCCGCGAAGAACATGCCGCCCAGGCCGCCGATGACGGGAATCAGCACCAGCGGAATGCCCCAGTCGCCGGAGCTGGCCCGGTTCATCGCATGGATGGCGATGAACGAGCCCAGCCCCGTGTAGACCGCATGGCCGAAGCTCAGCATGCCGCCCTGCCCCAGCAGGATGTTGTAGGACAGGCAGATGATGATGAGATAGCCGATCTGGCTGAGCATGGTCAGCGCCAGGCTGCTGGTGAACACCAGCGGCGCGACGATCAGCGCCAGGGCGAAGGCGCCCCAGATCAGGATGCGGCCGATGTTGAGCGGCTGGAAGCTGTAGTGGCGCCCCGCGCCCGCAGCCCCTGAAGCGCCCGAAGCGCCTTTTGCGGCAGTGGATGTCATGGTCGTTTTGGTGATCGAGGACATGGTGTCAATCTCCCCGCGTGCCCAGGAGGCCCTTGGGCCGGAAGATGAGGATCAGCACCAGGAACAGGTAGGGCAGGATGGGCGCGACCTGGGAAATGGTGAGCTTGAGCAGCGGCCAGCCGAAGGTCTGCTCGCCGACCGGGCTGCCCAGCGAGGTCAGCAGGCTGGCCAGCGACCAGTCGATGGCCACGGCAAAGGTCTGCACGACGCCGATCAGCAGCGAGGCCACGAAGGCCCCCGCCAGCGAGCCCATGCCGCCGACCACCACCACCACGAAGATGATGGAGCCGACCGACATGGCCATGGCCGGCTCGGTCACATACGTGTTGCCGCCGATCACGCCGGCCAGCCCCGCCAGCGCGCAGCCGCCGCCGAACACCATCATGAACACGCGCGGCACGTTGTGGCCCAGCGCCTCCACCATCTCGGGGTTCTTGAGCGCGGCCTGGATGACCAGGCCGATGCGCGTGCGCGTCAGCAGCAGCCAGACGGCCACCAGCATCAGCATTGCCACCAGCATCACGAAGGAGCGCGAGCGCGGGAACTGCGTGCCGTACAGCGTGAACAGCGGGCCCTGCAGCGCGGGCGGCAGGCCGTAGGGCACGGTGCCCCGGCCCCAGACCAGCTGCACCACCTCGAGGATGAGGTAGGACAGGCCGAAGGTCACGAGCAGTTCTGGCACATGGCCGTACTTGTGCACGCGGCGCAGGCTGTAGCGCTCGAACATGGCGCCCAGCACGCCCACCAGCAGGGGCGCGACGAACAGCGCGCCCCAGAAGCCGATGATGCCGCTGAGCGTGTATCCGAAGTACGCGCCCAGCATGTAGAAGCTGGTGTGGGCGAAGTTGAGCACGCCCATCATGCTGAAGATCAGCGTCAGCCCCGAGCTGAGCATGAACAGCAGCAGTCCATAGCTCACGCCGTTGAGCAGCGATATGGTGAAGAACTCAAGCGTCATCGAAAGGCCTTGGTTTCGGTGCGTTGGGGACAGGAGGCGGTGCGTGCCGGTCTCAGGACGGGCGCTTCATCTGGCAGGACGTGGGCGTGCTGGCCACGTAGGGCTCGTAGTACTTCACCGGGGCGAAGGTGTAGCCCGTGTTCTCGGCGTCATAGGGGTTCTTGCCGCCGGCCTTTTCCCAGCGCGTGATGTACAGGCCCTGCTGCAGCTGGTGGTCGGTCTTGCGCATCTCCACTTCGCCGTTGAAGCTCTTGAGCTTCATGCCCTCCAGCGCGGCTGCCACCTTGACGGGGTCGGTGCCGCCGGTCTTGGCAAAGGCCGCATCCAGCAGCGCGAACACGTGGTAGATCGAGCTTTGCGTGAGGTCGTCGTTCATCTTCTTCTTGAACTCGGCCATCAGCGGCTGGATGGCCCCCCCCATGTTGTAGTGGCCGTAGCCCACGGTGTAGACCTTGCCGTCGGACGCCGCGCCCATGGCCGTGGGCGAGCCCGAGCCGAAGGCGTAGTAGGTGTAGAACTTGACGTTGTTCAGGCCCGCGTCATTGGCCGCCTTGAGCAGCAGCGACAGGTCCGAGCCCCAGTTGCCCGTGATCACCGTATCGGCGCCCGATTGCTTGATCTTGGCGATGTAGGGTGCGAAGTCGCGCACCTGGGCCAGCGGCGCGAAGTCATCGCCCACCACCTGCACGTCGGGCCGCTTGGCCTTGAGCATTTCCTTGGCGTACTTGGAGACCTGCTGGCCGTGCGAGTAGTTCTGGTTGATCAGGTAGACCTTCTTGACCTCCGGCACGTCCTTCATATAGGTCGTCAGCGCTTCCATCTTCATGGAGGTGTCCGCATCCAGGCGGAAGTGCCAGTAGCTGCACTTGCTGTTGGTCAGGTCCGGGTCCACGGCCGCATAGTTCAGGTAGACGACTTCCTTGCCCTTGTTGCGCGCGTTGTGCTTTTCCAGCGCATCCATGATGGCCAGGGCCGGGCCCGAGCCGTTGCCCTGCACCACGTAGCGTGCGCCCTGGTCCATGGCCGAGCGCAGCACGGCCGTGGTCTCCTGCGGGCTGAGCTTGTTGTCCAGCGGGATGATCTCGAACTTCACGCCCGAGGCATTTTTCTTGTTGAACTCCTCGGCCATCAGCTGGAAGGTCTTGAGCTGGTTCGTGCCCACGGCGGCCATCAGGCCCGACAGCGGGTCGATCCAGCCGATCTTCACCGTCTCGCCCTTTTGCGCCCAGGCGCCCGAGGCACAGGCCAGCATGGCCGAGGCGGCCACCGAATGCACGATCCACTTCATTTTTCTGTCTCCTTTTTCCGGTTGATTCGGATATCTGTATTGGCGCCAGACTAACGCCTGAATGACAATTTCCCTTCGGGGAATGCCTTAGAAACTATCGCGCATGCGACTTCGCCGCAGTCCGGGACACATTGGCGACAGATCGCCATCGATCAGCCCATGAACCCGTGTTTTGACCGATTTCAGGCAAAAGAAAGGGGCGCCTCGCGCCCCTTGCGAAGTCAGCCTGCCTGCCTGGGCGTCATGAAGGACGCTTCATCTGGCATGAGGTGGGGGTACTGGCCACATAGGGCTCGTAATATTTCACGGGCACAAAGGTGTAGCCGGTGTTCTCCGAGTCCATCGGGTACTTGCCGCCGGCCTTTTCCCAGCGCGAGATGAACAGGCCCTGCTGCAGCTGGTGGTCGGTCTTGCGCATCTCCACTTCGCCGTTGAGGCTGTTGAACTTCATGCCCTCCATGGTGGCCGCCACCTTGGCCGGGTCCGTGGTCTTGGCGCGCAGGAAGGCCTGGTCCAGCATGGTCAGGCCCGAGTACAGCGAGCCGGTGTACATGTCGTCGTTGAACTTGGCCTTGTAGCCCTTGGTGATGCGGTCCAGCGGGCCGGGCAGGTTCAGGTGGCCGTAGCCCACCATGTAGACCTTGTCGGCGGCGGCCGCGCCCATGGCCGTGGGCGCGCCCGTGGCAATGGCGTAGTAGGTATAGAACTTGACGTTGTTCAGGCCCGCGTCGCTGGCGGCCTTGATCAGCAGCGCCAGGTCCGAGCCCCAGTTGCCCGTGATCACCGAGTCGGCGCCCGATTGCTTGATCTTGGCGATGTAGGGGGCGAAGTCGCGCACCTGGGCCAGCGGCGAGAAGTCGTCGCCCACGATCTCCACATCGGGGCGCTTGCGCTTGAGCATCTCCTTGGCGTACTTGGAGACCTGCTGGCCATGCGAGTAGTTCTGGTTGATCAGGTAGACCTTCTTGACCTCGGGCACGTCCTTCATGTACGTGGTCAGGGCCTCCATCTTCATGGAGGTGTCCGCATCCAGGCGGAAGTGCCAGTAGCTGCACTTGCTGTTGGTCAGGTCCGGGTCCACCGCCGCATAGTTCAGGTAGACGACTTCCTTGCCCTTGTTGCGCGCGTTGTGCTTTTCCAGTGCGTCCATGATGGCCAGGGCCGGGCCCGAGCCATTGCCCTGGAAGACGTAGCGCACGCCCTGGTCCATGGCCGAGCGCAGGGCTGCCGTGGTTTCCTGCGGGCTGAGCTTGTTGTCGATGCCGATGATCTCGAACTTCACGCCCGAGGCCGTGCCCTTGTTGAGCTCCTCGGCGATGTACTGCAGGCTCTTGAGCTGGTTGGAACCCAGCGCGGCCATGAGGCCGGACAGCGGGTCGATCCACGCAACCTTCACCGTCTCGCCCTTCTGGGCCATGGCGCCCGTGGCGCAAGCCAGGGCCAGGGATGCCGTCAATGCCTTGATCGCAAACTTCATGAAGCGTCTCCTCTTGTGGTGGTTTCTGGGCGAGGCCCAGGGTAATGGCCCCTGTGCCCTGCCCTGATCGGTGATTGCCCCTAGCGGCTATCGCCGACGAGACTCGGACCGGCCGCCCCTATCAGCACATGCCCCCGCATGCCCTGGCACGGCGGCTGGCCCGCAGCGGCTCACAGCCCCGGCAGCCGGTAGCCGGCCAGTTGCTCGCGCAACCGGGTCTTGAGCATTTTTCCGGTGGCGCCCAGCGGAATGGCATCGACGAAGACCACGTCGTCGGGGATCTGCCACTTGGCGGTCTTGCCCTCGTAGAACTTGAGCAGTTCCTCGCGCGTGACCTCGGCACCGGGCCTCTTCGCCACGGCGACGATGGGGCGCTCGTCCCACTTGGGATGCGGCATGCCGATGCAGGCGGCCATGGCCACGGCCGGATGGGCCATGGCGATGTTCTCGATGTCGATGGAGCTGATCCATTCGCCGCCGGACTTGATCACGTCCTTGCTGCGGTCGGTGATCTGCATGAAGCCGTCCGGGTCGATGGTGGCCACGTCACCCGTGGGGAACCAGCCGCGGCCCTGCGCGTCCTTGATGAGCGGGCTTTCGCCCTTGAAGTAGCTGTCCACGATCCAGGGGCCGCGCACCAGCAGGTCGCCGTAGCTCTTGCCGTCCCAGGGCTGGTCCGTTCCATCGCTGCCCACGATGCGCATGTCCACGCCGTAGATGGCGCGGCCCTGCTTTTGCAGGATCTTCATCTGCTCGTCCTTGGGCAGCTGCAGCTGCTTGTTCTTGAGCGTGCACAGCGTGCCCAGCGGGCTCATCTCGGTCATGCCCCAGGCATGCAGCACCTCCACGCCGAACTCGTCCTGGAAGGCCGTGATCATGGCCGGCGGGCAGGCGGAGCCGCCGATGACCGTGCGCTTGAGCGTGGAAAACCGCAGGCCGCCCGGCCTGATGTGGCCCAGCAGCATCTGCCAGACCGTGGGCACGCCGGCCGCGTAGGTGACGCCCTCGGCCTCGATCAGCTCGTACAGCGACTTGCCGTCCAGCGCCGGGCCGGGGAACACCAGCTTGCAGCCCGTGAGCGCGGCCGAGTAGGGAATGCCCCAGGCGTTGACGTGGAACATGGGCACGACGGGCAGCACCGAGTCACGCGCCGATATGCACATCACATCGGGCAGCGCGGCCGCGTAGGCGTGCAGCGTGGTGGAACGGTGGCTGTAGAGCACCGCCTTCGGGTTGCCCGTGGTGCCGCTGGTGTAGCACATGCTGGAGGCCGTGTTCTCGTCGAATTCAGGCCACTGGTACTGGTCGGACTGGCCGGCAATCCAGGCCTCGTAGCTGACCAGGCCCGGAACGCCGCTGTCGGCAGGCAGGCGGTCCGCATCGCACAGCGCCACCCACTGGCGCACCGTGGGGCACTTGGCATGCACGGCCTGGATGATGGGCAGGAAGGTCAGGTCAAAGCACATGACGCGGTCTTCCGCGTGATTGATGATCCACGCCACCTGGTCGGGGTGCAGGCGAGGATTGACCGTGTGCAGCACGCGGCCCGAGCCGCTGACGCCGAAGTACATCTCCATGTGGCGGTAGCCGTTCCAGGCCAGCGACGCCACGCGGTCGCCAGGCTGCAGGCCCAGGCCGTCCAGCGTGTTCGCCAGCTGGCGCGAGCGCCGTGCCAGGTCGCGGTACGTATAGCGATGGATATCGCCCTCCACCCTGCGCGAGACGATCTGCGCATCGCCATGGTGGCGGTCGGCGAAATCGATCAGCGACGAGATCAACAGTGGTTGGCTTTGCATCAGACCCAGCATCTATAGGCTCCTAAGGTGATTGAACTTCGTGAACGTCGTGAACTGCGGACCGCGGATTCGCGCAAGGCCAAGGCCCTGGTGCGCGATGCCGCTGCCCGCATGGAGGGTGGCTCAGGCCGGCGCCTTGGGTCCGATCCCCGCAGGGACAGGCGCATCGTTTTTCCGGCATGGTTGACGCATTGTCTTGTCGCAACTCGGCAGCGTCTTCGCATGCTCGTATGGGATATACCCTAGGACGATGCTGGAGGTATGCGCCGCGTCATGCCACAGCGTGTTCGTGGACGGCGTCTTGTCGTTGCCGAAGATCCAGTATCCGGTCTGCGATGGCGAATCCACTGTCACGCGAATGCTTGAGCCGGCGCGAAACACATGCGCGAATTTCTGGATCTCTACGCGCAGCAGTTCGGGCTTGCCCGACACCATGGGCACGTCCTTGTCCCGCGTGAACGCGCCCCACGGCCTCAGCGTCGTGGAGCGCGCCGTGTCCAGGGCACGCTTGGACGCACGCAGCCAGCCACGCTGCACGAACATCTCCTGCCCGTCCGGCCGCACCTCGGACACGGTGACCTGGATGTCGGTGTTGGCGGCCGTGGCGCTGAGCCACAGGTCGGCCGAGCCTTCGCCATAGAAGCTCAGGTCCTGCGGCAGGGCTGCCGTGGTGAAGACCAGTTGGCCATCCTTTTCCGACGCGGGCACGGCGGGCCAGCCTTCGGCCGCCGGGTTGTTCACCTGCGGACTCAGGGCCGGATAGCGGTAGCTGGACGAAGCCGTGCCGGAGGCAGGCAGGCTGTCGCCCAGCGCCTGGCCCGGCTGCATCCACAGGCGCAGGGGCTTGACCTGGACAGGCAGCCGGTCAAACCGTGCCTCGCCCGTGGGCATGAGCTTGGCGCCGCCATTGGGGGCCTTGGCGTCCGTGGTCTGCATCTCCTGCAGCAGGCGCACGCGCGGCTCCTTGTCGAAACCGTTGTCCTCGCCCTTGACGAAGCGCGCCAGGAAGCGCTTCAGCGTCTGGTCGATATGGTCCGAGGTGATGTTCGTGTGGTGGTCGCCGTTGGAGCTGACCAGCCACATCCTGTCAGGCGCAATGGTGTCCTCGTAGTAGCCCGAGCGCGGGCCGATCTGCTCGTCCTGCCAGGACTGCGTGCCCAGCGTGGGGATATTGATCTTGCCGCTTTGCAGCATGGCGCTGCGCTCCAGGTACAGGCCATCGGCATAGGGGTTGTCCAGCCACTTGATGAGGTCCAGCTCGGGCCGCTTGATCTTCTCGATGTTGTCGGCCACCGTCTTGGCGCATTCCGTGTCGCCGCCGTTCTTCACGGCCAGGTCGGCGGCCGTGCGCCAGATGCGCGGGAAGCCGTTCCACCACTGCGCCGGAAAGCCGATGTTGGCAATGCCGCCCGGATAGCCCACGTCGCGGTAGGGATCGCCCACATTCTTGCTGGGCGTGATGGCCATCAGCCCCTTGGGCCGGTGCGCCGCCACCCACAGCTGGTTGTAGCCCGAGTACGAGTAGCCGATCATGCCGATGCGGCCGTTGGACCAGGCCTGCCGCCCGGCCCACTCGATGGCGAAGGCCCCGGCCGCACCTACGCTGGCGTCAAACACCTTGTCATCCCCCGTGGAGCAGCCCGTGCCCGGCACGTTCAGCCCCATGACCGCATAGCCTTCCTTGGTCCAGGGACTGCTGATGTTGGGGTACGAGCCCGAGATATAGCCGTCGTACTCGACCAGCAGCGGGAACGGGCCCTGCCCCTCGGGCAGCAGCAGCGAGTAGCGCATCCTGCTGCCGTCCGGCAGGGTGATGTAGCCCGATTGCTGGCCCGGCCCCATGGGCGCGGGCATGCCCGACGATCCCCCTCCGCAGGCGGCCAGGCCCACGGCGGCGGCGGCAATGGCCCCCGCCAGCGGCCAGCGCCAGGCCTGTGTGAAAACGGTCTTGGCTGTCATGGGTACCTGTCTCCTTCGTTGTTGTTGGCTATCTCTCGGGGCTTGCCGCGGCAAGCCCCTGCTCGCTCATCTACTCGCTCACCTGATCGCTCACTGCAGCCGGATGCTGGTCGCGCCCAGCTCGGCGTCGAAGACCAGGCTGGACGGCCAGGGCTTCCATGTCTGGCCCAGGGCCGCGTTCTGCGGGTCGCCCGTCTGCATGAAGGCCTTGAGGCTGGCCATCATGGCGTTCGACAGCGCCAGCCGCCCCGGTGCATTGGCCGTGCTGTTGGTCACGCGGGAGAACACGGATGGCCCGAAGTTGCCGAAGAGAAACGGCAGATCGAAGGCATGGGCCGCGCCGTAGACCGTGTTCCAGGGCGCGGGCTGGCGCGCCCAGTCGAAGCGGTAGCTCCAGACCTCGGCCTGCCGGGTGCGCAGCGTATTGAGCAACTGGTCGCGGCTGGGATCGGCGAACAGATGGGTCAATTGCGCCATGCGGGCGTTGTAGCCGGTGACCGGCGTATCGACGGGCAGGTAGGCAGCATCGATGATGTCGGCCAGGCCCGGCGCATTGGGCGACTGCGCGTCGAAGGACTGCATCATGCGAAAGCGCGCCGCATCATCGATCCTGAAGCCCGGCTTGCCGCCCAGCGCAGCCAGCAGGGGCGCGAACAGCTTGCCCTCCTCGGCCGTGTAGCCGGCCATCACAGGCATGCGGTTGTATTGGCCCGCAGCCAGCGCGGCCATGGGGTCGGTGGGCAGCAGCAGGCCGTCGGGAATCGGCCCCGCGCCCGTCAGGCCCTTGGCCACCAGGGTCTGCAGCAGCACGCGGGCGTCCTTGCCGCGCAGGTAGGCCGCGATCTGCGCCGGTGTCCAGCCGGCAGCCACCGTGGCCGCAGCCGCCACATCGGCAGCCAGCCCATCGGCCACCATCAGATGGGCCAGCAGCAGCGCGGACTGGGTGGCGTAGGCCGAAGCCGGCTTGAGCGTGGCCAGCACGCCGGCCGGCAGGTTGGACGGCAGCGACAGCCCGCCGCTGATGGGCACCAGCCTGTGGAACAGGCCGCGCGCCGACTCGGCCGCCAGCAGCGCCAGCACATTGGTGGCCCCCGCCGACTGGCCCATGAGCGTGACATTGCCCGGATCGCCGCCAAAGCCCGCGATATTGCGCTGCACAAAGCGCAGCGCCTGCAGGTTGTCCAGCAGCGCGAAGTTGCCCGTGGCCGGCGCGCCGGCCTGCATCTGCGGCATGTGCATGTAGCCCAGGATGTCCAGCCGGTAGTTGGCCGTGACCACCACGGCATTGGCGGCGCGTGCCAGGGCGGCGCCGTCATACAGCGGGTCGGCCGTATAGCCCGAGATGGCGCTGCCGCCATGGATGAACACCAGCACCGGCAGCTTCTCGACGCCGCTGGCCGGGCGCCAGATGTTGAGCGTCAGGCAGTCCTCGCTGCCCACGGGCTGGCCCAGGGTGGAGGCAATGGTGTCGTCGAAGCGGTTGTTGGCGCCCGGGCCGTACATGCGCCCGATCTGCAGGCAGGCATTGCCGAACTGGCGCGCCTCGCGCACGCCCTCCCAGGCCTTGGGCTCGGCCGGCGGCTGCCAGCGCAGCGCGCCCACGGGGGCCTGGGCAAAGGGCACGCCCTTCCAGTAATAGGTGCCCGTGGCGGCGCCGTCGTCCACGCCGCGCAAGGGGCCGTAGGCCGTCTCGCGCAACTCGGGGCCGCCGCCGCCCGAGCCGCCGCAGGCCGCGAGCCACAAAGCCATTGAAGCCACGGCCAGGCGTATGCCGCCAGCCATCCACCGCTGTCCTGTGCACATGCTTGTCTCCTATGATTTTGGGGTTTCCCGTATGGGCCGTGCCCGGCCCTTGGGCCACACTGCGCAGTCGTTCGCCGCGCTGCAAAAATTCTAGGAACAGCGCGCCCGCACGCCGCTATCGCAACCAAGCCAAAAAAGTGACTTCAGAACGCAAAAGGCGCCCCGGACGGCCCAGGAAAACCCGGCCATGACAACGCAGCGCAGCAGCTCCGCCGCATGGGTGCGGGGCATCCTGGACATGATGGCCGCCGAGGGGCTGGCCGTGGAAAGGCTGAGTGAGGAGGCCAACATCGACCTTGCCGCACTGCAGCATTCGCAGACCCGCATCGATGTGGACCGCGTGAGCCGGCTGTGGGAGCTGGCAGTGGCGCAGTCGGCCAATCCCACGCTGGGCCTGGACCGGCAGCTGGCCGCGCGCCACGGCAACATCGACCTGGTGGGCTACTCGCTGGCTTCGAGCCCGCACCTGCTGGCGGGCTTTCGTGACCTGGAGCGCCACATGGCCGTGATCTCGGACGCCACCGCCTTCACGCTGGAGCGCGATGCGCGCGGCCACTGGCTGTCCATACACCACATCGGCGCCACGCGCGCCGTGCCGCGCCAGCGCGTGGAGTTCGCCGTGCTCACGCTGCTGGTGCTGTGCAGCTGGCTGACGCGGCGCGAAGTCCAGCCGCTGGCCGTGGAATTCATGGCCCAGGCGCCCTCGCCCCTGCACGAGGCCCGCTACCGACAGGCCTTCGGCCTGCTGCCGCGCTTTGGCGAGCGCGCCAACCGCTTC
This sequence comes from Delftia sp. CH05, assembly GCF_009827015.1. NCBI lineage: Bacteria > Pseudomonadati > Pseudomonadota > Betaproteobacteria > Burkholderiales > Comamonadaceae > Delftia > Delftia sp. CH05. The sequence continues at coordinate 15,121 of NZ_WUMG01000033.1, read as the reverse complement.
CTGCTGTCGCAAGACGACCTGCTCGCGCCCATCCCGACGCACAACCCCGAACTGCTGGCCCTGCACGAAAAACTGGTCGAGTCCGAGCTGGACCAGCTGGGCCAGGCCGGCGTGGGCGCCCGCGTGCGCCATGAGATTGCGCGCCTGCTGCCCCAGGGCGAGCCGCGCCGCGAGGAAGTGGCCGCAGTGCTGGGCCTGACCGACCGTACCTTGCAGCGCCGCCTGCAGGCCGAGAGCACCAGCTACCAGCAATTGCTGGATGACACCCGCCGCGAGCTGGCCCGGCAGTACCTGGGCGAGCCGCGCCACAGCCTGGCCGAGGTGGCCGACCTGCTGGGCTTCGTGGACCAGAGCAACCTCTTTCGCGCCTGCCGCCGATGGTTCGGCATGCCGCCGGGCCAGTACCGGCAGCAACTGCGTGCGTGAATGCATGCGGTGAATGCGCGCATGAACCTTGCGCCCCACGGGGCATAGGCGCTGGGGGACAATTCCCTCATGAACCTGCACGCTGCCGCCGAAGGCCGGGCTCCGGCGACCTCCCCGCGCCTTCCCATCTCCTGGCAGGATGGCTTTGCCGCCCTGGGCCCCGACTTCTTCACCCATCTGCGCCCCACGCCGCTGCCCGAGCCGCACTGGATCGCCACCAGCACCGGCACTGCCGAGCTGCTGGGCCTGGACCCGCAATGGCTGGCCTCCGATGAGGCCCTGCAGGCGCTCACCGGCAATACCGTGCTGCCCGGCAGCCATCCGCTGGCCAGCGTCTACAGCGGCCACCAGTTCGGTGTCTGGGCCGGCCAGCTCGGCGACGGCCGTGCCATCTTGCTGGGCGAGACCGCCTCGGGCCAGGAAATCCAGCTCAAGGGCGCGGGCCGCACGCCCTACTCGCGCATGGGCGACGGACGCGCCGTGCTGCGTTCGTCCATCCGTGAATTCCTGTGCAGCGAAGCCATGCACGCCCTGGGCATTCCCACCACGCGCGCGCTGAGCGTGACCGGATCGCCCGCCCCCATTCGCCGCGAAGAGATCGAGACCGCCGCCGTGGTGGCGCGCGTGGCGCCCAGCTTCATACGCTTTGGCCACTTCGAGCACTTTGCGGCGCGCGACCAGATGGCGCCGCTGCGCCAGCTGGCCGACTACGTGATCGACCGCTACTACCCCGAATGCCGCACGGCCGAGGCACTGGCCGGCAACGCCTACGCCAACTTCCTGCAGGCCGTGAGTGAGCGCACGGCGCGGCTGCTGGCGCACTGGCAGGCGGTGGGCTTTTGCCATGGCGTGATGAACACGGACAACATGAGCATCCTGGGCCTGACCATCGACTACGGTCCCTTCCAGTTCCTCGACGCCTTCGACCCCGGCCATATCTGCAACCACAGCGACACCCAGGGCCGCTACGCCTTCAACCGCCAGCCCCAGGTCGCGTACTGGAACCTGTACTGCCTGGGCCAAGCCCTGCTGCCGCTGATCGGCGAAGAGGAGCTGACCATTGCGGCGCTGGAGTCGTACAAGCAGGTGTTTCCGCAGGCCTATGGCTCTCTCATGCTGCGCAAGCTGGGCCTGCCCGAAGATGCTCCCGGCACGCCGCCTGCCGAGGCGCGCTTTGCCGCCCTGGTGAACCCGCTGCTGCAGCTCATGGCCGACAACGCCGTGGACTACACCATCTTCTTCAGCCGCCTGACCGATGCCGTGGCCACTGCCGGCGGCACCGAGCCCGACCTGGAGCCCGTGCGCGACCTGGTGCTGGACCGGCCCGCCTTCGACGCCTGGGCGGCAGGCTACGTACGGCAGCTTGCGACCGTGGATGGCACGGCAGCGGCCGCGCTGATGCAAGAATCGAATCCGCGCTTCGTGCTGCGCAACCACCTGGGAGAAATCACCATCCGCGCAGCCAAGGCGGGCGACTTCACCGCGGTGCGCCAGCTGCTGGCCGTGCTGCAGACCCCGTTCGCACCCCACGCCGAGCATGCCGAATGGGCAGGCTTCCCGCCCGACTGGGCTTCCTCCATCGAGATCAGCTGTTCATCATGAGCTTTCCCATCCACAAGACCGAGCAGGAATGGCAGGCCGAGCTGCAGGCCAAGGGCGCCGAGCCCGCCGCCTTCCAGGTGACGCGCCACGCGGCCACCGAGCGCCCCTTCACAGGCCGCTATGAGCAGTTCTGGGCCGATGGCAGCTACCACTGCATCTGCTGCGGCGCCAAGCTGTTCGACTCCGATACCAAGTTCGACGCCGGCTGTGGCTGGCCCAGCTTCGACCGCGCCATCCCAGGCGCCATCACCGAAATCGTGGACCGCAGCCATGGCATGGTGCGCACCGAGACTGTCTGCAGCCAGTGCGGCGCCCACCTCGGCCATGTGTTCCCCGATGGTCCCTCCGACACAGGGCTGCGCTACTGCATGAATTCCGCGTCGCTGGAATTCGAGCCGCCCAAGGCCTAGGCCCCAGGCCCGCAAAAACCCCAGCCGGCGCGGCCCTGCACCGATGCCGGGCCGCGCCGGCTGCGCCACAATGCGCCTGCCAAGCGCTCAGGCACCATGCCTGACTCCAAGCCCATCGAAATCTTCCAATGAAGTTACTGATCGACTTTTTCCCCATCATCCTGTTCTTCGTCGCCTTCAAGGTCTGGGGCATCTACACGGCCACGGCCGTGGCCATCGTCGCCACCATCGCGCAGATCGCCTACCTGCGCGTGCGCCATGGCAAGGTCGAGCCCATGCAATGGGTCAGCCTGGGCGTGATCGTGCTGTTCGGCGGCGCCACCTTGCTCGCCCACAACGACACCTTCATCAAGTGGAAGCCCACGGTGCTGTACTGGCTCATGGGCGGCGCCCTGGTGATTGGCCAGCTGGTATTTCGCAAGAACCTGCTGCGCTCCGTCATGGGCGCGCAACTGCAACTGCCGGACAACGCCTGGCGCACCATGAACTGGAGCTGGGCAGCCTTCTTCGCGGTGATGGGCGCGCTCAACCTGGTCATCGCCTACCGCTTCGACACCGACACCTGGGTCAACTTCAAGCTGTTCGGCGGCATGGGGCTGATGCTGGTCTTCGTGATCGGACAGGCCATCTACATGAGCCGCTTCATGCAGGAAGACAAGGGCGAGGCAGCCGCCGCCACGCCCGACGCCCTGCCCCCGTCCGGCGTGCAACAGGACAAGCAGCCATGAGCGCCCCCGCCCATCCACTGCCCATCACCGCAGAAGCCATGCAGGCCGTGCTGCGCGAGCGCCTCGCCCCCGATCACCTGGAAGTGATCGACGAAAGCCACCAGCACGCCGGCCATGTGGGAGCCAACGGCACCGGCTTCGGCACGCATTTCCGCGTGCGCATTGCGTCACCTTTGTTTCAAGGCAAGCCGCGCGTGGCACGCCACCGCCTTGTGTATGATGCGCTGCAAGAATTCATTGACCAGGGCGCTCACGCCATCGCCATCGAGGTTCTTTGAACTTTTACAGGCTCCGAAGATTCGGAGCCTGTTGCGTATCCACGCTATAGAATCAATTTTTCCTTCATCTCTGGAATTCGCATGAAAAAACAGCTTCTGACCAGCCTGGTGACTGCCGCCGTGCTGAGCACCGCAGCCCTGTCCGCCTCGGCCCAGAACATCGCCGTCGTCAACGGCAAGGCTGTGCCCAAGGCACGCGCCGAAGTGCTCAAGCAGCAGATCGAGCAAAGCGGCCGCCCCATCACGCCCGAGATGGAAGGGCAGATCAAGGAAGAAGTCATCGCCCGCGAGATCTTCATGCAGGAAGCCAACAAGCGCGGCCTGGCCAACAGCGAAGCCTACAAGCAGCAGATGGAACTGGCCCGCCAGACCATCCTGATCCGCTCGCTGTTCGAAGACTTCCAGAAGAAGAACCCCGTGACCGACGCCGAAGCCAAGGCCGAGTACGACAAGGCCGTCGCTGCCAACAGCGGCAAGGAATACAAGGCCAGCCACATCCTGGTCGAGTCGGAAGACCGCGCCAAGGCCATCATTGCCGAGATCAAGGCCGGCAAGAAGTTCGAAGACATCGCCAAGAAGGAGTCCAAGGACCCCGGATCCGGCGCCCGTGGCGGTGACCTCGACTGGGCCAACCCCGGCAACTACGTGCCCGAGTTCTCCGAAGCACTGATCAAGCTCGAAAAGGGCGGCATGACCCAGGAGCCGGTCAAGAGCCAGTTCGGCTACCACATCATCCGCCAGGACGACGTGCGCCAGGCCGAACTGCCCAAGTTCGAGGAAGTCAAGCCCCAGATCGTGCAGCAGCTGCAACAGCAAAAGCTGGCGCAATTCCAGGAATCGCTGCGCGAAAAGGCCAAGATCCAGTAAGATGCTTGCGTGTCGGCGGTTTTTGCCGTCGGCCTGACCATCACCAGCCCGCCTTGTGCGGGCTCTTTTTTTGCCCCAGGCAAGGTGGCCGCCAAAGAAAAAAGCTGCCCCTGGGGGCAGCCCGATTCAAGCCTGATTCATCCTGTCCCGGCGTCCCGGCGTCCCGGCGTCCCGGCGTCCCGGCGCCCACGGCACCGGAAACCAGGCCATCGTGCTTCTCAGAACTGGTAGAGCGCGGTCAATCTGACCGTGCGACCCTCTCCGTACTCCACGGCCGAAGAACGCGACTGCTCGCCCAGGCGCTGGCGCACGCCGGCCACGTAGGCCTTGTTGCCGATGTTGTCGAGATTGAGCCGGAGCTTCCATTGCCCGTTGAGTTCATAGCCGACCATGGCGCTGTGCACCCAGTAAGCGGACAGCTTGCCGTCGCCGGCCGAGGTGACATTGCGCGTGCCCACGAAGCGCGCGCCATAGCCCACCGTCCAGCCCTGCGGCAACGCATAGGTAGTCCACAGGTTCAGCGAATGGCGCGGCGTATTGCCCAGCGCCTGGCCCACACGCGCAGGCTCGTTCAATGACTTGAGGGTCTTGCTGGCCATGAAGGTGTAGTTGGCGAAGAGGTCCCATTGCGGAGTCACCTTGCCTGCAGCCCCGAGTTCCAGCCCCCGCACGCGCTGCTCACCGGCCAGCAGATAGCTGCCATCGGCCATCTGCTCTCGGGCATTGGTCTTGTCCACCTGGAACAGCGCGGCTGTCAGCGCCAGCTGGCGGTCCAGCACATCCCACTTGGTTCCCAGCTCCAGGCTGGTGTTCTTCTCGGGCGCCAGCGAGGCCGTGGCCGCATCCAGGCCGGAACCATTGGAGACCAGGAATTCCGCGGAGGGGTTGAAGGCCGTGCCATAGGCCAGGTAGATGCGGCCGTTGTCGGCGGGCTTGAAGCTCAGGGCCGTGCGGCCGCTGAGCCGGCCGTCGGAACTGTCCACCGAGGTGCGCACGCCAGCGGCCGTTGCGGCGTTGGAGCGCCCGTCGATCCAGTCGTAGCGCAGGCCCAGGTTCAGATCCCAGCGCGGCCCCAGCGCAATGGAGTCGGTGGCATACAGCGCGCGGGTGTCCAGGCGGGTTTCGTTCCTTCCGCTGTTTTGCAGATCCGTGGTGCCCGTCCAGTATCCGGGCGGACGGGCCAGCGGATAGCCGCCGGCCGGGAACTGCCGGTTGATGCTGTAGGAAGAGGTGGTGCGGTCATAGGTCTCGCGTGCGATCTCGAAGCCCGTGACCAGCGTATGCCCCAGCACGCCTGTGTCGAAGCGCTGGGTCAGGTTGGTCTGGTTGATCCACAGGGTGGTGGCCGCATCGCGGCCATAGGCCTGCGGACCTGCGGGCCGGTAGTAGCCAGGCTGCATGCCCCTCAGATCGACATGCGAGGCCGAGATCACGGTATCGCGGCTCAGCCGCGAGTAGCGCGAGAGGTTCTGCAGCTTGGCGCCCGAGGCGAAATCATGCTCGATCTTCGCGGTCAGGGCATCCTGGCCGATCTTTTCCCGATCAAGGTTGCGCCAGCCGAAATAGGCATTGCGCGAGACGCCATCGAGCATCTTGCCGCGAAAGGCCGGCACGCCATAGTCGGGAAGATTGTCATCGTTCTGGTGGAAGAAGCCGAGGGTCAGGCGCGTGGGCGAATTCAGCCCCAGGGCCAGCGAGGGCGCCACGCCCCAGCGCCGCTTGAAGATGGCATTGCGCCCCGCCACGTCGCTGTCATGGCCCATGAGGTTCAGGCGCATGGCAGCCTTGCCGCCAGCCAGCACCCTGTTGGTGTCGAGCGTGAGGCGCCGGTAGCTGGCCGTGCCCAGGCCAGCGTCGGCCTCGGTGAAGTCATGGGCCTTGGGCTGCTTGCTGATCATGTTGATGCTGCCGCCCGAGGTGCCCGCGCCGCCGAAGACCGAGTTGGGTCCCTTGATGACCTCGACGGATTGCGTGTTGAAGAGATCGCTTCGGCTCTTCTGCCCGCTGTCGCGCAGCCCGTCGATCTGCAGGTTGGCGTTGGCGCTGAAGCCGCGGATGTTGATGCTGTCGCCCGAGCCTGCACCGCCCTCGCCCGCATTGAAGGTGATGCCGGATACATTGGACAGCGCCTGCTGCAGGCTCAGGGCGTTTTGCTCCTGCAGCACCTGCCCGGGCACCACGGTGATGGTCTGCGGCACATCCAGCAGCGGCTTGGCGTATTTGGCCGATTCGGATGCCTCGGTGCGCGAGCCGGTGGAGCGCTGCCCGGAGACGGTCAAGGGCGCCAACTGCACCTGACGCTCATCGGCAGTGGCGTCCTGCGCATAAGCGGGCGTGACCAGCGCCGCAGCGAACACCGAAAAAAGGCACGACTGGGGGCCGGAGACGAAGGGTCGAGATAGCAAATGTGCTGTGCGCATGGCAAAGATCCACGTTGAAAATGGGAATCATTTGCAACGCAGCCTTTCCAAAGCAATCAGACCCGTCTGAATCTGGCGCATCACCCCTGGTTTCAGGCGTTTTCGCTTGCGCCGATCAGCGCGCTCCAGCCTCCTGCAACAGGCGCTCCACCTCATGCTGGCTGCGCTGGCGGGCGTGGACGACGGCGGTCACGCCATCCTTGTCGGGCAGATTGAGATCGGCCCTGGCCGCGATCAGCTGGCGGACGATGTCCTGGTAGCGCGGGCCTCCGTCGCCCAGCAAAACGGCTTCGAGCAGGCAGGTCCAGCCCAGCCGGTTCACATGGTCGGCCCGTACACCGGCGGCCAGCAGGGCCTGCACGGTATCGACATGGCCGCGCTCGCAGGCCGGGATCAGCGCCGTGCCGCCGTAGCGGTTGGTGCTTTGCAGATCGGCGCCGTACGACAGCGTCATGCGCAGTATCTCCAGGCGGCCCAGGGCACCGGCCAGCAGATAGGCACTGTCCTGCAGGTCATTCTTGAGATTGGGGTTGGCCCCATGGACCAGCAGCGAGCGCGCGACTTCCACATGGTTGCCGCGCACGGCCAGCAGCAGCGGCGTATTGCCCTGCCGGTCACGCACATCGACAGGTGCGCCGCGCTTGAGCCAGTCGCGTACCTGCAGCGCTTCGCCGGCCTGCGCGGCCGCCAGCAGCGCGGGTCCGAATTCCGGGCGATTCACCGCACCCTCCTGCGCCCTGGCCGCATCGCGGCCCTCGGCGGCTGTGGCCACAGCCTGCGCCTCCTGCGCCTGCGTCTCTGGTCCCTGCGCATCCGCCAGTCCCGCGGCAAGACAGGCCGTCAGGATTGCAGCGTGCCGGACATGGGCGCCGGATCGGGAAACAGCATGGTGCATACAAGCCCTCCTGGAAAACACGGTTGTGCGGCAAGCGTAAGGCAAGCTTGCCCGGTTGCGCATGAAGCCGGGGCGTCGCACGTCAGTTTCATTCAGGAACTATAGCTACATCGCCTGATCCCACGCGCTTTCCCCGGGCTCGCGCCGGAAAGTCTTCGCGCGCCAGCCTTTCTCAAACGAAAGGAGACCTGTTCCCGTGTCTTGCAACAAAAGCCGTGCCGCCCGCTGGATGGCCGCAGCCGCCACCGCCCTCGCCGTCCTCACCACCACCCTGGCCCCGGCCGCCGCCCATGCGCGCGAGTTCGTCAGCGTCAAGGGATCCAGCGTCAATGTGCGGCAGCAGCCCACCACGCGCTCGGCCACGCTGTGGGAACTGGGCAAGGGCTATCCGCTGCAGGTGGTGCAGCGCAAGGGCCAGTGGCTGCGCGTCAGGGACAACGAGAGCACGCTGGGCTGGGTGCATGCGCCGCTGACCGGCAAGACCCCGCACATGGTGGTGACCGGGCGCACCGCCAATCTGCGCGCAGGCCCGGGCCAGAAACACCGCGTGGTGGGCAAGCTGGCTGAGCTGGAGGTGGTGCGCACGCTCAAGAAGCAGGGCTCCTGGGCCCATGTCCAGCGCGACAACGGCCAAAAGGGCTGGGTGGCGCGCAGCCTGACCTGGGGCTGGTGAACCAGGCGCTGCGCCGAACGTTCAGCCGTTGACCACGACCTGCGCGCGCGGCGCATAGCCGTGGTTCAGCGGACCGTGGCCGGCGCCCGTGAACACATCGGCACCGGCCGCAATCGCGCCCAGGATGTACTCGCGCGCCTGGGCCACGGCCGTCTCCAGCGGCAGGCCCAGCGCCAGGTGCGAGGCAATCGCCGAAGACAGCGTGCAGCCCGTGCCGTGCCCGTTGTGCGTGGCAATGCGCTGCGACTGCAGGCGCAGCCGCTGGCCGTTGCCATGGCCCAGCAGGTCCACCACCAGATCGCCCGACAAGTGCCCGCCCTTGAGCAATGCGGCCGGCGCGCCCAGCGCCAGCAGTTCCTGCACGGCGCCGCCCAGTGCGTCTATGCCATCAATGGAGTGGCCCAGCAGCAGCGCCGCCTCGTCCAGATTGGGCGTGACCACGGTGGCCAGGGGGAACAGTTCGCGCACCAGCACGGAGGCGGTTTCCGGGGCAATCAGCCGGTCGCCGCTGGTGGCCACCATCACGGGGTCGAGCACCACGTTGCGCAGCTGGTGGCGGCGGATGGCATCGGCCACCACCTGCACCACCTCGGGCGTGGCCAGCATGCCGATCTTGACGGCGTCGGCGCCGATGTCCTCGACCACCGCATCGATCTGGCCGCGCAGTATGTCCACGGGAATGCCGTGGATGCCGCTGACGCCCAGCGTGTTCTGCACGGTGATGGCCGTGATGGCCGTCATGCCGTAGCAGCCCAGGGCGCTGCAGGTCTTGAGGTCGGCCTGTATGCCGGCGCCGCCGCCGCTGTCGGAGCCCGCGATGATGAGCACGCGTGCATAGCGCTTGCGCGCGGCGGGAGCCGGTTCGGGGGATGCGGCGGTCGAAGGGGAGTGGTCGGCAGTCATGGGCGAAAATTATCACCCATGCGCATGGTCAATACCGGCAGCTGCGGGATGTGCTGTAATGCCTGCTGACGGACGAAACAGGGGTGTCCCGTCGGTGAAACAGGGCCTGGCCCGCCTCACCGATGCGTGACTGAGAAACACCCTGGGGCCCCGGGGCGACCAGCCCCCTGCCGCACAAGCCTGCACCACAGGCACCTTGCCGCGCAGCGCCCCTGCACCCGATCCAGGTCATGCTGGCGTGGGGAGTTTCAATCAATCGGGGTGGTACGCCGCGTTTTGTCCAGCACATGCCCTGTGCGCGGACAGCCGGCCGGCAGTCCCACGGGCATGGGCGCACTTGACCACCAGATGCACATGTCCGTTCTACAAGCTTCTTCCCGCATCGCCATTCTGGGCGGCGGCCTCATGGGCCGGCTGCTGGCATTGGCGCTGGCCCGTCGCGGCCACGGCATTGCCGTATACGACGCCCACGGCCCCGAAGGCGATGGCGCCGCGGCCCGCGTGGCCGCCGCCATGCTCGCGCCCCTGGCGGAATCGGCCATCACCGAGCCCGGCGTGGTGCGCATGGGCCAGCACGGCCTGACGCGCTGGCCCGAACTGCTGGCCCAGCTCGATGCGCCCGTGTTCTTCCAGCAATACGGCACACTCATCCTCTGGCACCGGCAGGACGCGGGCGATGCCCAGCGCTTCTTCGGCCTGCTGGAGAAAAACCGCCGCATCAACCCCAGCCTTCCCGCGCTGCAGCCGCTGGCCGACCAGGCCCTGCACGACTGCGAGCCCGCGCTTGAGCGGCGATTTGCCCAGGCCATGTACCTGCAGGGCGAAGGCCAGCTCGACAACCGCCAGCTGCTGGCCGCGCTCCACGCCACGCTGACCCGCCTGGGCGTGGAGCAGCACTGGAACCAGCCGCGCGAGCTGGCCGACTTCCGTCCCGGCACGCCGGGCCAGCCCGACTGGGTGCTGGACTGCCGGGGCCTGGGCGCACGCGGCCAGTGGCCTGCGCTGCGCGGCGTGCGCGGCGAGGTGGTGCGCATCCATGCGCCCGAGGTCACGCTGCAGCGGCCCACGCGCCTGATCCATCCGCGCTATCCGATCTACATTGCGCCCAAGGAGGACCACCTCTTCGTCATCGGCGCTACCGAGATCGAATCCGACGACATGTCGCCGGCCAGCGTGCGCTCCACGCTGGAGCTGCTGAGCGCCGCCTACACCGTGCATCCGGGTTTTGCCGAGGGCCGCATCGTCGAGATCGCCACCCAGTGCCGCCCCACCCTGCCCGACAATCTGCCGGCCGTGCGCTGGAGCGCGCCGCGCGTGATGGAGGTCAACGGCCTGTACCGCCATGGCTTCATGATCGCGCCGGCCATGCTGGACGTGGTGCTGGAGCTGCTCGACAGCGGTGATTCCGAACTGGCCCGCCGCTTCGATGTTGCCGTCGAGCATGCGCCATCGCAGCACAAGGCAGCCGCCTGAACGGCACGCACGGCACTTTCACGCACAACAGACCGGACATGCATGCAGGGCCGACAAGACCGGCTCTGCCTAAGATCGAACAAGCCCCCCGTACCCGCCTTTCGTTTCCCCTCAGCCGCCATGAACATCACCATCAACCAGCAAGCGACCGAACTGAGCGACGGAGCCACCGTGGCCGACGCGCTGGCCCAGCTTGCGCCGCGCCCGCCCTTTGCCGTGGCCATCAACACCGTCTTCGTGCCCAAGACCCGCTATGCCGAGCAGGCGCTGAACGACGGCGACCGCCTCGAAGTGATCTCGCCGGTGACCGGCGGCTGATGCCCCATCCGACTCTCCCATTGCCTCACGCCATGACGACTTCCGCCCCTTCCTCCGACGACAGCCTGGTCCTGTACGGCCAGCGCTTTGACAGCCGCCTGCTGCTGGGCACCTCCCGCTACCCCTCGCCCGCCGTGCTGGAAGCTGCCGTGCAGCGTGCCCGCCCCGCCATGGTCACGGCCTCGCTGCGCCGCCAGGGCAGCAATGCCGCCGAGACCGGTGCCAGCTTCTGGGAATTGCTCAAGAAGCTGGCCGTGCCCGTGCTGCCCAACACGGCCGGCTGCATGACCGTGCAGGAAGCCGTGACCACGGCCCAGATGGCACGCGAAGTCTTCGAGACCCCCTGGATCAAGCTGGAGCTGATCGGCGACGACTACACCCTGCAGCCCGACACGCTGAACCTGGTCGAGGCCGCCTCCATCCTCATCAAGGACGGCTTCCAGGTCCTGCCCTACACCACCGAGGACCTGGTGCTGTGCCAGCGCCTGGTGGATGTGGGCTGCCAGGCCGTCATGCCCTGGGCAGCGCCCATCGGCACGGGCCGCGGCCCCGTCAACCCCTATGCCATGCAGACGCTGCGCGAGCGCCTGAAGGTGCCGCTGATCGTGGATGCGGGCCTGGGCCGCCCCTCGCACGCCTGCCAGGTCATGGAATGGGGCTATGACGCCGTGCTGCTGAACACGGCCGTGGCCTTGTCCGAAGATCCCGTCGCCATGGCCGGCGCCTTCGCCGACGCCGTGAACGCCGGCCACGCCGCCCACCGCGCCGGCGCCATGGCCGAGCAATCGGCCGCCCAGCCCAGCACGCCCGTGCTGGGAACGCCGTTCTGGCACCACGGCTGAGGAGACCGGCCATGAGCAACGACTCCATCCAATCCTGGGCAGATGCCATCGTGCGCCTGCACGGCGCCACCTTTGCCCCTGAAGGCTCCGCCCTGCCCTCGCAGCCCGTGCCGCAGGCACAGCGCCAGGAGCCGGCCTATCTTGCGGCGCTGCAGGCCTGCAGCGCCCTGGGTTTCATCGCCATCGACGCCGAGACGCTGGCCTGTGCCTGGCAGGCGCAGACGCTGCGCAGGGGCCGCTTCGAGGCCACGCTATGGCCCGACGATCCGCGCGACTTCGGCCTGGAGGGCGCCGATCCCGCACTGGCCTTCCCGGAGTGCCCAAGGTCCCTGGGCCTGTACGGCGTGCTGCCCGACGCGCAATGGGTGGGCCGCATGGCCCGCGCCGGTGTGCCCACCGTGCAGCTGCGCTTCAAGTCCGAGGACCGCGACGCCATCGCGCGCGAAGTGCGCGCCGCCGTGGCCGCCGTGGAAGGCACGGGCGCCCTGCTCTTCATCAACGACCACTGGCGCGAGGCCATCGATGCCGGCGCCTATGGCGTGCATGTGGGCCAGGAGGACCTGGACGCGCTGGCCGGCGCCGACTTGCAGGCCATCCACGCCTCGGGCCTGCGCCTGGGCGTGAGCACGCATGGCTATGCCGAAATGGTGCGCGCCCATGCCGTGCAGCCCAGCTACATCGCGCTGGGCGCCGTCTTTCCCACCACGCTCAAGAAAATGGCCACGGCTCCGCAGGGCCTGGCGCGCCTGGGCGCCTATGTGCGCCTGATGCAGCGCTATCCGCTGGTGGCCATCGGCGGCATCTCGGCCGACCAATTCCCGGCCGTGCGCGCCACGGGCGTGGGCTCGGTGGCCGTGGTGCGGGCACTGGTCAATGCCGAGGACCCGGAAGCGGCGGCGCAGCAGTTGCTTGCCAGCATGCAGGCTGCGAACTGATCCTTTGCGGGACCACACATCAAAAAAGGGAGCATCTGCTCCCTTTTTTGCATGTGCACCTGGCTCAGTCCTTGGACGGCTCCTTGCCGTCACCCTGCGGCGACGGAGCCTGTGGCGTGGTCCGAAAGGCCGGGTCGGTCTCGCGCGACAGCAGCATGTCCACCGAGCGGCTCAAGGGCTCGTCCAGGCCGCGGTGATCGCGAAGGGTTTCGGGCGGTTGCAGTTCCCAGTTCTCCAGCGCCAGATCCATGCTCAGCGGCGCCTTGAGATTGTGCTCGCTGAAGCCCACGGGGCCTGAGCCGGGCGCCGACAGCACCACGGGCGGAAAGCGCGAAGGCACGTCCACCGTGGGCAGTTCATCCTCGCCCAGCGCGGTGAGGTCTATGTCCAGCAGCGGTGCCGCCGCATCGTGGATGAAGGACGGCGTCTCGCTCAGCGGAACGGCACGCACCTGGCCGGCAGGCAGCTGGCCTGCCTGATCCAGGTCGAAGTCCAGCGGCTGCATTTCGAACTGCAGCGGCGCGGACAGGGAGTCCGGCGCGCGGCTGTCGGCTGCCTTCTCACCGGCTGTACCGGAGACCGTGGACAGCGCCTGCGTGTCCATGGGCGTGAACTCCAGGCCCGGATCCTGCGGCGACAGGGAAGAGGCAGCCTGCTGCGGTGCGGCCTCTACCGGAGGCGGTTGCAGCTCGGCCATCCAATCCACATCCATGAAGGCGGCAGCGGCGGCCGGTGCGGGAGCGGGTTCCGCGGCCGATGCGAGGACGGCTGCGCCGGCCGTGGCTGCGCCGGCTGCGGCCGTGCCCGCCACCATGCGCGGCGTGGTGCGCTCGCGCGGGCCGGGCTCGCCGCGCGTTCCGGCAGGCGAGGTGCGCGCGATGGACAGCAGCAGCAGCAGGTCATCGAAAGCGGCCAGGTCGAAGGGGGCTGGCGCATCGGGGTCGGGTGCACCGTCCTGCTTGAACAGGTAGTGCGCCAGGCAGTCCTCGACTTCGTCCACAGGCCACAGCGCCTCGATGCGTGCCAGCTGCTCGGGATAGCCCTGCAGCAGGCTGCTGCCTTTGTCGGTGAAGCCCGGCATGGCCGGCACGCGGGCGTTGAAATGCTTGGCAAAGCGGGCGCGCAGCTGGTCGAAGTCGTCTCGGCGGCTCAGCGTGTAGTACAGGTGCAGCAGCTCCAGATAGGCCAGCGGCGAGGAATCCTCATGCGTGGCGATGTGCGAGCGCAGCAGCTCGATGGCCTGCTGGTGCTCGCCCACCGAGATGAAGAATTCCGCCTGCTGCTGCACGTCGAACATTTCGCCGGGCTGCACCATGCGCCGGGCCTTGATGGCCTCGGGCGCAGGCGAGCGCGCTGCGGTCTTCTCGCCCTCCGGCTCGGGCAGCTCGGCCTGCACGGACACAGGCACGGGAATGGTGGCCGGGCCGAAGTCGCCGGGGTCCACGTCCTCATGCAGCTCGTAGGTCACGCCAGGGCGCATCTGCGCGCCGCGCTGCACATAGGGCGAGGCCAGGGTATCCGGGCCACGGCGATCATCCGGCGACGGCGCAGGCCGGTGTTCACGCAGGCTGGGTGCCATGGGCCGCGTGGGCCGATGGGGGTCCAGGGAATGCGGCAGGGTGTTGATCCCGTCATCGTGCGAATGCGGCGGGCTCGACGGCACGGGGTCCTGCGACGAACGCTCCACCGATTCCCGCCAGGCATCCGGCTCGCGCGAGAACAGCGAGGCGCCCGAGCGCATTTTCCAGGCCATCCATGCGATCACGGCCACGGCGGCGATCAGCGCCAGCAGCAGCGCATTGAACAGCCACGACGAGCCGCCCGACTCCTGGCGCATGGCCTCCAGTTCGGCCCGTAGCTGGGCCAGTTGCCCACGGTCGGCGGTGTCGCGCTTCTTGAAGGCCGCCATTTCGGCCTCCAGCGCCTGCACGCGCTTGTTGGCCTCGGCCAGCTGCTCGCTGCCCGCATCGAACATGGGAGCCGCAGATGCGGCGCCGCCCTCGGGTGTCCCGGGTGTTCCGGCTGCGCCAGCGGCGCCCGGGGTGCCGCCCGTGCCCAGCCATTCCTCCACCGGCTCCATGCGCAGGCGCGGTTCTATGCGCAGGCCCGCCTGCAACTGCCCGGCCTGGGCCTGGGCGGTCACGCCCACGGGCGGCCTGGATTTCTCGGCCGCCGCCTTGGGTTTGGCCTGGGGCCTTGGCCGTGTCTTTGGCTTGGACTGGGGTTTCGGTTCCTTGGCAACGGGCACCGCTGCGGGCCTGGAATCGGCCCGGGCGCTGCGGCCAGCGGCCGGGCGGGAGGAAGTCGAAGATGGGTCGGAAGCGGCTCCCGCTGCCCCCGCTGCCCCCGCT
>NZ_WUMG01000032.1:0-68999 GCF_009827015.1 Delftia sp. CH05 | reverse complement strand
GTCGTGTGGCGGGTGGGCCTGGGGCGGCGATGCGGGCATGTTCTGGCTTGTGTCTGAGCCGCCCGGGCAGGGCCCCGGGAGGGCATCGCTGTTGTCGTGGGGGAACCGCGCGGGCCGGTCCTGTCTTCGTGCCTGCCGCCGGGGCGGCACGCACGGAATGTTAATCCTGCGCAGCGGCCTTGTCGGCAGCGGCCCCATCGGCAACGGCGATGGGGGCATTGCAAGCGCAGATGGCTTGCTGCCGGCATGCGCCCAGGCCTGCCCGCCGGCCTGTCTGAACAGGAGTAGATTCTCTCCACCCACACAACCCGAGGATCTCCGACATGGACATGGATTGGAGCAAGGCGCTGCAGGAAAGCCTGGTCTGGCTGGCGGCGGCCTCAGTGATCACCGTCGTGGCTTTCGCGGCCGTGGCGCTGCTGGTGGTTCGATTCACCCGCTGGGGTCGGCAGTTCTGGCAGCTGGCCGGCCCGTTCCTGCACCCCAGAAACAGCTGGTGGCCGCTGCTGGTGTTCACGCTGCTGCTGGTGCTGGCCCTGGTCTCGGTGCGCATGAACGTGCTGTTTTCCTACTGGTACAACGGCTTCTACAGCGCGCTGCAGGAACTGGACCAGAAGGGCTTTTGGCGCTTCCTGGGTATCTTTGCGGTGCTGGCCACGGTCCACATCCTGCGCGAGCTGTTCAATTTCTATGTGAACCAGGCGTTTCGCATCCGCTGGCGGGTGTGGCTCAACGAGCGCGTGACCACCGACTGGATGCGCGGCGATGCCTACTATCGCAGCCACTTCCTGGACGAGCCGGTGGACAACCCCGACCAGCGCATCGAGCTGGATGTGAACACCTTTGTCTCGAACTCGCTGACCCTGGCGCTGGGTGCCGTCAGCGCGGTGGTCTCGCTGGTGGCGTTCACGGGCATTCTCTGGGGGCTGTCTGCCCCGATTGCCGTGGCGGGCGTGGAGGTTCCGCGGGCCATGGTGTTCGCGGTCTACCTCTATGTGATCGTCGCCACGCTGATCGCCTTTCGCCTGGGCCAGCCGCTGATCCGGCTGAACTTCCTGAACGAGAGGCTGACCGCCAACTTCCGCTACGCCCTGGTGCGCGTGCGCGAATATGCGGAGAACATCGCCTTCTACCAGGGCGCGGCCATCGAACGCAACACGCTTTTGACGCGCTTTTCGGCGTTGATCGCCAATGTCTGGGCGCTGGTCTACCGCAGCCTGAAGTTCGACGGCTTCAACCTCACCGTCAACCAGGTGGCCGTGGTCTTTCCCTTTCTGCTGCAGGCGCCGCGCTTTTTCAGCGGTGCCATCAAGCTCGGTGATGTGATGCAGACCTCGCAGGCCTTCGGGCAGGTGCAGGATGCGCTGTCCTTCTTCCGAACCTCCTACGACACTTTCGCCCAGTACCGCGCTGCGCTGGATCGCCTGTGCGGCTTTCTGGATGCCAATGCGCAGACCCGCGAACTGCCCCAGGTCGTCCACAGAGAGCAGCCCGGCGCCCTGGACATCGAGCACCTGCAGGTCAGCCGCCCGGACGGCCACCACCTGCTCAGCGGCCTGCAACTGAAGCTCATTCCCGGCCAGGCGCTGCTGATCAAGGGGCCTTCGGGCAGTGGCAAGACCACCTTGCTGCGGTCCATTGCCGGCCTGTGGCCGCATGCCCAGGGCACGGTGGGCCGCCCGGGCGGCCACCAGGCGCTGTTCCTGTCGCAGCGCCCGTATCTGCCGCTGGGGGACCTGCGTACGGCCATTGCCTATCCGATGGATGCTTCACCGCAGGACGACGAGCACCTTCAACAGGCGCTGCGCCAGGTCAGCCTGGCCCATCTGGCCGACAAGCTGGATGTCAACCAGGATTGGTCCCGCATCCTGTCGATTGGCGAGCAGCAGCGCCTGGCCTTTGCGCGCGTGCTGTTCAACCGGCCCGTCATCGTCTTTCTCGATGAATCCACCTCGGCCATGGACGAGGGCCTGGAGCATGCGCTGTACAACCTGCTGCGCGAGCAGATGCGCTCGACCATGCTGGTGAGCGTGGGCCACCGCAGCACGCTGGCGGGTTTCCATACCCACGCGCTGGCGGTCGATGGCAATGGCGGCTGGACGCTGTCGGAAGTAAGCGCACCGCAGAGCGCGCCCCAGGATTGATCCGCGTGCGGCCCTGGGCCGCGCGCGATCAATCGTCCATGGGCAAAGAATCGCAGTTGCTCAGGTCGGAGGGCGGCTGCTGGGGCAGCTGGCGCACCGCATCGCGCAAGGCGGTGCGCAGGCCCTCTTCCAGCACGGGGTGATAGATGGGCGCACGCAGCAACTCGTGCACGGTCAGTTGCTGCTGCACGGCCAGGGCCAGCAGATGGGCCAGATGCTCGCCGGCCGGCGCGCACATTTCCGCGCCCAGCAGCCGGCCGCTGGCCGGGTCCGCATAGACGTGAAGCAGGCCCGCGTTGTGCTGCGCAGCGCGCGCACGCCCCTGGTGCGCGAAATCCACGCGGCCCACCACGAAGTCCTGCCCCAGCAGCGCCTTCATGGGCTGGCCCACGACGGCCGCGTTGGGCGAGCTGAAGACGATGGACAGCGGCGTGCGCCGCTCGAAGCAGGCCACGTTCTCTGCCATGGCGTTGGTGCCGGCAATATGGCCTTCGTCCACGGCCTCATGCAGCAAGGGGCGGTCGCCATTGGCATCGCCCGCGAGGAACAGCGGCAGCTCGCCGACCTGCAGTGTCTCGCGGCTTACGGGCGGCTGGCCGTGTTCGTCCAGCTCAAGTCCCAGCGTCTCAAGGCCCAGGCCTTCGAGCTGCGGGCGCCGACCCATGGCGGCCACCACATGGTCCACGACGATGCGGGTGTCGCCTGCACGCACGACGATGCTGCTGTCCGGGCCCTTGCTCAACTGCACTTCATGGTCGGTGATCACCGTCATCTCTTTCTCAAGCAGATGCCGCAATGCGTCGGTGACATTCGGGTCGGACAGGCCGGCAAGCTTCGGGCCGCGTCCCAGTGCGGTGACCTCCAGTCCCAGCCGTGCCAGCGCCTGTGCAATCTCCACGCCCAGCGGGCCCAGGCCGACGACGGCCACGCGCGGGCCCAACGTCTTGCGTTCGAACAAGGTGTCGGTGGTCAGGATGCGCTTGCCAAAGCGCTTCCATTCCTCCGGCACCACGGGGCTTGAGCCCGGAGCGAGGATGAGCTTGCGCGCAGCCAGCACCTTGCCATTGACCTCGATCCGATTGGCCGCCAGCAGCCTGGCACGCCCGTCGATGGCCCGCCAGCCCAGGCCCTCCGTGGCCTTGATCGTGCTTGCCACGAACTCGTCGCGCAGCTTGCGCACGCGGCGCAAAACGGCGGGCAGGTCCAGCTGCAGCCCACTCGCGCCGCGTATGCCGAAGGCATCGAAGTGATGGCGTGCATGGAAGGCGTTGGCCGCCTCGATCAGGAGCTTGGACGGCATGCATCCCACCCGCGCACAGGTCGTTCCCCAGGGCCCGTCGTTGACGATGGCGAAATGCTCCGTGTGCTTGCGCACCTCGCGCAATGCCGACAGTCCGGCCGAGCCGGCACCGACGATGATCACGTCGAGGGCGGTGGTGGGTGGGTTTTTCATGCTGTCTGATTCCTTTGACTGTGGCACCAGGTCCCGTGGAGGTCTCCGCTGCCGGTGAATGTGCCGAAAGGTGTGCCGACGGGAGTGCCGACTGAAGTGCCGACAGATGGTCGAGATGACTGCCTCGCCTGCCATGGGACATGCGTGCCAGTCTGCATGCTGGCGCTCGCGGCAGTCGTAGGCGAAGGGCCGAAACCGCTGCTGGACATTCAGGGCCTAGCCGGATGCCCAGTGTTGCCATGCCGCGTCCGTGCGGCTGCCTGATGCGCCGAAATCCGCTTCCCGCGCAAAGCGCCTGAGGGATGTCTCGGTAACCCTCAAATGGCTGACACGGCACAAGCGGCTTTGCGTCGTCTGCAGCCAGCGGCGCAGGGACCAATGAAGCTGCGCCATAACCCCACCATGCACCTGTGCGCTGTGCAGGCGCAGGCGGCCATCGAGGATGAAGGTCTTCACCGACCGTGCGGACAGCTGCAGATCCTCGCAGACCTGCCGCAGCCCGACGCCCTCGCGGACCCGGGTGCTCAGGCCGCGCCTGTGCATCTGGCAGCGAACGGAGCGTTCGCTGCGGTCCAGCCGGCGGCAGATCACCTGCACGGGCAGGACGCCGGCCCAGCGTTCGAGTGCCAGCAGTTCTGCGGGACTCCAGCGGCGGCGAATTGCGCCATTCGGCCGTGCGCTGTCGGATGTCAGGCAGTGTGTGATTGCCATGGAAAGCCCCCATTCATATGGCGCTGTGCTGTGGCATGGCCTGAATCCCGGATGCCGATGAGACAATTATTGATGGGGGATTCTTTTGCAAGCTTTTGATTTTGTTGATGGTTTTTGTTGTTTTGATTGCTGCTCGGATGGACGGCTCCATACCGCGATGCCTATCGTGGGGCCGGGATGCGGATCACGGAAATAGCGTCTGCGCCGGCGCGCATATGCCAAGCCCTATGCGGATTTCCTGTTCGGTGCCCGATTTCCATGAACGACTTCTTTGCTTTTTCAGGAGAACCCTTCATGCGCCTTCAGCCAAAGCATTTGAATTTTTCCGCGGCGTGCCTTGCGTTGCTGGCACTGCCGGCCGCGCAGGCCCTGCCCATGCAGGACGTGGGCACGTCGGCAGGTCCGCAATGCGTGGGCCTGGACATCAACAACAGCGGCCATGTCGTGGGCGCCTGTGCAGAGAGCGACGGCTCGTCCGCAGGCTTCGTGTCGCTGGCGCCGGGCAGTGCGGCAGACCTTGTGCGCCTGTCGCCGGGGCGCAACTGCAACGCGGCGGCCATCACCAACAGCGGCCAGGTGGTGGGCACCTGCCTGGACGGCAATTCGGTGTCCGTGGGGGTGTTCTGGAATGCGGCCACGCCGGCCACGGTGCAGACACTGCAGCCGCTGACGCTCGATGTGCGCAGCATGCCCACGGCATTCAACCAGGGCGGCTATGTGGCAGGCGTCAGCCTGAGCGGCAGCAACACTGCCCGCCCTGTCATGTGGCGCAACAATGAAACCACGGCACGCGCGCTGCCGGCGGGCCTGCTGGGCCTGAACAGCACCAACTGCATTCCGTCCGATGTGGACAATTTCGTGGTGGGCGGCAACATGCCGGGCATCGTGGGCAACTGTCCCGACAACAGCGGGCATCCGCGTCCTGTCTATTGGTCTGCCGCAGTCCTGGGCGGCTATATGGCCACGGCCCTGAACCTGCCTCTCAATGCCGTCTTCTGCCGCGCAAAGACCGTCGTCAATACTCGCATCATGGGCTACTGCGATTTCGGTGCCCAGGGTGGACGCACCGTCGTCTGGCTCAACTCGTCCTCCAGTCCGCAGGTGCTGTCCATATCGTCCCCGCCCGCGCGAAACAGCGGCGTCGATCTCAACATCCTCGGCGAGGTGATTGGGCACTACCAGTTGGCAGACGGGCGCAGCATGCCCTATTACTGGAACAGCCAGACCGGTGTCATCCGCGATATTCCTCCGCTGCCTGGCGGCATGAATGCACGTGTGGTGGATATCGGTGACAACGGAACAGTGGCAGGCCACAGCGAACTGGCCGACGGAAGTTCGCACGCCATCACCTGGACCCCCTTGGGCGGCACCGTGGACCAGGGAACCCTCGCAGGCGGCGAGAACAGTGCGGCCTCGGCACTGAGCCAGGATGGCTGCTACATGACAGGAAGGAGCGAAGTCGCGCAATTGGCCTCGCATGCCTTCGTGCAGAACCTGTGCACGCCATGAAGGCGGAGCCTCATCTCACAACGTGCATAAAGGAAATACCATGAAGATGCGATATCCAAGACTTGCAACCACACTGGCAATCGTTGTGTGCGGGCTCTGGGTCCCTGCTGTGCAAGCGAACGGCATTTCATTCGAGAATTTTTCCTCCTCCAATGCGGCACAGGCTTTTGGCGGCTCATATCATATGTTGCCCCTGATAATTATGGGGCAAGCGAGCGAGTCGTTGAAATGGATGGAAATGATGCAGGGCATGAAGGCTGCAAATACAGGTAAAAATGAACTGCTGCCATTGCTGATGATGGCGAAAGGAGTATGAGCATACTTGGGATATGAATGCGCCTGGGGTGAATATGGACGATATCGCAATGGTGGCTTGCCACAGCGAACTGGCCGATGAGAGCTTTCGCTCCAGGCACCTACAGGCAACGCGTGCTTTTGTGCAGAACCTGTGCATTCCCTGGTCGTCAGTATCAATTCGAAAACGATGAGAAAAGGGGCTGAAATGAGATTTCGATATGAAAAATCATTGTCCACTATTGTGGTATTTGTTGTTTTAATGTCCTCATCCGCGCTGCATGCGAAGAATATTTATCTTTCGGAAGATGGTCCAATAAATTTGGAAAATAGCAGCCTGCATGCGAATGGTGGTTCAGTTGTATATGGCTTTTATCATATTTGTGGCAGTATTTTTATGGGGGGTAGAGTGCTGACGGCTGCTCATTGCCAGGGGCATAATTTTGGGAAATTTCATTAGCCAGGCCTTGAAAACAGGCTGTGCAAACTATTTAATTTGACATGGCTTGTTGTCCCGGCTTGCGATTTTGCATTGAGGGTAGTCGATGGGTGATCACCAGCATCAAATCAGTCTGGCAATGCCATGCGGCCCAGCCTTCCGCCGTGGCTGGGCGCCCGTTCCGGCGCAGGGGCATCGTCGGCCATCAACTTTCCCATCAGCCCTCGCAGGATTGCCAGCGTCGGCGCCTCACTGCGCTGACGCAGCGTGACCAGCCCGAAGCGGGCGGTGCTGCGCATGGGCGGGTCCATGGGCAATTCGGCCAGGTCCGGGGCGACGGCGCGCACGGCCAGCAGCACGGTGTCACTGTTGCGCGCAACGTCCACGAGGCTGGGCAACTCCTCGCACTGCAGTGTGACGAACCGCGCCGGGTGGGCCGTGGCGCCATAGGTCTCCACCAGCAGCCAGGCCACCTGGTCGCTCAGCGGTGTGGAGGCGACGGGGTAGCGCTGCACATCCTCGAAGCGCAGATCCCGCTGCAGGCGGGCCAGTGGATGGTCGGTGCGGCACATGAAGGCGGCGCGCATTTCGTGCACGACGTCCAGCGCAAGGTCGGGTGCGGGCCGCAGCGCGCGCAGGTCCACGACCAGGGCGTCGAGCAAGCGCTCGCGTAGCGAGTGCACCAGCAGATCGGTGCTGCCGCGCGCCACCTCGGTTCGCACGCCGGGATGGTGCACGGTCATGTGCTGCAGGAACGGCGTCATCAATATTGCGCCGGGGCCCGATCCCAGGCCCACACGCACAGTGCCGGCCGCACCCTCGCGCAATTGGCGCCCCCTGTCACGCAGCTCGTCGGCTTCAGTCACCAGGGCGCGTGCCCGTCCCAGCATCTCGCGGCCGAATGCTGTGAGTTCGCTGTGGCGGCCGATGCGGTCGAACAAGGGTATGCCCAGCTCCTGCTCCAGCGCGCGCACGCTGCGGCTGAGGGCCGGCTGTGTCAGATGCATGGCCTCGGCCGAGCGGCTGAAGGAGCCGGTCTGCGCCACCGATATGAGATGCCTGAGCTGCACCAGCGTCATGATTTTTCGCGCCCTGAAGTCTGCATGAAACTCATGCTAATGCAGCCAACAATGCATTGGACGTTCGATGACCCGGCTCCTAGGATGCCGCGTATCCGGCCGACCGAGCCGGAGCCATCCACCAAGGAGACATGATGAGATTTTTGTTCCAGCGCGTTTGGCTGACGGGCGCCGGCCTGTTGCTGAGCGCGGGCCTGGCCTGTGCGCAGAGCCCGTCCTCCAGGCCCGTGAGCCTGATGGTTCCCTATCCGGCCGGCGGCCCTTCGGATGCCATTGCCCGCATCTTCAGCGTGCCGCTGTCCAAGGCACTGGGCCAGCAGGTCATCGTGGAGAACCTGGGCGGCGTGAGCGGCGCCATGGCCGCGCAGAAAGTGCTGGCCGCTCCGCCTGACGGGCACTACGTCTTCCAGGGCTCGCCCAACGAGGTGATCCTGTCGCCGCTGGCCAATGCCGCCGTGCGGCTCAAGGCCGAGGATTTCCGCCTGGTCCATCCCGTGGCCGAGGCCGTGATGGTCTTCGTCGCTCGCAAGGACCTGGAGGCCGGCAACGTGGATGAGCTGATCGCGCTGGCCCGCAAAAGCGCCAGCCGGCCGCTGTCGTACGGCAGTGTCGGCATTGGCTCGCTCTACCACCTGATCCTGGAGAAGGTGCAGCAGGACGCCGGCATACAACTCATGCATGCGCCCTACAAGGGCAATGCGCCGCTGCTGCAGGACATAGGCAGCGGGCAGGTCGATTTCGCTGTGCTCGTCTACAGCGCTGCCATGGGCGCGCTGGCCGAGCAGGGCCGGCTCAAGATCCTGGGCCAGCTGGGGGAGCAGCGATCGGAGCTGCTCAAGAATGTGCCCACGGTGCGTGAGGGCCGGGAGCTGAAAAACTTCGCCTACAAGACTTGGACCAGCTTCCTGGTGCGCAAGGACACGCCGCAGGAGGTGGTGCAAAGGCTGCACCAGGCGATAGGCGCCATGCTCAAGGACCCGGGCGTGCGCGAGCAACTGGCCCTGCAGACCCAACTGGCCGCGGCGCCCATGTCGCTGGCCGAAGCGGCGCAGTTCTATGAGGCCGAGACGGCCCGCTACCGCAGCATTGCCCGCTCCATCCGCCTGCAACCCCAGTGAGACGCCGCACATGAACACCCTTCTGGACACTTTGCGCGGCTCGGCCGCAGCCTTCGTCGAGCTGCGCCGCGACATCCACAGGCACCCCGAGCTCGGCTTCGAGGAACACCGCACCAGCGCCTTGGTCGCGCAGCAACTGGAGCAATGGGGCTACGAGGTGGAACGCGGCCTGGGCGGCACGGGCGTGGTGGGGCGGCTGGTGCGCGGCAGCGGCAGCCGGCGCCTGGGCCTGCGCGCCGACATGGACGCGCTACCCATCGCCGAGGCCAATGAATTCGCCCATGCCAGCACGCATGCCGGGGTCATGCATGCCTGCGGCCATGACGGCCATACCGCCATGCTGCTGGCAGCGGCCCGGCATCTGGCCGAGCACGGCGGCTTCGACGGAACGCTCACGCTGATCTTCCAGCCTGCGGAGGAGGGCGGCGGCGGCGCCCTGCGCATGATGGAGGACGGCCTCTTCGAGCGACATCCCTGCGACGCCATCTTTGCCATGCACAACATGCCGGGCCTGCCCCAGGGAAGGCTGGCCTTGCGCGAGGGCGCAGCCATGGCGTCCTCCGACTACGCCACGCTCACGCTCACCGGGGTGGGCGGGCATGGTGCCATGCCGCACCGCGCGGCCGACCCCATCGTTGCGGCCGCCAGCATCGTCATGGCCTTGCAGACCATCGCCTCGCGCAACATCGATCCGCTGCAGATGGCGGTGGTGACCGTGGGCGCCATCCATGCGGGCAAGGCCAACAACGTGATCGCCCACAGCGCGGTGCTGGAGTTGAGCGTGCGTGCGCTGGATGCCGATGTGCGCAGGCTGCTGGAGCAGCGCATTCGCGATCTGGTGAGTGCGCAGGCCGAGAGCTTCGGCGTGCAGGCGCAACTCGACTGGCGACCCGGCTATGCCGTGCTGGTCAACACGCCCAAGGAGACGGACTTCGCGCGCCAGATCGCGCTGGAGCTGCTGGGCCCGGAACATGTCACGCTGCAGGCGCCACCCTTGCCTGGCAGCGAGGACTTTGCCTTCATGCTGCAACGCGTGCCCGGCAGCTACCTGCTGATCGGCAATGGCCATGCAAGCGAGCAGGGCGCCTGCATGGTGCACAACCCGGGCTATGACTTCAACGACGACAACATCGCCGTGGGAGCGGCGTACTGGGTTCTGCTGGCGCAGCGGTTTCTGGTGGCCGGTTGAACGGGTTCGGCCCGGCGCATTTCACTCGCCGTGGAGGATCTCCATCCAGCCCACGCGTCCTTGTCCGCCCTCATTGAGGCGGCCCACAAAGCCTTCAGCCTGCGACTGCGGCAGGCGCAGATCGAACTGCACCAGCGATCCATGCTCGACCTGGAGCAATTCGGCGCCTGCCGCCTCGATCTCGCGCCGCACCAGGCCTTCGAGCGCATAAGGGACATTGCAGCGCAGCAATTGCATGCGCTGCAGCGTCACCTTTTCGGCGGTCAGCAAGGCCTGGGCCACGGCATCGGTGTAGGCACGGACCAGGCCGCCGGCGCCCAGCTTGACGCCGCCGAAGTAGCGCACCACGGTGGCCAGCACGCCTTCCAGGTCCTGGTGGCGCAGCACGTCCAGCATGGGGCGGCCTGCCGTGCCGCTGGGCTCGCCGTCATCGACGGCTGCCGACTGGCCTCCCGCCAGCAAGGCCCAGCAGACATGGGCGGCGCCCGGGTGCTCGCGGCGCAGCGCATCGACCACGGCCTGGGCGCTGGCGCGGTCGGCCATGGGCTGCACGCAGCCGATGAAACGGCTTTTCTTGATGATGAGTTCGCTGTGCGCGGGCGCGCGGAGTGTCTGTGGCATAGAGGGCGGAAAGCTTACCCGATCGCCCCTGGCCCGGGGTTTGGTGCATGGATTCATTACGCCTTTATTACGAAGCGCTACACATTTGTGAGCATGCGTACCTTGTGTCATTTCAGCTTCAGAGGGTTGCATCCAGGTTTGTCCTACAGAAATCGTGAAAGATTTGCAGTAAGCTTTCTGTCAAGGAGGCGCAACCATGAACACCCCACCTTCCCGCGATCCCGTTCTCACTGAACACACCTTTGGCCGCGATCATTTCAGTCCCCCGCCCATGGCGCTGGAGCAAGCTGGTCAGGACCATGAAGCCGCCGGTGGCGGCCTTCCTCTGGACCTGGACCAGCGCATTCGCAACGTAGGCGAATGGTGATGGCTGCAGCCGTGCAGCCAAGGGCCATCCGGCCAGGCTGAGCGGCTCCAACGACCGCCGACAGGAACGCAGCAGGCAATGGCCTCGCTGCGCTGGATTTATCATTCCAACATCTTCACCCAGGCCGGCTGCGCAATGCACCGGCCTTTTTGCATTCCTGCCACGGCCTGTTCCCGCACCCATGAGCAATGACACCGTCCGCAGCCATTGGCTGCTGGCACCTGCCTGCGCCAGCGATGCCAGCCTGCCTGTGCCGCTGGGCGATGTGACGGCGCTGCTGGAGCAGGTGGGCCGCTCCAGCGCCAGCAGCGACGAGGTGGCCGGGCAGCTGTTGCACCTGCTGGGCCGGCATGTGCCGTTGGCGCAGTGCACGATCTTTTCGTTCCAGGGGCGATCTCGGCCGCGCATCGTGGGGTTCGGGGACCGGGCACGCACAGGCGCACTGCCTTTGATTTCCCAGGATTACAGCGAGCGCTTCTATCCACTGGACGGCGCGCAGCGCGTGATGCAGGCCGAGCTGGCGCGGCAGCAGCGCAATCCCCAGGCGCCAGCGCGCGTCTGGCTCCATCGCCAGAAGCCTTCGGACGTGAGCCATCCCGAGTACCGCCGTGTCTGCTATGACCTGCCCCGCCTGGTGGAGCGGCTTTCGCTGCTGACCCTGCAGACCGGCGCACGCTGGCTGGCGGTGAATCTGTACCGGGGTGAGGAGCACGGCGGCTTTGACCCGCAGTCCATTGCACGCATCGAGGCTTTTGCTCCGCTGGTCATGCAGGCCATGCGCCTGCATTACGCGGGCCAGGCCCTGCAGGACGATCTGGCGGGCCTGGTGCTGGCGCGCCTGGCGCGGCGCTTTGCGCATCTCACGCAACGCGATATGGACGTGGTGCGCTGCGTGGTCGAGGGGCTGGACACCGAGCGGCTGGCGCAGCGCCTGGGCATCACGGTGGCCAGTGCCCGGACCTATCTCAAGCGCGTCTGCGGCAAGCTGGGCGTGCAGGGGCAGCGCGAGCTGTTTGCCTTGCTGATGGAGCCCGAGGCGCTGTCCTGAGCCTGGGGGCTGGAGGGTCCTGTCTGTCCCCATCCGGGGACATTGCCGGAGCGGGGGCTGCCTACACTGCGGCCTCACAAAGACGCAAGACGCAAGACGGAGACATCCATGCACCAGCCCCATGCCCAGCCGCGGCATTCCATCTACTACCGGTACCGGGTGCACCAGCACTGGCTGCCTTCGCAGCATCCAGGGGTGCAGCGCCATCCTGTCGTCATCGTCGGCACGGGCCCTGTGGGGCTGACCACGGCGCTGGAGCTGGCGCGCCACGGCCAGCGCTGCGTGCTGCTGGAGTCCGAACTGCAGGTGTCCGAAGGCAGCCGCGCCATCGTCTTCACGCGCCGCTCCATGGAGATCCTGCAGCAGGTGGGCGTGGCCGAGCGGGTCATGGCGAACGCCTTGCCCTGGCGCTGTGGCAACTCGTTCTACCGGGGGCGGCGCGTATTCCGCATGGAGGCGCCGCACAGCGAGGACGATCGCTTCCATCCCATGACCAATCTGCAGCAGCAGTACCTGGAGGAATACCTGGTCGATGCGGTGCTGGCCCATCCGCTGATCGAGCTGCGCTGGGGCAACCGCGTGGACCGGGTGGATCAGGTCGGCAACGGCGCCGCCGCAAAGGCGCGGCTGCAAGTGGACACGCCGCAAGGCCCGTATGCGATGGAGGCCGACTGGCTGGTCGCCGCCGATGGCGCCCGCTCCGGCATACGCACGGCCATGGGCCTGGTGATGGAGGGGGCGTCGTACGAGGGCCGCTTCGTGATCGCCGACATCCGCATCGACCTGCCACTGCCCACGGAGCGCCTGGCCTTCTTCGACCCGGTCTGGAACCCCGGCAACACCATCCTCATGCACCGCGAGCCGCATGGCATCTGGCGCGTGGACTACCAACTGCCTGCGGGCGAGGACGCGCAGCAGGCGCTGCAGCCCGAATCGCTCAAGGCGCGCATCGACGCGCAGCTGCAGATGATCGGCTTCGGCGGCACGCCCTGGGAAATGGACTGGAGTTCGGTCTACTCCGCCCGCGCGCTGACCTTGCCGGACTATGTGCACGGCCGCGTGATCTTCGCGGGCGATGCGGCCCACATGCTGCCCATCTTCGGCGTGCGCGGTGCCAACACGGGTTTTCAGGATGCCCAGGCCCTGGCCTGGCGGCTGGCCCTGGTGGCGCGCGGCGTGGCGCCGGTGAGGCTGCTGGACAGCTACAGCGGCGAGCGCGTGGGCGCGGCGCGCGAGATTGTCGAAGAGGCCGGCAAGAGCACGCGCTTCATGGCGCCGCCCTCGCGCGGCTTCCGGCTGCTGCGCGATGCCGTGCTGTCGCTGTCGCTCACCCAGGAATTCGTGCGGCCGCTGTACCACTGGCGCACCTCCCGGCCGCACGAATACGCGCACTCGCCGCTCAACAGCGCGGATGACGACAACCACCTGTTTGAAGCCGGCCCTGGCCATGGCGCACCGCCGCTGAACCTGCGCCTGGGGCCCGATGACTATTTGCTGGACCACCTGGGCGGTGGATTCGACCTGCTGTATTTCACCGATGGCACGCCCGTGCCCGCCCAGTGGTGCGAAGTTGCCAGGATGGTGCGCGGCCGTGGCGTGGGCCTGCGCATCGTGGCCATCTCCAGCCAGGCGGCCGCGCAGCCGGTCCAGGGTGCCGATCTGACCCTGGCCGATGCAGATGGCCGCTGCCGTGCACGCCATGGCGTGCCGGCAGGGCACCCGCCCGGCGCCGCCTATCTGCTGCGGCCCGATCAGCATGTCTGCGCGCGCTGGCTGGCGCTGGATGCCCGGCGCCTGCAATCGGCCATCGACAACGCCACCTGCACGCAAGGAGTTCCGGCATGAGCCAAGAACAGACATCACCCCACACCCTCGATATCGCCGGCCTGGAAACTGTCTACGACCAGCTGGCCACAGCCATCGACACGGCGGGCCCGCAGCGGTCTGAGCTGTTCCTGGTCAAGCTGGCGCTGCTGGCGGCCGAACGGCTGGGCAGCGCGTCCGTGTTCTCGGAGCTGGTGCAGGCGGCGCAGCAGGATCTCTAGTGCGTAGTCGCGCTCCAGGGAAAACCGCTATCGCTGTCGGGGTGCCGACGGGCCGTGGCATGGCCGGCACTGGCTAACATCGGCCCGAAAACAAGGGTCCCGCGAGCCATGGATGTACTCAGTGAAGTTCTCGATATTTGCCGCTCGGAGCGCGCCGTCACGGCGCGCTTTGCGCTGACGGCGCCGTGGAGCCTGAAGTCCACGGGCGTCACCGGCGCCATGATCCGCATGGCGCGCGGCGCGCCTTACTGGATCCAGGTGGAGGGCATGCCGGCGCTGCGTGTCGACCCCGGCGATTTGGTCATGCTGCCCATGGGCGCCGCGCATGTGGTGGCGTCCGACATGGACGTTGCCAGCGAGCTGTTCTCGCGCATGATCGCCCGCCACGCCGAAGGACCGCGGGACGAGAATCCCCTGGTCTTCAGCCATGGCGGCGGCGGCGAGGCCACGGACATGTTTTCGGCCCTGTTGTGGTTTTCCGCCTACTGCCGTCATTCGGTATTCCGCATCCTGCCGCCGCTGATCCACATCCGGGCAAGCGACCTGCCGCTGGCCGACTGCCTGGCCACCACCATGGAGTCGCTCACGCTGGAGACGCTGGCGCGGCGCCCGGGCTGGCGCCTGTCGGCCGCGCGCATGGGCGAGCTGCTGCTGGTCAACATCCTGCGCGAGCACCTGGCGCGCGAGGCCGCCGTGGGTGAAGGCTGGCTGCGGGGCCTGGGCGATGCCTGTGTTGCGCGTGCTCTGGTGTGCATGCACCGCGAACCGCAGCGGGCCTGGAGCGTGGAGACGCTGGCCATCGAGGCCGGCATGTCGCGCACCCGCTTCAGCATGCGTTTCAAGGAGCTGGTGGGTGCCACGCCCATCGGCTATCTGACGGCGCACCGCATGGCGCTGGCCGCCCAGCAGATGGAGGCCGGCGGGCTGTCATCGGCCCGCATCGCCGAGAACGCGGGCTACGACTCGCCGAAGGTGTTTGCACGGGCATTTCGCCGCTGGTCCGGGCACACGCCCAAGGCTTGGCTGGCGCAGGAGGCCGCAAAGAGGTCGGGCTGGCAGCAGCAGGAAGGCCGTATCAGGGGGCTGGAGCAAGACCCTTGACCAGCAGGGTTGAGTGCCGAAACGTACACTGGCCGGTTCCTTCCGCACAGGCTCCCAGAAGCCGAACCGCCCATCATGAACGCCCCCGTTGACGTTTCCTTCTTCCATCGCGCCGCCAAGCCGCTGACCAGCTATCGTCCTTACTGGGCCAAGCGCTTTGGCACGGCCCCGTTCCTGCCGATGAGCCGGGCTGAGATGGAACAGCTTGGCTGGGACAGCTGCGACGTGATCCTGGTGACGGGCGACGCCTATGTGGATCACCCCAGCTTCGGCATGTCGGTGATCGGCCGGGTGCTGGAGGCACAGGGCTTTCGCGTGGGCATCATTGCCCAGCCTGACTGGCAAAGCGCCGAGGCCTTCAAGGCCCTGGGCCGGCCCAACCTGTTCTGGGGCGTGACGGCGGGCAACATGGATTCCATGATCAACCGCTACACGGCCGATCGCAAGATCCGCTCCGACGATGCCTATACGCCGGGCGACGTGGGCGGCAAGCGCCCTGACCGCGCGGCCATCGTCTACAGCCAGCGCTGCCGCGAGGCCTACAAGGACGTGCCCATCGTGCTGGGCGGCATCGAGGGCAGCCTGCGCCGCATCGCCCACTACGACTACTGGAGCGACAAGGTGCGCCGCTCCATCGTCGTGGACAGCAAGTGCGACATCCTGCTGTACGGCAACGCCGAACGCGCCCTGGTCGAGGTGGCCCACCGCCTGGCTGCGCGTGAGCCCGTGGAAAGCATTACCGATGTGCGCGGCACGGCCTTCTTCCGCCGCGAGTCGGAAGCGGGCTGGTTCGAGCTGGATTCCTCCGTGGTGGACGAGCCCGGCGTGGTCGAGCCCCACATCAACCCCTACATGACCACCAGCGAGCAGGCCGAGGCCCAGGGCCAGACCTGCTCCAAGGAAGAGGGTGATGCCGACGCTAAGCCGGACGGCGCCTCGGTCGCCGCCGTTCAGACCATCCAGTTCGTGCCCAACCCGTCGCTGCGCGGCAAGGGCAAGCAGCCGCCGCGCGACAAGACCGTGCTGCGCCTGCCCAGCTACGAGCAGGTCAAGGCCGATCCCATCCTCTACGCCCACGCCAACCGCGTGCTGCACCTGGAGACCAATCCCGGCAACGCCCGCGCCCTGGTCCAGGCCCACGGCGAAGGCGTGACCGCGCGCGATGTGTGGCTGAACCCGCCCCCCATCCCGCTGACCACGGCCGAGATGGACTGGGTCTTTGGCCTGCCGTATGCGCGAAGCCCCCATCCCAGCTATGCCGACGCCAACGGCAGCCATGAGGGCGAGACCAAGATCCCGGCCTGGGAGATGATCCGCACCTCGGTCAACATCATGCGTGGCTGCTTCGGCGGCTGCACCTTCTGCTCCATCACCGAGCATGAAGGCCGCATCATCCAGAGCCGCTCCGAGGAGTCCATCATCCAGGAGGTCGAGGACATCCGCGACAAGGTCAAGGGCTTCACCGGCACCATCTCCGACCTGGGCGGCCCCACGGCCAACATGTACCGCCTGGGCTGCAAGAGCCCCGAGATCGAGGCCGCCTGCCGCAAGCCCAGCTGCGTGTTCCCCGGCATCTGCCAGAACCTGCACACCGACCATGCCCCGCTGGTCAAGATCTACCGCCGCGCGCGCAATCTGCCGGGCATCAAGAAGATCCTGATCGGCTCGGGCCTGCGCTACGACCTGGCCGTGAAGTCGCCCGAGTACGTCAAGGAACTGGTGCAGCACCATGTGGGTGGCTACCTGAAGATCGCGCCCGAGCACACCGAATCCGGGCCGCTGACCAAGATGATGAAGCCGGGCATAGGCAGCTATGACCGCTTCAAGCAGATGTTCGAGCAGTTCAGCGAGGAAGCGGGCAAGAAGCAGTACCTGATTCCCTACTTCATCGCCGCCCACCCGGGCACCAGCGACGAGGACATGATGAACCTCGCCATCTGGCTGAAGAAGAACGGATTTCGCGCCGACCAGGTGCAGACCTTCTACCCCAGCCCCATGGCCACGGCCACGGCCATGTACCACTCGGGTCGCAACACCCTCACCAAGGTGCGTCGCCAGATGCGCGACGTGAACGAGGAGTCGGTGGACATCGTGCGCGGTGAAAAGCGCCGTCGCCTGCACAAGGCCTTCCTGCGCTACCACGACCCCAACAACTGGCCGCTGCTGCGCGAGGCCTTGAAGGCCATGGGCCGTGCCGACCTCATCGGCAACGGCAAGCAGCACCTGATCCCCACCTTCCAGCCCCTGGTCGATGGCGGCTACCAGAGCGCGCGCCGCAAGAACAGCACCCAGGGAACGGGCGTGGCCGCGCGTGCCGTTGTCTCCCAGCAGGGCAAGGCCTATGCCCTCAACAAGGCCGGTGGCAAGAGTGCGGTGCCGGGCAAGGCGCAGGCACAGGCCCGCGACCCCGGAGGCGACGTGCGCTTGCGCTCCAGCCAGCCCAAGCCCGGCCGCATGCTGACCCAGCACACGGGCCTGCCACCGCGCCCTGGCGTGGGCGGCTCCGCGGGCGCTGCCGGGGCCGGCCGCAAGGCCGCGCCGGGCGGGCGCAAGCCGCGCTGACGCGCCTCAGCCGACTGCCGGCGCCAGCGTGCCCTGCCATTCGCGGCGGGCGGCCTGGGCACCGCTTTCGAAGTACTGCGTGTCCAGCGGCACGGGCCGCGCCAGGGCAAAGCCCTGTGCGTAGTCCACGCCCACGGCCTGCAGGGCCTGGGCGATCTCCCGGCTTTCCACATACTCGGCCACCGTGCGCTTGCCCAGGATATGGCCTATGCGGTTGATCATCTCCACCATGGCGTGGTTGCTGGGGTCCTGCAGCATGTCGCGCACGAAGCCGCCGTCGATCTTCAGATAGTCCACGGGCAACTGCTTCAGATAGGTCAGCGAGGACATGCCCACGCCGAAGTCGTCCAGCGCAAAACGGCAGCCCAGCGTGCGCAGGGCCTGGATCAGCCGGGTGGCGCTGGACAGACTGGCGATGGCGCTGGTCTCGGTGATCTCGAAGCACAGCAGCTGCGGCGCGATGCCGTGCGTGCTCAGCTGCGCCTGCACAAAGTCCAGCAGCCCGTCGTCGTCGAGGCTGGGGCCTGACAGATTGATGGCGCAGGTGTCGATATGACGCAGCGCGGCCGGATGCTCGGCCAGCGTGGCCAGCGTTCTGGCGATCACCCAGCGGTCGACGGTGGGCATGATGCCGTAGCGCTCTGCCGCGGGTATGAACGCGGCTGGCGAGATGATCTGGCCCTGCTCGTCGCGCAACCGCAGCAGCACCTCGAAATGCAGGCCGCGCTGGCCATCGGGCTGCAGCGGTGCAATGCTTTGTGCATACAGGCAAAAGCGCTCCTGCTCCAGCGCCGTGCGTATGCGCGTGACCCATTCCATCTCGCTGACGTGGCGGGTGTATTCGCCGTCGTCGCTGCGGTAGACATAGATGCGGTTGCGGCCGCGCTCCTTGGCGCGGTAGCAGGCCATGTCGGCCATGCGCAGCAGGTCCTGGGCCGACTGGACCTCGCCGCCGATGTGGACCAGTCCAATGCTCAGTCCTGTGCGCAGCACCTGCTTGCCCCAGTGCACGTGCAGGGCTTCGGCAGCCTGGCGCAGCTTTTCGGCAATGCGCAGCGCGGGCTCGGGCGGACAGTTCTCCAGAAGAACGCCGAATTCGTCGCCGCCCAGGCGGGCCAGGGTGTCTGTCTCGCGCAGGTTGTGCAGCAGCAGACGGCTGACCTCGCACAGCATTTCATCGCCCGCCGGATGGCCGCAGGTCTCGTTGATGAGCTTGAACTGGTCCAGATCCATGTACAGCAGGGCTGCGGGCCGCAGCCTGTGCTGGCCCTGGTTGAGCAGGCGCTGCAGGCGGCGCTCGAATTCCACGCGGTTCTCCAGCCCGGTCAGGCCGTCATGGCTGGCATGCCAGGAAAGCTGGTCCAGATACTGCTGCTCACGCGAGACATCCCTGAGCACGATCACCGCACCTGCCGGGCGCTCCCCGCCGCCGCTGATGGCCGAGCCCATGAGCTTGACCGGCACGATGCTGCGGTCATGGCGCCGCAGCCACCGCGTGTGCTCTTCGCGCAATTGCCGACCCGACAGCAGATGGGTCAGCAGGCTTTCCGCCGTCTGGGTGGTGTCGATGCTGTTGAAATGCAGGCCCTTGGCCAGGTGCCGTCCCTTGAGTTGCTGCTCGCTGCTGCCCAGCAGGCCTAGCGCGGCAGGGTTGGCATAGTCCACCACGCCCTGGGCGTCCGTGGTGATCACGGCATCGCCCAGCGATGCCAGCGTGGTCTGGGCCCTTTCCTTTTCGGTCAGCAGGTCGTTTTGCACCTGCTGGCGCTGCTGCAGCATGCGCCGCGTATGCCAGAGCGCCACCAGGATCAGCGCCACGCCCAGCATCAGGTGAATGCACTGCAGCCACATCACCATCTGCCGGGAGCTGCGGCCCAGCGAGGCGCTGAACTGCTGGGTGGCGGGTGTGACGCCGGCGTTGATCTGCTCGATCTCGCGCTTCCAGGTGATGACGTCCTCGGCGCTCACGCTTCCCACGGTGTGGCGCTGCTCTATCTCCTGCGCCAGCCGGTCGAGCTGCTGCAGGTACTGGTCGCCCTGCTTCCAGTAACGATAGGGCTCCTCCAGCAGTTCGACATGGCGAAAAGTCTGCATCAGCCAGATCAGCGCGTCGGCATCGTCCGGGTGGTTGCCTCCCAGCAGAATGCCGGCGCGCGCGTCCTTGACCCTGGCTGGCACATCGTCCAGCGCCATGCGGGCCTGCCAGTCGCCTGCAGGAACGATCATGGCCTGCTCGAAGCGCGCCAGGTCGCGCGCCGAGCCGCTGTCCACATAGCGGCTCAGGGCGTAGATGGCATCCTTCTGTGCCTTGGACCACAGGCTTTCTCCGGCCACGAAGGCGCGCACCGCAGACACAAGGTAGAGGCTGCCGCTGGCCATGACCACCAGCACCACGACCACCAGCACCAGGGGCCAGATGCGCTGCACCAGCTGCAGTACCGGCACATGGGCTGGGGGCTGGCTTTGCATAGGCGGTGGACGGAAGGGGCCCAGCGGCGGCCTTAGGCGCTGGCGCCGATGCGCTGCAGGCCAGGCGCTGAGTGGCTAGGTGGCTGACGCATCCCGGATAGCGGGGCGGTCGATGGATGTTCTCGAACCATGGGGCTGCCTCCAGATGAGCCGATTATGGGTGTTTCCAGATGTGTTCGGGTTGTCTGGTTGTATGCGCAGCTCTGATTTAAGAGGAGCAGGCTATCGCGGTAAAGAGGGTCGTCGGCAGCAGCATGTTCATACTCGGCGGGCAGCCGCGACCCAGGCGGCTTGTAGGCCGTGCGCAGATGCTGCCTTTCGGCATTCGCCTACAAGCGGCGCGAGGCCGCTGGCTGAGCGGCGAGCGGATGCAGGGGCAGGTCGTGGCGCTCGGCCAGGTCTGCCAGTTCGGCGCAGGACAGGGCAGCCAGGAAGGCTTCCAGGGCCGCATGCGTGGCCGGGTTGCGCATGCAGGCGATGCTGCCATCGCCCGGCACCGATGCTGCTGCGCACAGGCGTGCCGCGAAATGCGGCTCCAGTGCCGCCACGGCCACCGAACCGTCGGCGCAGGCATAGACGCGATAGCCTGCGTGTGCTCCGCCCACATCTCCGTCGGGCCGGGTCAGGCCCCAGTGCCAGGGCAGGGCCAGCCATTGCGCGGCCTGTGCCAGTCCTGTTTCCTGGAGGTTGCCGTGGCCGCTGCGCTGGCGCAGCAGCCAGGCCTTGAGCACGGCCTCGCTGGCCATCAGCGCGCCAGCCATGTCGGCAAACAGGCTGGGTGGCATGGCGCCGCCCTGTACCAGCCCCGCCTCGGCCTGATAGGTCAGGTCATGGCCCGGCACATCGGCCAGGGCTCCCGCGCTGCCGACGATGCGCACCAGCGACAGCTGCGGATGGCGCTGCTGCAGCGACGCCCAGTCCAGCCCCAGCTTGGCCAGTGCGGCGGGGCGGAACGAGGTCAGCAGGATGTCGGCGCTGTCCAGCGCCTTGTGCAGCGCGGCCTGTCCGTCCTCGGTCTTGAGCTGTGCCTGCCAGACCGCGATGCCCTGGTGCATGTCGGAATAGGCCTGCGGGCTGTAGAGCGCCATCGGGTCCGCGCCGGCAGGCCCTGGCTGCGCAGAGGGCGGCTCCAGCTTGCTGCACTGCGCGCCCATGGCCGCGCAGCGCATCAGGGCGGCGGGACCCGGCAGGTTCAGTGCCAGGCTCAGAATGCGTACGCCGGACAGGGGCAGCCCGTCTGCAGACGAGGAGGTGAAGGGAGTGAGGCAGGCGTGATCTGGCATGGGAATGGAGCGTCTCGTTCTTCATTCGATGTTTCGGCTGCCCGGATGATCGCACCGGTACCCGCGCAGACCTGGCGCATACCGGACTGCCAGGATGCAAAAACCGCCCGCACAAAGAAAATGCCGCCAGGGCAGGGAGCGCTGGCGGCATGCCTTGTCACCCGGCGCAGGGCCAGGTGGCTGGAGTGGCGGTCAGACCACCTTGGCGATCGACTGGCAGACGTAGTCGATGTTCTTGCTGTTGAGCGCGGCCACGCACATGCGGCCCGTGTCCGTGCCGTAGACGCCGAACTCGGTGCGCAGGCGCACCATCTGGTCCTTGCTCAGGCCGGAGTAGCTGAACATGCCGATCTGCGTGGTGATGAAGCTCATGTCCTGCTGGACGCCGGCAGCCTTCAGGCCATCGACCAGCTTCTGGCGCATGGCCTTGATGCGCACGCGCATCTCGCCCAGTTCCTTTTCCCACAGGGCGCGCAGCTCGGGGTTGTTCAGCACGGCGGCCACCACGGCGCCACCATGGGTGGGCGGGTTGGAATAGTTGGTGCGGATCACGATCTTGAGCTGGCTCAGCACGCGGGCCGCCTCTTCCTTGTCGTTGGCCACCACCGACAGTGCGCCCACGCGCTCGCCGTACAGGCTGAAGCTCTTGGAGAACGAGGTCGAGACGAAGATGTTCAGGCCGGCGGCCACGAACTTGCCGATCACGGCGCCGTCTTCGGCAATGCCGTGGCCAAAGCCCTGGTAGGCCATGTCAAGGAAGGCCACCAGGCCCTTGGCCTTGACGGCGGCAATCACCTGGTCCCACTGCTCGGCCGTGATGTCGTAGCCGGTCGGGTTATGGCAGCAGGCGTGCAGCACCACGATGGTGCCAGGGGCCGCTGCGTTCAGGTCGGCCAGCATGCCTTCGAAGTTCACCTTGCGGTTGACGGCGTCGTAGTAGGCATAGGTGCCCACCTCGAAACCGGCGTTCGTGAAGATGGCCTTGTGGTTTTCCCAGCTCGGGTCGGAGATCAGCACCTTGGCAGCGGGGCTGATCTTCTTGAGGAAGTCGGCGCCGATCTTCAGGCCGCCGGTGCCGCCGATGGCCTGCACCGTGGACACGCGGCCGGACTTGACGACGTCGGACTCGGCGCCGAACACCAGGCCCTTGACTGCGGCATCATAGGCAGCGATGCCGTCGATGGGCAGGTAGCCGCGGGCCGTGGGCTTGTCCATCATCGCCTTCTCGGCGGCCTGCACGCACTCGAGCAGGGGCAACTTGCCGTTGTCGTCGAAGTACACGCCCACGCCCAGATTCACCTTGCTGGGGTTGGTGTCGGCAGCGAACTGCTCGTTCAGACCCAGGATGGGGTCGCGGGGGGCCATTTCGACGGCGGTAAACAGAGACATGAAGCGTCCTTGGGATGTCTTGGGAGGTGGAAAAAACGCGGCTAGCCCCAAGCTGCGGTAGGCTTTCGGGTTAACCCATGAATTCTAGCGATCTCGCCGGCCGATACCCACTTTTGCGAACCCACGTCATGCACGAAGTCTCTGATTCCTCTCCAGCACCTGCGGCCTCGGGCCAGTTCGTGCATTTCGCGGACTCCCCCTTCGAGCTGTTCCAGCCCTATCCACCGGCTGGCGACCAGCCCGCCGCCATTGAGAAGCTGGTCGAGGGCATCCAGGACGGTGAATCCTTTCAGACCCTGCTGGGCGTGACGGGCTCGGGCAAGACCTTCACCATGGCCAACGTGATCGCCCGCCTGGGTCGTCCGGCCATCGTCTTCGCACCCAACAAGACACTGGCCGCACAGCTGTACAGCGAGTTCCGCGAGTTCTTTCCCAAGAACTCCGTCGAGTACTTCGTCAGCTACTACGACTACTACCAGCCCGAGGCCTACGTGCCCCAGCGCGACCTTTTCATCGAAAAGGACAGCGCCATCAACGAGCACATCGAGCAGATGCGGCTTTCGTGCACCAAAAGTCTCATGGAGCGGCGCGACGTGGTCATCGTGGCCACGGTCTCGGCCATCTACGGCATCGGCGAGCCCGAAAGCTACCACCGCATGATCATGACGCTGCGTACCGGCGACCGCATCAACCAGCGCGACGTCATCGCGCAGTTGATCCGCATGCAGTACCAGCGCAACGACCAGGACTTCAGCCGCGGCAAGTTCCGCGTGCGCGGCGACACCATCGATGTCTTCCCCGCCGAGCATTCCGAGCTGGCCATCCGCATCGAACTCTTCGACGACGAGGTTGAAAGCCTGCAGCTGTTCGACCCGCTCACGGGCCGCGTGCGCCAGAGCATTCCGCGCTTCACTGTCTACCCCAGCAGCCACTACGTCACGCCGCGCGACAAGGTGCTGGCCGCCGTGGAAACCATCAAGCTGGAACTGGCCGAGCGGCTCAAGCAACTGGTGGGTGACGGCAAGCTGGTCGAGGCCCAGCGCCTGGAGCAGCGCACGCGCTTCGACCTTGAAATGCTCACCGAGGTCGGCCACTGCAAGGGCATCGAGAACTACACGCGCCACCTCTCCGGCGCAGCCCCGGGCGAGCCCCCCAGCACATTGACCGACTACCTGCCCAACGACGCGCTCATGTTCCTGGACGAGAGCCACCAGATGATCGGTCAGCTCAACGCCATGTACAGCGGCGATCGCTCGCGCAAGACCACGCTCGTGGAGTACGGCTTTCGGCTGCCGTCGGCGCTGGACAACCGGCCGCTGAAATTCGAGGAATTCGAGCGGCGCATGCGCCAGGTCATCTTTGTCTCGGCCACGCCAGCAGACTACGAAAAAACCCACTCAGGTCAGATCGTGGACCAGGTTGTGCGCCCGACGGGGCTGATCGACCCCGAAATCGAAGTGCGCCCAGCCACCAACCAGGTGGATGACGTGCTGCAGGAAATCCGCCTGCGCGTCGAGCGCGGGGAGCGTGTTCTCATCACCACGCTCACCAAGCGCATGGCCGAGCAGCTCACCGACTACCTGAGCGAAAACGGGGTCAAGGTGCGCTATCTGCACTCCGACGTGGAGACGGTGGAGCGCGTGGAGATCATTCGTGACCTGCGTCTGGGCGTCTTCGACGTTCTCGTGGGCATCAACCTGCTGCGAGAGGGCTTGGACATCCCTGAAGTCTCGCTGGTCGCCATCCTCGATGCCGACAAGGAAGGCTTTCTTCGCGCCGAGCGAAGTCTCATCCAGACCATCGGCCGCGCAGCACGCAACCTGCACGGCAAGGCCATCCTCTACGCGGACAGGATCACGGAGTCGATGAAGAAGGCCATCGGCGAGACCGAGCGCCGCCGCGCCAAGCAAATGGCGTTCAACGAGGAAAACGGCATTGAACCCAAGCAGATTGTCAAGCGGGTGAAAGACCTGATTGATGGTGTCTACAGCGAAAAAAGCGGCAAGGAAGCGGAACGTCTGGAGGCCAATCAGCTCGAAAGAGCGCGTGTCGAGGACATGTCCGAAAAAGATGTGGCCAAGGAAATCAAGCGTCTGGAGAAGCAGATGCTTGAACATGCGCGCAGCCTGGAGTTCGAACAGGCGGCGCGGGTGCGCGATCAGCTGGCACTGCTCAAGGAGCAACTGTTCGGAGGCTCTTCCGCGCAGGTTTCCTGAGGCGGTGCCTTGTCTGAAGCCTGTTGGCTCTTGTTACCCGACAAAATTGATGGGGAATGTGGTACACTCAGGGTCAACACTCAACAACAACAAAAACTTCGATGAAAAGAAGGGCTCTGAACCTTTTGAACAGGACGGAGTAAGGGCGGAGACTGTGCCCAACTCCAGTCAAATCGCTGGAGCGGGTGTTTCTGTAACGTACAAGCCTGACTGAAGGAGCTCGTAATGCGTCTCACCACCAAAGGCCGTTTTGCGGTCACTGCCATGATCGATCTGGCCCTGCGCCAGAACAATGGCCCTGTTACGCTGGCTGCCATCAGCCAGCGACAGCAGATTTCCCTGTCGTATCTCGAACAGCTGTTCGGCAAGCTGCGCCGCCATGAACTCGTCGAGTCCACCCGTGGACCCGGCGGCGGCTACACGCTGGCCCGCAAGGCTGGCGACATCACCGTGGCCGACATCATCGTCTCCGTGGACGAGCCCATTGACGCCACCCAATGCGGCGGCAAGGAAAATTGTCTGGGCGAAGCAGGCCGCTGCATGACGCATGAACTGTGGGCGGCATTGAATCAGCGCATGGTCGAGTTCCTCGATTCCGTGACGCTGCAAAAGCTCGTCGACGAACAATTGGCCAAGGGCATCCAGATCGAGGACAAGCCCGTAGTGCGTCGTGCAATTTCCACGGCTCCCGTGGTCAAGCCCATCCGCGTGAATGCACCGAACTCGGTATTCGCGCTGGGCAACGCCTTCGCCAAGTCCTGATCGACTTTTGACACCCTGAGGGCAGGGCGCCGCTGCGCATGGCTGTGTGGCGCGGTGCTGCCCGCCCGGATGGATTCACCGGAGTTCATCGCCTTCCCGATTTTTGCCAGCCGGAACTTTGATAAGAGCCAGTCATGGACATGACCCCGCATTTCCCCATCTATCTCGACTATGGCGCGACCACTCCCGTGGACCCTCGCGTGGTGGACGCCATGATCCCATGGTTGCGTGAGCACTTCGGCAACGCTGCATCGCGCAGCCATGCCTGGGGTTGGGAGGCCGAAGAGGCCATCGAGAAGGCCCGCGGCCAGGTGGCGGATCTGATTGGCGCGGATCCCCGTGAAATTGTGTGGACCAGTGGCGCGACCGAGTCCATCAATCTTGCCATCAAGGGTGCGGCGCACTTCTATCAAGGCAAGGGCAAGCATCTGATCACGCTCAAGACCGAGCACAAGGCCGTGCTCGACACCATGCGTGAACTCGAGCGTCAGGGCTTTGAGGTGACCTACATGGACGTGCAGCCTGATGGTCTGCTCGATATCGAGGCATTCAAGGCCGCGCTGCGTCCCGATACCATCTTGGTGAGCGTGCTCTTCGTGAACAACGAAATCGGCGTCATCCAGGACATTCCCACGATTGGCGCGCTGTGCCGCGAGAAGGGCATCCTGTTCCATGTGGATGCTGCGCAGGCTACGGGCCGCGTGGAGATCGACATGTCCAAGTTGCCGATCGACCTGATGAGCATGACCGCGCACAAGACCTACGGTCCCAAGGGCGTGGGTGCCCTGTACGTGCGCCGCAAGCCGCGTGTGCGCCTGGAGGCGCAGATCCACGGCGGTGGTCATGAGCGTGGCATGCGTTCGGGTACGCTGCCCACGCACCAGATCGTCGGCATGGGCGAGGCTTTCCGCATCGCCAAGGAAGAGATGGTCGAGAGCAATGCCAAGGCCTATGCGCTGCAACAGCGCCTGCTCAACGGTTTGAAGGATCTGGAACAGGTCTTCATCAACGGCAGCATGGAGCACCGTGTGCCTCAGAACCTGAACATGAGCTTCAACTTCGTCGAAGGCGAGTCGCTCATCATGGGCATCAAGGGGCTGGCAGTGTCGTCGGGCTCCGCTTGCACTTCGGCCAGCCTGGAGCCCAGCTATGTGCTGCGTGCCCTCGGCCGCAGTGACGAGCTGGCGCACAGCAGCCTGCGCATGACCATCGGCCGTTTCACGACCG
The DNA here is from genome assembly GCF_009827015.1 of Delftia sp. CH05. NCBI lineage: Bacteria > Pseudomonadati > Pseudomonadota > Betaproteobacteria > Burkholderiales > Comamonadaceae > Delftia > Delftia sp. CH05. Next base: position 41,973 of record NZ_WUMG01000032.1, on the reverse strand, counting down.
AGGAAGAAATCGACTACGCGATCAGCACCATCCGCACCAATGTGGTCAAGCTGCGCGAACTCAGCCCGCTGTGGGAGATGTACAAGGACGGCATCGACCTCAGCACCATCCAGTGGGCGGCGCACTGAGCGTCGGCCGGCACGCGAATCAAGTATTGAAGAGGTAGACATCATGGCTTATTCCGACAAAGTGGTAGACCACTATGAAAACCCCCGCAACGTGGGTTCGTTCGACAAGAGCGACGAATCGGTGGGCACCGGCATGGTCGGCGCGCCTGCCTGTGGCGACGTGATGAAGCTGCAGATCAAGGTCAACCCCGAAACCGGCGTCATTGAAGATGCCCGTTTCAAGACCTATGGCTGTGGTTCGGCAATCGCCTCGTCTTCGCTGGTGACCGAGTGGGTCAAGGGAAAGACGCTGGATGAAGCGGCTGCGCTGAAGAACAGCCAGATCGCCGAAGAACTGGCCCTGCCTCCCGTCAAGGTGCACTGCTCCATCCTGGCCGAAGACGCCATCAAGGCCGCAGTGGACGACTACCGTGCCAAGCGCACTGCGGTGGTGGCCGCCTGATATGGCGATCTCGCTGACCGAGTCCGCGGCCCGCCATGTGAGCCGCTACCTGTCGCGCCGCGGCAAGGGCATCGGCGTGCGCCTTGGGGTCAAGACCACGGGCTGCTCTGGCCTGGCCTACAAGCTGGAGTATGTGGACGAACAGTCGCCCGAGGATGTGATCTTCGAGGACCACGGCATCAAGGTGCTGGTCGACCCCAAGAGCCTGGCCTATATCGATGGCACGGAACTGGACTTCGTGCGTGAAGGCTTGAACGAAGGCTTCAAGTTCCACAACCCCAACGAGCGCGATCGCTGCGGCTGCGGCGAGAGCTTTCGCATCTGACCGGCATTTGCCGGGGGGCCAGGCTCTGGTGGCCTGGCGGCATGCCCGGCAGGCCCTGACTTTTCTACTCCCTCAAGAGGCCGCCATCGCTTCGGTGCTGGCGGCTTTTTATCGACATGAACCTGCAATCGGACGATTTCGAGCTGTTTGCGCTGCCGCGCCAATTTGCGCAGGAGCGCAGCACCATTGACGCGCGCTGGAAGGAGTTGCAGCGCGAGGCCCATCCTGACCGCTTTGCCTCGCAGGGCGCAGCTGCGCAGCGTGTGGCCATGCAATGGTCGGTACGCATCAACGAGGCCTATCAACGGCTGAAAGAGCCGCTCAGGCGAGCAGCCTATCTTTGCGAATTGCTGGGTGCACCCGTGCGTGCCGAGGACAACACCTCCATGCCCACCGCCTTTTTGATGCAGCAGATGGAATGGCGCGAGGCGCTGGACGATGCGCAGGACGAGGCCGCCTTGGATGCGCTGGACGGCGAAGTGTCGCAGGCCAGAAAGAGCATGCTGGCCGAATGCGGCCGCCAGCTCGATGAACTGCGCGATCCCCAGGCGGCCGTGCAGCAGGTCAGAGCCCTCATGTTTGTTGCGCGATTTGCGCAGGACATAGAGCGTCGCCGCGATCAACTGGGACAATAGTCCGCGACCCGAACCTCCCACGAGAGTCCCTCATTCACAAGGCAGGCCGGCCGGCCCGGACCTGCAATTTCCCCGAGTATTTCCATGGCGCTTTTGCAGATTTCCGAACCCGGTCAGTCCCCCGATCCCCACCAGCGACGCATTGCCGTGGGTATCGACCTGGGCACCACCCATTCGCTGGTCGCCGCAGTCCGCAATGGCGTGGCCGAATGCCTGCCGGATGATCAGGGCCAGGTACTGCTGCCTTCCGTCGTGCGCTATCTGCCCCAGGGGCGCCGCGAGATCGGCTACGCCGCGCAGGCGGCGCTGTCCACCGATGCGGGCAACACCATCGCCTCGGCCAAGCGCTTCATGGGCCGTACGCTGGCGGACATCGACGCGCCGGAGAAGCTGCCTTACCGCTTTGCTGAGCAAGAAGCCGGTCGTGGCGTGATCGGGATCGAGACCATCGATGGCACGAAGACCCCCGTGGAAGTCAGCGCCGAGATCCTGGCCACGCTGCGCTTTCGCGCCGAGGACACCTTCAACGACGACATCCATGGCGCGGTCATCACCGTGCCAGCCTACTTTGACGACGCGCAGCGCCAGGCCACCAAGGATGCGGCCAAGCTCGCCGGCATCAACCTGCTGCGCCTGATCAACGAGCCCACGGCTGCCGCCATTGCCTATGGCCTGGACAACGGCTCCGAAGGCGTTTACGCCGTCTACGATCTGGGTGGCGGCACTTTCGATATTTCGGTCCTGCGCCTGTCCCAGGGTGTGTTCGAGGTCGTCTCCACGGGGGGGGACTCGGCCTTGGGTGGCGATGACTACGATGCGGCACTGGCTGAGTGGGTGGCCCAGCAGACCGGCGTGGTTCCGCAGACCGCCGAGGACAAGGCCCGCTGGCGTATGGCGGCACGCCTTTGCAAGCAGGCATTGACGGATGCTCAGGCCGCCACGTTCACGGCAGAGCTGTCCACCGGCACTGTGCATTTCGATGTCAAGCGTGGCGACTTCGATGCGAGCACGGCCCATCTGACGGCGCGCTCGCTGGCGGCGGTGCGCCGCGCACTCAAGGACGCTGGCCTGACGCGCGACGAGGTGCAGGGCGTGGTCCTGGTCGGTGGTTCCACCCGCATGCCCCAGGTGCGCGAGGCAGTGGCCCAGTTCTTTGGCCGCGATCCTCTCGTCAACCTCAATCCCGATGAAGTCGTGGCGTTGGGCGCTGCCATTCAGGCCAATCAACTCGCGGGCAACAGTTCCAGCGGCGACATGCTGCTGCTGGATGTGATTCCCCTGTCGCTGGGTGTGGAGACCATGGGCGGTCTGGTGGAGCGCATCATCACGCGCAACGAGACCATTCCCACGGCCCGCGCCCAGGACTTCACCACCTACAAGGATGGGCAGACGGCCCTGGCCATTCATGTGGTGCAGGGTGAGCGCGATCTTGTGGCGGACTGCCGCAGCCTGGCGCGTTTCGAACTGCGCGGCATCCCGCCCATGGCAGCCGGCGCGGCGCGCATCCGCGTGACCTTCACCGTGGATGCCGACGGCCTGCTGTCGGTGGGTGCCAAGGAGCAGATCAGCGGCGTCGAGGCGCATATCCATGTCAAGCCCTCGTACGGCCTCTCGGACGACGAGGTTGCCCGCATGCTGCAGGACGGCTTTGCCACGGCCCAGCAGGACATTCAGGCGCGCGCGCTGGTGGAGGCGCGTGTCGATGCCGACCGCATGCTCATGGCCACGGAGAGCGCGCTGCAGGCCGATGGCGATGTGCTGGCTGCAGACCAGCGCGCAGCCATCGACGCTCTGGTCGACGCCCTGCGCGCCAGCGTGGGCTCCGAGGATGCCGCCGTCATCGAGGCCGCAACACAGGCGCTGGCCAAGGGCACGGAGTCCTTTGCCGCCGAGCGCATGAACCGCAGCATCCAGCAGGCCCTGGCCGGCAAGAGCGTGCAATCCCTTTCCTGATTTCTGATCCGAACGCAGATCCGCCATGCCCGTTATCAAAATACTTCCCCACGCCGAATACTGTCCTCAGGGTGCCGAAATCGAGGCGCCTGCCGGCACCTCCATCTGCGAGGCACTGCTGGACAACAACATCAAGATCGAGCACGCCTGCGACATGAGCTGTGCATGCACCACCTGCCACGTGGTGGTCAAGGCAGGCTACAACTCGTTGAACGAGGCCGAGGAAGAGGAAGAAGACCTGCTGGACCGCGCATGGGGCCTGCAGCCGCAGTCCCGCCTGTCCTGCCAGGCCATCCTGGCGCGCGAGGACGTGACCATCGAGATTCCCAAGTACTCGCTCAACCACGCCAAGGAAAACCACTGAGGACCCAGCACATGTCGCGTCAAATCATTCTCGACACGGAAACCACGGGCCTGTCCGCCGACAACGGCGACCGGCTCATCGAGCTGGGGTGCGTGGAGATGGTCAACCGCAAGCTGACCGGCAACAACCTGCATCTGTACTTCAATGCGGGGCGCGACAGCCATCCGGACGCGCTGCGCGTGCACGGCATCACCACCGAGTTCCTCAAGGACAAGCCTCGCTTCGAGCAAAAGGTCGATGAGATCTGGGAGTATCTGCAAGGCGCTGAACTCATCATTCACAACGCGCCTTTCGATCTGGGATTCCTGAACAAGGAGCTGGAGCTTGCCAACCGCCCGCCGATCAGGCAGTGCGTGAGCGGCGTCATCGACACCCTGGTCATGGCCAAGGAAATGTTCCCAGGCAAGCGCAACTCGCTGGACTCGCTGTGCGACCGTCTGGAAGTGGACAACTCCGGGCGCACGCTGCACGGCGCCTTGCTGGATGCGGAACTGCTGGCCGATGTCTACATCAACCTCACGCGAGGCCAGGAGGCCCTGCTGATGGTGGAGGAGCCGGCCCAGTCCGAGGGCGGCCTGGTGGTCGCGCAGGTCGATCTGCGCAGCTTCAGGCTGCGCGTGGTGAGCGCCAATGATCAGGAGCTGGCCGCGCACGAGGACGTGATGGTGCAGATGGATAAATCGAGCGGCGGCAAGACAATTTGGCGCAGCTTCGAAAATCAGTCCTAGAAGTTATGACATAATCTAAGTCTTGTCGCAGTAACGACATATGGGTGATTAGCTCAGCGGTAGAGCACTGCCTTCACACGGCAGGGGTCACATGTTCGATCCATGTATCACCCACCATTTTTTCCAGGGAAGCGGGCCTCACAGCCGGCTTCACGGGTGATTAGCTCAGCGGTAGAGCACTGCCTTCACACGGCAGGGGTCACATGTTCGATCCATGTATCACCCACCAGTTTTTTCCAAGGAAGCATGGCCTCGCAGCCATGCTTCACGGGTGATTAGCTCAGCGGTAGAGCACTGCCTTCACACGGCAGGGGTCACATGTTCGATCCATGTATCACCCACCAATTTTTTCCAAGGAAGCACGGCCTCGCAGCCGTGCTTCACGGGTGATTAGCTCAGCGGTAGAGCACTGCCTTCACACGGCAGGGGTCACATGTTCGATCCATGTATCACCCACCATTCAAGCCCTTCTGAAACTTGTTCAGGAGGGCTTTTCCGTTTTGGTTGCTCCCATTTGTTCCAGGTCCTGGATATTCCAGTGCAGCCCGGTGATCTGCGGCGTATTCGTATCTGGCGCGGTCTGATAATCAGTGGCTGAACGACGAAAGGGCAGGCAGGATGAGCGAGCAGGTCGATTGCGTGGTGGTGGGGGCGGGCGTCGTGGGGCTGGCCGTGGCCAGGGCCCTGGCGTTGCAGGGCAGGGAAGTCATGGTGCTGGAGGCAGCTGAAGCCATTGGTACGGGCACCAGTTCGCGCAACAGCGAGGTCATCCATGCCGGCATCTACTATCCCCAGGGTTCGCTGAAGGCCCGGTTTTGCGTCGAAGGCCGCCAGCGTCTCTATGCCTATTGCGAGGAACGCGGCGTTGCCCACCAGCGCTGCGGCAAGTTCATCGTGGCAACGGATGAGGCGCAGCGCGGCCAGCTCCAGGCCATTGCGCGCAAGGCCGAGGCCAATGGCGTCAATGACCTGCGCTGGCTGGATGGCCCCGAGGCACGGGCCTTGGAGCCTGCGCTGCAGTGTGTGGCGGCACTGCATTCGCCCAGCACCGGCATCATCGACAGCCACGGCCTGATGCTGGCTCTGCAGGGCGATCTCGAAAACGCAGGCGGCATGGTGGTCTGTCATGCCGAGGTGCAGGAGGCCGCCGCCACGTCTGGCGGCGTGTGGCTGCGCACCGCCGACGGCACGCAGCTGCAGGCGCGTAGCCTGGTCAATGCGGCAGGCCTGAATGCCCCGTTGCTGGCGGCGCGCCTGCAAGGCTTTCCGCAGCAGTTGGTTCCACGCGCCTTCTATGCCAAGGGCAACTATTTCACACTGTCCGGGCGCGCGCCGTTCTCGCGCCTCATCTATCCCGTGCCCGAGGCTGCAGGTCTGGGCGTGCATCTCACGCTGGACATGGGTGGACAGGCCAAGTTCGGCCCCGATGTGCAGTGGGTGGAAAGCGCAAGCGATCTGCAGGTCGATCCAGCGCGCGCCGACGCCTTCTATGCAGAGATCCGCCGGTACTGGCCGGCCCTGGCCGATGGCGCGCTGGTGCCCGGCTACGCTGGCATCCGTCCAAAGATCAGCGGTCCTGGCGAGGCGGCGGCAGACTTCACGATCCAGGGACCGCAGGTCCATGGCGTTGCGGGCGTGGTGCAGTTGCTGGGCATCGAATCGCCGGGTCTGACCAGCTGCCTGGCCATCGGCGCACATGTGGCGAAGCTGCTGGCCTGATGGTCTGCCGGTCCACGACACACGGCCACGGCAGGCCTTGTCTGACAAGGCTCAGGCCCCCTCGCTTCCCGGAAGCCAGGGAACAATTGGATAAGATGCTTGCATGTAACAAGGGCCTGCCCATGTTGCGTGACAGGTATCGGGCGACATGATTGCCTGCTCCCCGCTGTATTTGTTTTCACCTCAATAGAAAGGCTCATCATGACGAAGTCGATCACTGAAACCGTCTCCACCGCGCAAGCCGATCTTGAAAAACTGGTCAGCGACCTGCGTGGCCTGCTGTCTGCCAAGGAGCTGGATGCCGTGCCGGAAATCCACATGCTGCGCCAGCGCATCGATGACGGCATGTCCAATGTGCGTGACTCGGCTGTGCGCGCCGCGCAGGAAGCGGCCCGCCAAGCCAAGGATGCCGCCTATGCGGCGGATCGCTATGCCCACGACGAGCCGTGGCGTGTGGCTGGCGCAGCCCTGGCTGTGGGCGCCTTGCTGGGCTTCATGCTGGGCCGTCGCTGATCAACGGCATGCCTGACCAGAAAAGGATGCCTGTGAACTGGATTTCCCTTCTGGGTTTGGATGCCTGGGTGGCGCGCTGGCGTGCTGCCGTGATCGAGCTGGCCATTGCCGCCGAGGACCGTACCGACCTGGCTCGGCTTGAATGGGTCCAGCACAAGCGCAGCATGCAGACCGTGGTCGTGCTGCTGATCGCGCTGGCCGGACTCAGCGTCGTGGTCATGCTCATGCTGTCCGTGGCGGTGCTGGTGCAGTTCTGGGACACCGAGCACCGCGTGATGGTGGCCTGGCTGCTGTTTGGCGGCTGGCTGGCTATCCTTGCAATTGCCTTGTGGCAGTTGCTTGCGGCCGTACGACGCCTGGCACGCCCTTTCATCCTCACCCGCAACGAGCTGAGCCAGGACTGGCAGGCGCTGAAGAAGAGGCTGTAACCATGGTCAATGCTTCCAATGCTTCCCAGTCCCGCGACGAGGTTGCGCCGCCCAGGCTCACGGGCCCCAATGCGGCGCTGTGGCCCACTTCCACCGTGGAGCAGCAGCAGGTGATGCAGCGCATTGCCCAGCAGCGCGAGCGCCTCAGGGCGCGCTCGGCGGCCGTGGCCCAGGCCCGGGCGCTGAGCCGTGCCGCCACACACGTGCGCCCGGATGCACCGCTGATCGAGCGCGTCGCAACGTTTGCGCGTCTGCACCCCGTGGCCGTGGGCGTGGCGGCTGCCGCTGCCTTGGTCATGGGGCCGCGCAAACTGATCCGCATCGGCACCACACTCATGCCTTTGCTGGCACGCCTTCAGCAGCGCAGGGGCTGAGATAAGGCCTTGCGAGGCTTCTTGCACAAAAAACGCCCGGCATGCCGGGCGTTTTCTTTGGTCAGCACGCGGATAACGCGGCAGTCAACGCAGTTGCGCGATGGCCCGTGCGGCCTCTGGTACCAGGCAGGGGCCCCGATAGATCAGGCCGCTGTAGATCTGGACCACATCGGCGCCCGCCCGGATCTTGCTGACCGCATCTTCGCCGCTGAGAATGCCTCCCACGCCGATGATGGGGTAGCGGCTTCCCAGCGCAGAGCGCAGTTGGCGGATGACCTGGTTGCTGGCCTCCAGCACCGGCGCGCCGGAAAGGCCGCCCGTTTCTTCGGCGTGGGGCAGGCCCTTGACGGCATCCCGGCTGATCGTGGTGTTGGTGGCGATCACGCCGTCCATGCCGTGGCGCTGCAGCGTGGTGGCGATGACGCCGACCTGCTCCTCATCCAGGTCGGGTGCGATCTTCACGAACACCGGCGCCCGCTTGCCGTGCTGCGTGGCCAGTTGCTCGCGCCGCTCGGCAATCGCTCCCAGCAAGGCATCCAGCGCTTCGTCGCTTTGCAGGGCACGCAGATTCTTGGTGTTGGGCGAGCTGATGTTCACCGTCACGTAGTCGGCATGCGGGTAGACGCCATCGAGCGCCTTGAGGTAGTCGCTGGTGGCTTCTTCGATGGGCGTGCTGGCGTTCTTGCCGATGTTCAGCCCCAGCAGCATGGGCTTGCCCATGGCGCGGGCCTGTGAGCGCTTGACGTTGCTCAGGAAGGCATCGAGGCCTTCGTTGTTGAAGCCCAGTCGGTTGATCAGCGCATTGCGTTCGGGGATGCGGAACATGCGCGGCTTGGGGTTGCCGGGCTGCGCGCGCGGAGTCACGGTGCCCACCTCGACGAAGCCGAAGCCCATGGCGGCCAGCGCATCGATACAGCGTGCGTTCTTGTCCAGGCCTGCAGCCATGCCGACGCGATTGGGGAACCTGAGTCCGGCAAGCTCGACGGGATCACTCACCATGGGTTGGGCCCAGGCCTGCTGCAGGAGCGTGTTCTGCCCCTTTGCCATCAGGTTCATCGTGAGATCGTGGGCGGATTCGGGGTCCATGCCGAAGAGAAAGGGACGGGTCAGGGCGTAGGGGATCAAAGACATGGGGATAATCGAAGGATTACCTGGATTTTCCCTCATGACGACATCTGCTGCCTCTTTTTCCCAAGATGAACTCAAAGCCCTGGTCGGGCAAGCCGCTCTGGCCTACGTAGTGCCCGGCGAAATCGTCGGCGTCGGCACGGGCTCGACGGTCAACAAGTTCATCGATGCGCTGGCCACCATCAAGGACCAGATCCCTGGGGCCGTGTCCAGCTCCGTGGCCAGCACCGAGCGCCTGAAGGCGCTGGGCATCAAGGTGCTGGATGCCAACGAGGTGGACCGCCTGTCGGTATACATCGATGGCGCCGACGAGATCGACGGCCGGGGCTACATGGTCAAGGGCGGGGGCGCGGCACTGACGCGCGAGAAAATCGTTGCGGCGCTGGCCGAGCGCTTTGTCTGCATCGCCGATGCCTCCAAGCGCGTCGAGGTGCTGGGAGACTTTCCGCTGCCGGTGGAGGTGATTCCCATGGCTGCTGCCCAGATTGCCCGGCGTTTCGAGGCCAGGGGTGGCCGGGCCGAGATCCGCATGAAGGACGGCGCTCCTTTGGTGACGGACAACGGCCAGCACATTCTTGATGTGCGCGACCTGAAGATTGCTGAGCCGCTGGCCTTTGAGTCCGAGGTCAACCAGTGGCCCGGCGTGGTCACCGTGGGCGTTTTTGCGCACCAGAAGGCATCGGTCTGCCTGCTGGGCACGCCTGAAGGCGTGCAGACGCTCGACTACTGAGGCAGGAAGCCGGTCCTGGCCTCTCGGCTGCTAGCCGATGCTCTCGAACACCGCAGCGCCTGCGGTCCAGACGAGCAGGGCCATGCCACCGAGACACAGCGCGCGCAATGAAGCTTGCGTGCGCTGTTTTTTGATGCGCTGAATGAGCCAGGTGACGGCCGCCAGCCCGGCGTAGATGGCAAAGAAGCCAGCCGTCGTCATGTAGTAGGCCAGGCGGTTGAGTCCGTTGCCCAGGCCTCCGTCATGCATGAACCACAGCGTGATCAGGCAGGGCACCAGCACCAGGCAGGTTAGCCGCAACGGCTCTCGCCACGAAGGCCTTGCCACCAGTACCCACCCGATGAGCGCAGGCATGCCCACAAGAATGCCCAGCCTGGCCAAGGTCCAGGCCACGTCGGACAGCATGGAATCCACGGCCGGGCTCCTGACTGCGGCAGTATCTGCCTAGAAGCTCAGGCCTGCGGGGTTGTCGCTGGTGCGTGCACCAGGCGCGGGGGCGGGTATGGGGGCGCGCCTGTTTGCCTGCTCCTCGGCGGTGGGTGCTGCGGCGGGCGCTGATGCGGCCGGTGCGGCAGGCTTGGGTGTGGTCAGGGGCTGCGCGGGTGGCCGCTTGTACTGGGCAGGCAACTGGGAGCTTGCGGGGTAGCCTGCGGCATCCAGGTACTGCGTCCATTCGCTGGAGGAGAAGCCGGTCAGAAACTGCTTGCCGATGGTGGCAAACGGCAGTCCGGTCTGCCCGCTGAGCTTGTTCAGGGCTGCCGCGTCCGCCTCGGTCTGCACCAGGCGCTCGGCATAGGGGATGCCCCGGGACTGCAGCAACTGACGAGCGCTATCGCAAGGCGTGCAATCGGACGAGGAGTACAGCGTCACTGGAAAGCGGCTCGCAATCTGGCGCAGCGCATAGGGCAGGCCTGCGTTGCTGTCCGAGGCGCCCGCCACTGCCTGGGCGGCGGGCGCTGCCTGCGGCTGTGCGCTTTGGGCGGGGCGGTCCGAGAAGGTGACTTTTCCATCCGGCCCGACGATACGGTAGACCTGCTGTGCGGCGGCTGGCAGCGCGGCGGCAAGGCAGGCGAGGGCGAGGCATGGCATCAGGTGGCGCAGGGCGCCGTGGCCAAGGCTGGGAGAAGACTGCATGGACGATCTCGGTTTCGGAAGAAGGGTTTCGTGCCGGGGCGGCGACCACTCGCCGGATGGATGCCCGCACAGGAGTGCCTGCAAGCATAGCGTGCCATTCATCCTGGGCCATCTTCTGGAGTCGCAGGATGTGGCTGCGCGTCCGGTGGAGTTGCCGGGCCAGGAAAAAGCGCCCCATCGGGGCGCTGCAGACTTGGTTGCCAGGCTCAGGCCTCGGCCATGCCCTGGTGGCGCAATAGCGCGTCCAGCTGGGGTTCGCGGCCACGGAAGGCCTTGAACGACTCCATCGCCGGGCGGGATCCGCCGGCTTCAAGAATGGCCTCGCGGTAGCGGCGGCCTGTCTCGGGGTTGGGGGTTCCATCGGCCAGCATGGTTTCCTCGAAGGCCGCATAGGCATCCGCCGAGAGGACTTCGGCCCACTTGTAGCTGTAGTAGCCCGCTGCGTAGCCGCCTGCAAAGATGTGGCTGAAGGTATGGGCCGAGCGGCTGTAGGCGGGCGAGGGCAGCACGGCCACTTCGGCGCGAACCTGGGCCAGCAGCGGCATGATGTCGGCCTTCGGATCGTGCTCGGTGTGCAGCAGCATGTCGAACAGCGAGAACTCGATCTGGCGCAGCGTCTGCATGCCAGACTGGAAGTTCTTGGCCGCGATCATCTTGTCGTACAGTGCGCGCGGCAGTGGCTCGCCCGTGTCCACGTGGGCGGTCATGTGCTTGAGCACTTCCCACTCCCAGCAGAAGTTTTCCATGAACTGGCTCGGCAGTTCCACCGCGTCCCATTCCACGCCCGCGATGCCCGAGACATCGCGCTCGTTGACCTGGGTCAGCATGTGGTGCAGGCCATGGCCTGTCTCATGGAACAGCGTGATCACGTCATCGTGCGTGAGCAGGGCCGGCTTGCCGTCAACGCCGGTGGCAAAGTTGCAGACCAGGTGCGCGACCGGCGTCTGCAGCTTGTGGCTATCGGGGCGCAGCCAGCGGGTGCGTACATCGTCCATCCAGGCGCCGCCGCGCTTGCCCGAACGTGCGGGCTGGTCCAGGTAGAACTGGCCGACCAGTTGGGGGCCTTGCGGCGTGCTGCGCTCGATGCGATAGAACTCGACAGCGGGATGCCACACCGGCGCCACGTCGCGGCGGATGGCCACGTCGAACAGCGTCTCCACGATCTTGAACAGTCCGGCCAGTACCTTGGGGGCGGGGAAGTATTGCTTGACCTCTTGCTCGCTGAAGGCATAGCGCGCTTCCTTGAGCTTTTCGGAGATATAGGCCCAGTCCCAGGGCTGGGGATCGGCCAGGCCCAGTTCCTTGCGTGCGAAGCTGCGCAGGTCGGCGACATCCTTTTCGGCATAGGGGCGGGCGCGGTGCGCGAGGTCACGCAGGAAGTCGATCACCTGCTGCGGAGAATGCGCCATCTTGGGAACCAGCGAGATCTCGCCGAAGTTGCGGTAGCCCAGCAGCTGCGCCTCTTCCTTGCGCAGGGCAAGTATTTCGGAAATGTTGGCCGTGTTGTCGAAGCGGCGGGCATCGCCCTCTGCCTGGTCGGAGGCGCGTGTCACATAGGCGCGGTAGAGCTTCTCGCGCAGCGCGCTGCTGGTGGCGAACTGCATCACGGGCAGGTAGCAGGGCATCTTCAGCGTGAGCTTGAAACCTTGCTTGCCTTCGGCTTCGGCGGCGGCACGGGCGGCCTGGCACACGTCCTGGGGCACACCGTCCAACTCATCGGCCGTGGCGTAGTAGGCAAAGGCATCGGTGGCATCCAGCGCGTTCTCGCTGAACTTCTGCGTGAGTTCGGCCGAGCGTTCCTGAATCTTGGCAAAGCGCAGCTTGGCTTCACCCTGCAGCTCCGCGCCAGACAGCACGAAATTGCGCATGGCATGGTCCCATGCGGCGCGCTGCTCCACGTTGAGCGTGGCAGGGTCGATGGCCTTGTACTTGGCGTACAGCCGCTCGTCGGCGCCCAGGCGCGTCCAGAACTCGGTGACCTTGGGCAGGGATTCGTTGTAGGCAGCGCGCAGCTCGGGTGTGTCGGCCACGCTGTTGAGGTGGCTGACGGCGCCCCAGGCGGTTCCCAGCTTCTCGGTGGCGACATCGAGCACGGCGGAGATCGAATCCCAGCGCGCGGGGAAGTCAGGTGCCGTGACGGTCTCCAGGGCCTCGCAGGCCCCGGTCAGAAGATGGTCGATGGCCGGGCCGACGTCGGCGGGGCGGATGCGATCGAACAGGGGCAGGTCGGAGGATTCGAGGAGGGGATTGCTCATGCGTGTCAGATGCCGTCGGGTGCATTGAAATCAAGCGGCTCCCCGGGGAGCCGCCCGATGCTTGTCAGCTCCTGGTCAGCCGGCGGCGCGCTCGGCCGCCTCCATGGTGTTGACCAGCAGCATGGTAATCGTCATGGGGCCGACGCCGCCCGGCACGGGGGTGATGAAGCCGGCCACTTCCTTGACGCCGTCAAAGTCCACGTCGCCGCAGAGCTTGCCTTCGTCGTTGCGGTTCATGCCCACGTCGATGACCACGGCGCCAGGCTTGCACATGTCTGCGGTCAGCACATTGCGCTTGCCCACGGCGGCGACCACGATGTCGGCCTGGCGCGTCATGGCGGCCAGGTCCGCCGTGCCGCTGTGGCAGATGGTGACGGTGGCATTGGCGGCCAGCAGCATCATGGCCATGGGCTTGCCGACGATGTTGGAGCGGCCGATGACCACGGCGTGCTTGCCGCGCAGGTCCTTCATGCCGATGGATTCGAGCATCTTCATGCAGCCATAGGGCGTGCAGGCCTTGAAGCCGACTTCGCCCACCATCAGCGCGCCGGCGCTGGCCACGTGAAAGCCATCCACATCCTTGAGCGGCGAGATGGTCTCGATGACCTTGTGGTCGTCGATGTGGGCGGGCAGCGGCAGCTGGACCAGGATGCCGTGGATGCGGGGGTCGTTGTTCAGCGCCTCGACGCGGGCCAGCAGTTCGGCTTCTGTCATCGAGGCGTCGTACTTCTCCAGCACGGAATGAAAGCCTGCGTCCTCGCAGGCCTTGACCTTGTTGCGCACATAGACCTGGGAGGCCGGGTTGTCGCCGACCAGGACCACGGCCAGGCCGGGCGTGGTCCCTCGGGCCTTCAGGGCAGTGGCGCGCTGTGCGACTTCGGCACGCAGTTGGCGGGAGAGGGCGTTGCCGTCGATGAGTTGGGCTGTCATTGCAGTGGATACCAAAATAAAAATGCTGCTAGGGCTTGTTGGTCAAGCGCTAGCAGCCCTTTGAAAAAAGCAGGGGATGGCGTCGGTGCTTATCCTGCGACGGCCGCCTTGGCCGCCGCAGCGGTCTGGCCCTGGCCCAGGGCGATCTTGAGCAGGTCGGCCACGGTGTTGGCGTTGAGCTTTTCCATGATGTTGGCGCGGTGCGCCTCCACGGTCTTGATGCTGATGCCCAGATCGTCGGCGATCTGCTTGTTCAGGCGGCCGGCGACGATGCGCTCGAGCACCTGGGCTTCGCGGCTGGTCAGCTTGGCCAGCAGGGCGTCGCGGCTGGCGGCCTGCTGGTGGCCGGCAAAGGCTTCGCGGGCATGGTCCAGCATGCGCTCGACCAGGTTCAGCAGTTCTTCCTCGTTGAACGGCTTCTGGATGAAGTCCAGTGCGCCCTTCTTCATGGTGTTCACCGCCATGGGCACGTCGCCGTGGCCGGTGATGAAGACGATGGGCAGGGGAGACTTGCGTTCGATCAGTCGGTCCTGCAGTTCCAGGCCGGTCATGCCGCCCATGCGGATGTCGACGATGAGGCAAGCGATTTCGCGTGGGTCGTAGCGCGAGAGGAAGGTCTCGGCCGAGTCGAAGCAGCGCACACGATAGTCCTTGCCCTCCAACAACCATTGCAGCGAATCACGAACCGCTTCGTCGTCATCAACTACGTACACAGTGCCTTTTTTGGGGATCAAGCTCATGCAATCGTCCTTGTTGTGGGTTCAATGGTCGCTGCCGGCGTTGTCGCGTCGCCCGGCGGGGCCAGCGGCAGCCAGAATGAAAATCGGCAGCCGACAACCTCGGAACCATTGTAGAGGTTCTCGGCACGCATACGGCCCTGGTGGGACTCGACAATGCTGCGGCACAGATTCAAGCCCATGCCCATGCCTTCGCTCTTGGTGGTGAAGAAGGCCTCGAAGAGGCGCTCCAGCACCTCGGGCGGCAAGCCCTTGCCGGTGTCCTGCACGTTGAATTCGATGACGCGCTGGTCCTCGATGGTGCGCGGCACCACGCGCAGTTCCACGTTGCGCTGGTGGCTGGGTCGGCCCGATTGCTCGATGGATTCGGCGCCGTTCTTCATGAGGTTGACCAGCACCTGCTCGATGAGGATGGTGTCGGCCATGATGGCCGGCATGCGCTCGGCCACGTGGTAGGTCAGCTGTACATTGCGGCGGCGCAGCTCGATGCCGGCCAGCTCCACTGCCTCGCTGACCATGTCGGTGACCTGGGCCAGCGTGCGGTTGGGTTCGCTGCGCTTGACGAAGGAGCGTATGCGCAAAATGATCTGGCCCGCGCGCTGTGCCTGGTGGGCGGTCTTCTCCAGCGCGAACTTCATCTGCTCCTCGGTCAGCGTGCCTTTTTCGAGGCGCGTGAGCATGCCGCTGCAGTAGTTGCTGATGGCGGTCAGCGGCTGGTTGAGTTCGTGGGCCACGCTGGAGGCCATCTCGCCCATGGTGATCAGGCGGCTGACGGACTGGGCGTGCTCGGCCTGGCGATCGGCCTGCTCCTCGGCCAGGCGGCGCGGCGTGATGTCGGTGGCGATCACCATTTGCGCCAGGCGTCCGTCCACCCAGCTCAGGTAGCGCGAGCGCACTTCCAGCCACTTGCCCAGTTCGGGCAGATAGATCTCGGCGTTCTCGCTGCGTGCGCTGGTCAGCGAGTCGGTGGGCAGGCCCATCAGGCCATCCTCATCGTCCATGCCCTGCGGCTGAGAGCGCACGGGCAGCACGCCGGCCTGGGCGACGAGCTGCAGATGGCCATCGGTCTGCGAGCCGAACCATTGCCGGTACAGCTTGTTGGCGAACAGCAGCTCGGCGCTGCCAAGCGGGGCGACGGACACCGAGGCGTCCAGCGCCTCCAGCACGATGGTGAAGCGCTCGTAGGAGGCCGACAACTGCTCGCGGATGCGGTTGGGCTCGGTGATGTCGGTCATGGACGACATCCAGCCCGTGTGCTGGCCGTGGGCGTCGATCAGCGGCGAGACATACAGGCGCGCGTCGAACTGCGTGCCGTTCTTGCGCTGCACGCGCACCTGAAAGCCCCCGACGATGGTCTTGCCCGACAGCTCCTCGCGCAGCTTGGAGTGCAGGTTGTCGTAGTCGTTGTCGGGCCAGTAGGAATAGGGCGGCATCTGGCCGACGAGTTCGGATTCGCTCCATCCCGTCATCTGGCAGAAGGCGGCGTTCACGTAGGTGATGCGGCCTTGCAGGTCCAGCGCGCGCATGCCGGTGAGCACCGAGTTCTCCATGGCGCGGCGGAAATTGGTTTCGGCAACCAGGGCTTCCTGCGCGCGCTGGCGGCGTCGCGTGTGGCGCCAGGTGGCCAGCAGCAGCCATGCCGTCATCGCGCTGAGCGTGCCCACCAGCCAGAACAGGCCGCTGCCCACCACGCCCAGCGAGGTGCGGTAGGCCTGTGCGCGCAGCACCAGACTGTTGCCCACGGGGGCGACCGGAGCCTCGTCCTCATTGGCCACCGTGCGCCAGCGCAGCAGGTCGGTGGCATTTTGTTTGCGCGGCGTCAGCGGTGTGCCGGCCAGAACCTGGCCCCGGCTGTCGAGCATGGTCATGGCATAGCGGGCCATGATTTCGGTGGGCGTGCCGTAGCGCAGCAGGCTGTCCACGGAATACTCGCCCAGCAGCTCGCCGATGTAGCGGCCGTCCTGCGCCAGCGGCACATGCAGCTGCAGCAGCGGCGCGGCCTCGCCCTTGTGGGCCAGGCCTTGCACATAGATGGGCTGCTGCATCTCGCGCGCGAGCTGGTAGGCCTCCAGGGCGTCACCGGCGCGCAGTACCTCGCGGGGGATGCGCAACTGGTCGCTGCTCACGGTGGGGGCGGACTGGCTGGCCAGAATGCGGCGTTGGGAGTCGATCCAGGTGATGGACTGCAGTTCGGGATACTGGCTGATGAGCGCTTCGGCGCGGCTGGCGAAATCGGACTCGGCCAGATCGTGGTTGCTGATGTCGCGCGCCATGCGCATCAGTTGCTCCTGGCGCTCCAGCAGGCGCAGGCGCACGCGCTGCTGGGCATATTCCACGTCGCGGTGCAACGCTTCCTTCTCGCGGTCGATCTCCTCCATGCGCAGATACCAGAACGACGCGACGATGGCGGCCATGAACATCAGTACGGCGGCCAGCGGGGCGAGTGCCGCAAAGCGGTCCTGGCGCGTGGGGGAAAGACTGCGCCACCAGCTGCGCCACCAGCGCACTGGCGCGGCCACGCCTGCCATGGGGGCAGGGCTGTGCGTGCCGTGCTCGGAAGGGGAGGATTGCATGCGCCCAGTGTAGGGGAGAGTCTGACTGTTTTTAAGGAGTATTGGAGTCGCCACGCAGGCGCTTCGGCGACGTTCTTTGGGGTCTTCACTGTATGTGCGTTTGCAGCAAAATTTCAAATTATGAAATCAAAAAGCACCATTTGAAATTCGAAAAAAGTATGCGACACTCGCCGAGCATTGAGGCAGTGAATCGGTATCTTCAAGTTCGCCAGACAGGGTCTGTGCCGCGCAAGGCGTGGTGAACTACCCGCCTGCGATGGCGCGCTGCGCCGCTCACTGGTTCGACCCCAAGACGCTACCTTCTGCAAGGAGACATTCCCATGACAGCTCAGACTGACCCGCAAGGCAATGCAGGCGTTCCCGCCGGCCTGGACCAACAAGAATCGCGCGAATGGATGGACGCACTGTCGGCCGTCATCGATCGTGAAGGCGCCGAATATGCGCACAAGCTGATCGAGGACCTGCTCGAACATGCACGCCAGAACAGCGTGGACATGCCCTTCTCGGCCAACACCGGCTACGTGAACACCATCGAGGCCTCGCAGGAAGCGCGCTGTCCCGGCAACCTGGAAATCGAAGGCCGCCTGCGCGCCTACATGCGCTGGAACGCCATGGCCATGGTGGTCAAGGCCAACCGCCTGCACCCACCCGAAGGCGGTGACCTGGGTGGCCACATCGGCTCCTTCGCTTCGCTGGCCAACATGTTTGCGGCCGGCTTCAACCACTTCTGGCACGCCGAAAACGAAAACCACGGTGGCGATTGCCTGTACATCCAGGGCCACGTCTCGCCCGGCATCTATGCCCGCGCCTATCTGGAAGGCCGCATCTCCGAAGAGCAGCTGCTGAACTTCCGCCAGGAAGTGGACGGCAAGGGCCTGTCCAGCTACCCGCACCCCAAGCTGATGCCCGAGTTCTGGCAGTTCCCCACGGTGTCCATGGGCCTGGGCCCGCTGATGGCCATCTACCAGGCGCGCTTCCTCAAGTACCTGCACGCCCGCGGCATTGCCGACACCGAAAACCGCAAGGTCTGGGTCTTCTGCGGCGACGGGGAAATGGACGAGGTCGAGTCGCTGGGCGCGATCTCCCTGGCCGCCCGCGAAAAGCTGGACAACCTGATCTTCGTGATCAACTGCAACCTGCAGCGCCTGGACGGTCCGGTGCGCGGCAACGGCAAGATCATCCAGGAACTCGAGGGTGAGTTCCGCGGCTCCGGCTGGAACGTCATCAAGCTGCTGTGGGGCAAGGGCTGGGACGAGCTGCTGGCCAAGGACAAGGACGGCGTGCTCAAGAAGATCATGGCCGAGTGCAACGACGGCGACTACCAGTCGTTCAAGGCCAATGACGGCGCCTACGTGCGCAAGAACTTCTTCGGCCGCGATCCGCGCGCGCTGAAGATGGTCGAGCACATGAGCGACGACGAGATCTGGAACCTGCGCCGCGGCGGCCACGATTCGCAGAAGGTCTATGCGGCCTTCCATGCGGCCAATTCGCACAAGGGCCAGCCCACCGTGCTGCTGGTCAAGACCGTCAAGGGCTTCGGCATGGGCAAGATCGGTGAAGGCAAGAACACCGTTCACCAGACCAAGAAGCTGGGCGACGAGGACATCAAGGCCTTCCGCGACCGCTTCAACATCCCGATTCCCGACAGCCAGATCGCCGACCTGCCTTTCTACAAGCCGGCTGACGACACGCCGGAAATGCGCTACCTGCACGAGCGCCGCAAGGCCCTGGGCGGCTACCTGCCGCACCGCCGTGTCAAGGCCAGCGAGCAGTTCACGGCGCCTGCGCTGGACACCTTCAAGGCCATCCTCGAAGCCACGCCCGAAGGCCGTGAGATCTCGACCACGCAGGCCTATGTGCGATTCCTGACGCAGCTGCTGCGCGACAAGGAAATCGGCCCGCGCGTCGTGCCCATCCTGGTGGACGAGGCACGTACCTTCGGCATGGAAGGCCTGTTCCGCCAGATCGGCATCTACAACCCCGCTGGACAGCAGTACACCCCGGTCGACAAGGACCAGGTGATGTACTACCGCGAGGACAAGGCCGGCCAGATCCTGCAGGAAGGCATCAACGAAGCCGGCGGCATGAGCAGCTGGATCGCGGCAGCCACGAGCTACAGCACGAGCAACCGGATCATGATCCCGTTCTACGTGTACTACTCGATGTTCGGCTTCCAGCGCATCGGTGACCTGGCCTGGGCGGCCGGCGACATGCAGGCGCGCGGCTTCCTGCTGGGCGGCACCTCGGGCCGCACCACGCTGAACGGCGAAGGCCTGCAGCACGAAGACGGCCACAGCCACATCCTGGCCAACACCATTCCCAACTGCGTGAGCTACGACCCGACCTTCGCCCACGAAGTCGCCGTGATCATGCAGGACGGCCTGCGCCGCATGGTGCAGGAGCAGGAAAACGTCTTCTACTACATCACGCTGCTCAACGAGAACTACGCCATGCCCGGCCTCACGCCCGGCACTGAGCAGCAGATCATCAAGGGCATGTACCTGTGCAAGCCCGGCCAGAAGGTGCCGGAAAGCGGCCTGCGCGTGCAGCTGCTGGGATCGGGCACCATCCTGCGCGAATCCTTCTTCGCCCAGGAACTGCTGCTGGCCGACTGGGGTATTGCCGCCGACGTGTGGAGCTGCCCCAGCTTCAACGAACTCACCCGCGACGGCCAGGAAGCCGACCGCTGGAACCTGCTGCATCCGCTGGAAACGCAGAAAGTGCCCTTCGTCACGCAGCAGCTGCAGTCGCACAATGGTCCGGTGATCGCATCCACCGACTACATGAAGGCCTACGCCGAGCAGATCCGTCCCTACATGCCCAAGGGCCGCACCTACAAGGTGCTGGGCACCGACGGCTTCGGCCGTTCGGACTTCCGCCGCAAGTTGCGCGAGCACTTCGAGGTGGACCGCCACTACATCGTGGTCGCCGCACTGCGCGCGCTGGCCGAAGAAGGCAAGATCAACGCCACCACCGTGGCCGAGGCGATCGCCAAATACGGCATCAAGGCCGACAAGATCAACCCGCTGCACGCCTGAGTAAGAACGGGAGACACCTATGGCATTGGTAGACATTCAAGTTCCGGACATCGGCGATTTCGATGAAGTCGGTGTGATCGAAGTGCTGGTCAAGGCCGGCGACCAGATCAAGGCCGAGCAATCGCTGATCACCGTCGAGTCCGACAAGGCATCGATGGAGATTCCGTCCAGCCACGCCGGCGTGCTCAAGGAGCTGCGCGTGAACCTGGGCGACAAGGTCAAGCAAGGCAGCATCATTGCCGTGATCGAGACCGCAGACGCTGCGGCACCGGCACCGGCAGCTGCTGCCCCGGCTCCCGTGGCAGCGCCTGCATCTGCTGCGCCTGCATCTGCGCCTGCGCCGGCCGCTGCTCCCGCTGCCGCGCCTGCGGCCTCGGGCGCCGCCACGCAGATCGACATCAAGATTCCCGACATCGGCGACTTCAAGGACGTGGCCGTGATCGAGATGCTGGTCAAGGTCGGTGACACCGTGACGGCAGAGCAATCGCTGTTCACTGTCGAATCCGACAAGGCCTCGATGGAGATCCCCTCGCCCGCAGCGGGCACCATCACGGCGCTGACGCTCAAGATCGGCGACACGGTCAATGTGGGCGACGTGGTCGGCCAGATGAGCGTGCAGGGCGCTGCCGCGCCTGCAGCCCAGGCTGCGGCCCCGGCACCTGCTGCTGCAGCCCCTGCACCGGCAACTGCTGCCCCGGCCGCTGCAGCTCCGGTGGCTGCCGCTGCAGCATCGGCTCCTGCCGCTGCACCTGCACACAACCCCACCGTGGCGCCCACCGGCAAGCTGCCCCATGCATCGCCCTCCGTGCGCAAGTTCGCCCGCGAACTGGGTGTGCCGCTGGACGAGGTCAAGGGCTCGGGCAACAAGGGCCGCATCACGGCCGACGACATCCAGGCTTTCACCAAGTCCGTCATGGCCGGTGCCGTGCAGACCAAGGCCCAGGCTGCGGCGGCTCCCAAGGGCGGCTCCGGCGGCGGCGCCGGCCTGGACCTGCTGCCCTGGCCCAAGGTCGACTTCGCCAAGTTCGGCCCGGTCGAGCGCAAGGACCTGTCGCGCATCAAGAAGATCAGCGGCGCCAACCTGTCGCGCAACTGGGTCATGATCCCCCACGTCACCAACAACGACGAGGCCGACATCACCGACCTGGAAGCCTTCCGCGTCTCCACCAACAAGGAGAACGAGAAGAGCGGCGTCAAGGTGACCATGCTGGCCTTCGTGATCAAGGCGGTGGTCGCGGCGCTCAAGAAGTTCCCGGAGTTCAACGCCTCGCTGGACGGCGACACCCTGGTCTACAAGCAGTACTTCCACATCGGCTTCGCGGCAGACACGCCCAATGGCCTGGTGGTGCCCGTGCTGCGCGATGCCGACAAGAAGGGCATCCTGCAGATCAGCCAGGAAATGGGCGAGCTGGCCAAGAAGGCCCGCGACGGCAAGCTCGGCGCTGCCGACATGCAGGGCGGCTGCTTCTCGATCTCGTCGCTGGGCGGCATCGGCGGCACGAACTTCACCCCCATCATCAACGCCCCGGAAGTGGCCATCCTCGGCCTGTCCAAGGGCCAGATGAAGCCCGTGTGGGACGGCAAGCAGTTCGTGCCGCGCCTGACGCTGCCGCTGTCGCTGTCCTATGACCACCGCGTCATCGACGGTGCCTCGGCCGCGCGCTTCAACGCCTACCTGGGTCAGGTGCTGGCGGACTACCGCCGCATCCTGCTGTAAACGGAGGCCCGACACATGGCAATCATCGACATCAAGGTGCCCGACATCGGCGACTTCGCCGAAGTGGGCGTGATCGAACTGCTGGTCCAGCCCGGTGACACCGTGGCCAAGGACCAGTCCCTGATCACCGTGGAGTCCGACAAGGCCTCCATGGAGATCCCCTCCAGCCATGCCGGCGTGGTCAAGGAACTCAAGGTCAAGATCGGCGACAAGGTCGCCGAGGGCTCCGTGGTCCTGACGCTGGAGGCTGCCGGCGAGGCGGCCACTGCGCCCCAGGCTGCCGCTGCGGCTCCTGCAGCCGCCAGCGCCGCGGCACCTGCCGTGCCGGCTCCAGCGGCCCCGGCCCCTGCTCCTGCGGCAGCCAGCTACGCTGGTGGCGTGGCCGACTATGACTGCGACGTGGTCGTGCTCGGCGGTGGCCCTGGCGGCTACTCTGCCGCCTTCCGCGCAGCCGACCTGGGCCTGAACGTGGTCATCGTCGAGCGCTACAAGACCCTCGGCGGCGTCTGCCTGAACGTGGGCTGCATTCCCTCGAAGGCGCTGCTGCACGTGGCGGCCGTCGTGGACGAGGTCAAGCATCTGGAAGTGGCAGGCGTCAAGTTCGGCGCGCCCGAGGTCAACATCGACCAGCTGCGCGGCCACAAGGACAAGGTCATCGGCAAGCTGACCGGTGGCCTGGGCCAGATGGCCAAGATGCGCAAGGTCACCGTGGTGCGCGGCTACGGCAACTTCGTCGGTGCCAATCACCTGGAAGTGGAAGAGACCACGGGCGATGGCCAGGAAAAGACCGGCAGCAAGAAGATCGTGCAGTTCAAGCGCGCCATCATTGCCGCCGGCAGCCAGGCCGTGCACCTGCCCTTCATGCCCAAGGACCCGCGCGTGGTGGACTCCACCGGCGCGCTGGACCTGGCCAGCGTGCCCAAACGCATGCTGATCCTGGGTGGCGGCATCATCGGCCTGGAAATGGGCACCGTCTACTCCACGCTGGGCGCACGCCTGGACGTGGTGGAGATGATGGACGGCCTCATGCAGGGCGCCGACCGCGACCTGGTCAAGGTCTGGCAGAAGATGAACGCGCCGCGCTTCGACAACATCATGGTCAACACCAAGACCGTGGGTGCCGAAGCCACGCCCGAAGGCATCAAGGTCAGCTTCGCGCCCGCCAAGGACGGCATCACCGTGCCCGAGCCCCAGGTCTACGACCTGGTGCTGCAGGCCGTGGGCCGCACGCCCAACGGCAAGAAGATCGCCGCCGAGAAGGCCGGCGTGGCCGTCACGGACCGCGGTTTCATCGAAGTCGACATCCAGATGCGCACCAACGTGCCCCACATCTTCGCCATCGGCGACGTGGTGGGCCAGCCCATGCTGGCGCACAAGGCCGTGCACGAGGCCCATGTGGCCGCCGAAGTCATCGCCGGTGAACTGCAGGGCAACAAGGAGCTGGCCGCCAGCGCCTTCAATGCCCGCGTGATCCCCAGCGTGGCCTACACCGACCCGGAAGTGGCGTGGGTGGGCCTGACCGAGGACCAGGCCAAGGCCCAGGGCATCAAGGTCAAGAAGGGGGTCTTCCCCTGGACGGCATCGGGCCGCGCCATTGCCAATGGCCGCGACGAAGGCGTCACCAAGCTGCTGTTCGACGACAGCCCCGAGGCGCATGGCCATGGCCGCATCCTGGGCGGCGGCATCGTCGGCACGCATGCGGGCGACATGATCGGCGAGATCGCGCTGGCCATTGAAATGGGTGCCGACGCCGTGGACATCGGCAAGACCATCCATCCTCACCCCACGCTGGGCGAGAGCCTGGGCATGGCGGCCGAGGTGGCGCACGGCTCCTGCACGGACCTGCCGCCGCAGCGCAAGTAAGCGCAACGCCCGGCCTTCGGAACGGGCAAGGACACAAAGGCAGCTTCGGCTGCCTTTGTGCTTTGGGGGGTAGTACGGGTCGCAGGCCGGCTCAGGCCTGGGAGCGCAGCCACTGCAGTAACTGCGCGTGCACGCCATTCGGTGCAGGCGGGGCAGGGGACAGCAGGCAATAGCGCGATCCATCCTCCACAAAGCCCATGGGCGCCGCCAGCACGCCGCTGGCAATGTCGTCGCGCACCAGTTGCCAGGGGCCTATGGCCACGCCCATTCCGGCCACGGCAGCCTGGAGCGTGAAATAGAAATGTTCGAACTGCAGCTGCGGTCCCGAGGGCTGGGGCTGGCCGCTGCACTCGGCCCAGGTGGCCCAGGCGCCAGGGCGCGTGCGGCTTTGCAGCAAGGGCGCATCGGCGCGCAGCCTGGGCGTGTGCTCTTGCGCGGGGCGGTCGCACCATTGCGCCAGGCGATCTGGCCGGCAGACCGGGCCTATGCGCTCTGCGAACAGCGTTTCGGCATGGCAGCCTGCGGGCAGGGCGAAATCGTCGCGCCGTATGGCCAGGTCGATCCCGTCCGCAAACGAGAACGGGCCGCCGCCGGCCACCAGGTGCAGTTGCAGCTCGGGATGCATTTGCTGGAACTGTGGCCAGCGTGGAATCAGCCAGCGCATCAGCAAGGTGGGTTCGCAGGACAGCACCCAGCGGCGCGCATGCCGCGCGCGTGCGCGCAACTCCTGCGTCGCCTGGCGCATGCGCTCCAGGCCTTCATGCACGGCCTGTGCGAGATGGCGCCCAGCGTCGGTCAGGAAGACGCGGCGGCTGCGGCGGTCAAACAGGGTCACGCCCAGATCGTCTTCCAGCAGGCGCACGGCCCGGCTGATGGCGCCGTGGGTCAGATGCAACTCTTCAGCCGCCTTGCTGAAGTTCTCCCGTCGGGCGGCTGCTTCGAAGCAGCGCAGGGCCTGCAACGACGGCAGCCGCTTGCTGGGAGTCTGTGAATTGAGTTCACTAACTGTGTCAGAAAACATCGTTATGTATTTTCATGGAAGGCCAATACTATCCCGCGTTGCACTGAGTCGAACGGAGAATGCATGACCGAATGGATAGCTGTAGTCACCATTACCTTGCTGGCCGTGATCAGCCCCGGGGCGGATTTCGCCATGGTCACGCGCAACAGCCTGCTGCGCTCGCGCCGCGCGGGCATGCTCACGGCGCTGGGCATAGGCCTGGGCGTGCTGGTCCATGTCAGCTATACCTTGCTTGGTGTGGGGTTGCTGATGCAGCAGGCCACCTGGCTGTTCGATGTGGTCAAGCTGCTGGGCGCAGCCTATCTGATCTATCTGGGCGTGACCATGCTGCGCAGCCGGCCGGACGGAGAAATGGCCAGCCAGCCGGCTGCCGTACTGTCCGACATGGCGGCGCTGCGCACGGGCTTTCTGACGAATGCGCTCAATCCCAAGACCACGGTGTTTGTGGTGAGCCTGTTCCTGCAGATCGTGGGGCAGGACACATCTCTGGCCACGCAACTGGCGTACGGCGGGTTCATCTCGCTGGCCCATGTGGGTTGGTTTTGCATCGTGGCGCTGTGCTTTTCCGCGCAGCGGGTTCGTGCCCGGCTGCTGGCCGTACGGCACTGGATAGACCGGGCCTTTGGCGGCATGTTGGTGGGCTTCGGTGTGTTGCTGGCCAGTGCCAAGCTGAGGCTGTGATGCCATGAAGGCCTGACAGGAATCGGTGGGGGAGGACGGGCAAAAGGCCGCAGCGCATGCGGCCGCTGCCCGGCATGCAAGGCCTGCGAGGTGCCATGGGGTGCCTCGCAGGCCGAGCTGTTTTTGGGGCAGCGGAAATGCCTGGCCGCGCAGCTGGAGCGCCTCACCTGGGCGTTCCAGTGCCACGGGCTATGTCGAATGCGCTGCCGATGCCCGCTGCCGCAAGCCGGTTGGTGGGCAGATGCCAGGGGCGCTGCTTGCGGGCGCCGCTTGGCCTATGCTTTCGATACTTCACACATCACCCACAGGGCGCACGGCATGTGCCCCCAGGAAACCGCATCCAATGGAAACAACAAGGCAGGGGGTGCATCCCTCATGGATCGTCGTGATGGCCGGCGTCAGCGCGGCCCTGCATGTAGGCAAGCTGCCGCCGGCCGTGCCGGTGCTGCAGCAGCAGCTGGGCGTGTCCCTGCTGCAGGCCGGCTTTCTGCTTTCCACCGTGCAGGTGGCCGGCATGCTGCTGGGCTTGGTGGTGGGCCTGGGGGCTGATCGCTGGGGACTGCGGCGCAGCATGCTGGCGGGCCTGCTGTTGATGGCGGGTGCCAGCGCCCTGGGCGCCATCGCCACGGGTTTTGCACCGTTGCTGGCCCTGCGCGCCGTGGAAGGACTGGGCTTTCTGCTGGTCGCCATGCCGGGGCCAGGGCTGATTCGCCGCTGCGTGGCGCCGCACGATCTGAGCGCGCGCATGGGCTGGTGGGGCACCTACATGCCGCTGGGCAGTGCCATCGGCTTGCTGCTGGGTCCCTGGGTGATGGCCTGGGCTTCCTGGCCGCTGTGGTGGCTGCTTCTGGGGCTGGTCTCTGCCCTGGCTTGCGCCGCCGTGTGGTACGGCGTGCCGGCAGACGGCCCGAAGGCACCCGTTAGCACGTCGGCGGCTGGCGGGGGGTGGCGTCCGCGCCTGGCGCTGACTTTGCGCAGCCCTGGCCCCTGGTGCGTGGCGCTGGGCTTTGCCGTGTATTCGGGACAGTGGATGGCCGTCATCGGCTTTCTTCCCACGGTCTATGCCGAGGCGGGCCTGGGAGCGGCGTTGTCGGGCACGCTGACGGCCGTGGTGGCGCTGGCCAACATGGTGGGCAATGTGGCATCGGGCCGTCTGCTGCAAGGCGGCTGGAGCGCCTCGCGGGCGCTGCGCCTGGGCTTCGGCTGCATGGCGTTGTGCGCGCTGCTGGCCTATGTGCAATGGCAAGGCCAGCCGTTGGCACCTTTGTGGCTGCGCTTTGCTGCGGTAGTTGTGTTCTCGGCAGCGGGGGGACTGATTCCGGGCACGCTGTTTTCCATGGCCGTGCGGCTTGCCCCCGATGAGTCCACTGTTTCGACCACGGTGGGCTTCATGCAGCAATGGTCCAGCGTGGGCCAGTTTGCAGGGCCGCCTCTGGTGGCGGCCGTGGCAGTGCAGGCGGGCGGATGGCAGTGGACCTGGGTGGTGACGGCGGCCATGTGCGCCATCGGCTGGTGGCTGGCCGGCGCCATTGCCCGCATCAGCGCGGCGCCTGCAAGGCAGCGCGAACGCGCTGCCGCCTGATCACGCGTCGCGCGAACCTGTGAGCGCCTTCAGGGCCTCTTCCATCTGTCGTGCGTGGTCCAGCGCGGGCAGCCAGGCCTCAGGCAGCGGTTGGGTGGGCGCCTGGGGGGCCGAGGCGGCCAACCTGGCCAGGGCGTCGTCGGGCTGCAGGGCCACCACGTTGCCATTGGCGGCCAGTTGCCGGCAGGCTTCGATCAGCCATTCACAGTGCAGGACGATGGCGCGCGGCATGAGGCCGCTGTCATGCGACATTCCGCGCACCAGGCTTTCGCCCAGCAGCAGCGCGCTGGCGTACAGGCGCACGGCATGGCGGTCGTAGCGCGCCGTGACGGTCTGCAGTGCCGCGCCACCCAGGCGTCCGCGCACGGACCAGCGGCTGGCGCTTTGCGCCTCCGCCATGGCGGTGCGCAGCGCGCTCAGCGCATCGCTGCTGCGCGTGAGCTGGCCCAGTGCCACGGTGGCGTCGGGTGTGTCGTGGGTGGCGGTGGCGCGCAGCGTGGCGTCCAGCCCGTCGGCCAGCTGACCCAGCAACGCGCTTGCCGAACGTGATACGGCACGCAGCGGATTGGCCGTGAAGATGACCTGGCTGAACATCAGGCCCACGCCTGCGCCGACCAGCACGTCGACCAGCCGGGTCTCGCCCGCCGCGCTGGGCCCCATGCTGAGGACCAGCACCACGGAAACGCCGGCCTGTATCGGAACCACAGGCGGCTGCCCCAGCATGGCGGCCAGCGACAGCGCGACCAGCGAGGCCAGGCTCAGTCGCAGCAGGGGAATGGTGTCGGGCAGCAGCCAGGCCAGTTCGCCGACGATGATGCCGATGGCGCAGCCCAGCACCAGGCCCCAGGTTTGCTTGAGATGGCTGGGCAGGCCGGGCGCCAGGCAGACCAGGGCGGTGACGGCGGCAAAGACGGGTCTGGGGTGGCCCAGCAGGTAGTGGGACAGTTCCCAGGCCAGCATGGCGCCCAGCGAGGCGGCGATGGCATCGCGCAGCGCCAGCCGCAGGCGGCCTGGCGCCGCGGCCATGCCGCTCTTGAGTGGTCCAGTGGTTGTTTTTGCTTTTGATTTTCGCCAGCGCACGAAGATGGTCCCTCCAGCTTGCGAAATCCAGGTTCGCAAATGCCCAAAAGCATAGCGGCCGATGCAGGGCAGGAGTGCAGGAAAGAGGCTTCTTGCTTGTAAGAAAGCAGCCCGTGCGAGGCGTGTTCAGCCGTGCCTGAGCAGGCCTTCGATGAAGCTCCATTCCTCGGGCGTGACCGGCGTGATCGACAACCGATTGCCCTTTTGCAGCACACGCATCTGCGCCAGTTCAGGATGCGCGCGCAGCTCGGCAATCTGCAGCGTGCGTGTCTTGCGCAGCGCCTGCACGTCCAGCGTGAGCCAGCGCGGCTTGTCGGGAGAAGACTTGGGGTCGTAGTACGGGCTGGCCGGGTCGAACTGCGAGGCGTCGGTGCGCAGATTGCCGGCAATGCGGGCGATGCCGTAGATGCCGGGCTCGGCGCAGCTGGAATGCCAGTACAGCACCCCGTCGCCGACCTGCATGGCATCACGCATGAAGTTGCGCGCCTGGTAGTTGCGCACCCCGTCCCAGGCAATGGTGGCCTGCGGCGCGGCCAGCGCATGGTCTATGGAGTATTCGTCGGGCTCGTTCTTCATGAGCCAGAACTGGCGGGCGGAGGGTGTGGGGGCTGCAGTCATGCAACGATTGTGGCAAATCCCCGGACGCCGTGGCGGCGTTCTGCGCGCGGCGGCAGGAGTGTGTCAGGGGCTGGACAATGGCCTTCAGCCGGGCGCCTTTCCCATGCCCGCGAACCACAGGAATCCTGCATGTCCGACCGCTCCACCTATGTCCCGCCCGCCGTATGGCAGCCTGCGCCCTCGGGCGGCACCTTCGCCAACATCAACCGCCCGGTCGCCGGGCCGACCCACGACAAGACACTGCCGGTGGGGCAGCAGCCTCTGCAGCTGTATTCGCTGGCCACGCCCAACGGCGTGAAGGTCACCATCATGCTGGAGGAGCTGCTGGCGCTGGGCCATGGCGGCGCCGAGTACGACGCCTGGCTGATCCGCATCAGCGATGGCGACCAGTTCTCCAGCGGCTTTGTCGAGGTCAACCCCAATTCCAAGATTCCCGCGCTGGTGGACCGCAGCGTGGAGCCGCCGGTGCGCGTGTTCGAGTCGGGCTCCATCCTGCTGTACCTGGCCGAGAAGTTTGGCGCGCTGCTGCCTGCCGAGCCCGCTGCACGCACCGAGACGCTGAACTGGCTGTTCTGGCAGATGGGATCGGCGCCTTACCTGGGCGGCGGCTTCGGTCATTTCTATGCCTATGCTCCCGAAAAGTTCGAGTACCCGATCAACCGGTTCACCATGGAAACCAAGCGCCAGCTGGACGTGCTCAATCGCCAGCTGGCCGAGCACGCCTTCATTGCGGGAGAGCACTACAGCATTGCCGACATCGCCATCTGGCCCTGGTATGGCGCACTGGTGCTCAACGAGGTGTACGGCGCGGCCGAGTTCCTGGCAGCCCATGAGTACACGCATGTGATGCGCTGGGCCCGCGAGATTGCCCAACGGCCGGCGGTGGTGCGCGGCCGCCGCGTCAATCGCACCTGGGGAGACGAGGCCACCCAGGTGCCGGAGCGCCACCGCGCCTCGGACCTGGGCTGATCGCCATTTACTGGGAGCGGCCCCAGGGGCCGCGGTCCGGCTGGCGCCAAAAGCGCGGGCGCTTGCCGGATGGCTCGGCCCCGGGCTCGCCCTCGCCCTTGCTTTTGCCGTGCTCATGCAATTGCTTGTCGGTCTGCTCGACCTTGCGGGCCGTGCGTTCCAGCTGCGTGGGCAGATGCGAGGGAATGTCGAGCTCCGCCTGCTCGACCACGCGAATGCAGTCCTGGATGTGGCGCTCTCCCAGGTAGCGCAGCGTGGCGTAGCCCAGGGCGGCCGCTGCAGCCTGGCCGGCCAGCGGCACGTACTTTGCCGCTTGGGTTGCCGTCATGCGCATGCCGGCAGCGCGTGCCAGGCGCACCACCATGTCGCGCGTGATCAGCTTGCCGATCAGTACCGAGCCGACCATGGCCACGGCCTTTTGCACCTGCTCGCGCTTGCCGGGGTCCAGCCTGTCCAGCTGTTCGGGCGTGAGGCCGAACTCACGGTTGATGCGCGGCAGCAGGCGCGCCAGCAGGGCTGCGTCAACCAGCCAGTCCAGCCCCGGGATCGGCAGGCTGCTGGCTGCGGCTCCCACCAGCGCACGCCGGTGCAGCAGCTTGCGCGCGCTCTCTGCGGCCTGCGCCACATCGTGGCGCGGTGGTGGAGGGGGAGGGGTCTTGTCCGATGTGCGAAAGATCATGCGTGCCAGTGGGTCCGGGGCAGATGTCGATCAGGAGAATGCGCCAGCCGGAGGAGGCGGCTGGCGCCGGTGCGGTCAGCGTGCGCTCTTGCTGCGCACCAGGCTGTAGATGAAGAGGATGACGATGGCGCCAACGATGGAGGCGATCCAGCCAGCGGGCTGCCCGGCTTCATACCAGCCCATGGCGACACCGACATAGCTGGCAAGAAACGATCCTGCCACACCAAGCAGGATGGTCATGATCCAGCCAAGGCTGTCGTCGCCGGGTTTGAGTGCGCGCGCCAGCAGGCCAACGACCAGGCCAACGATGAGGGTGCCAATCAAGGACATCATGCTTTTCTCCGAACTGAAGCTTCCATGCCGCGACTCTAGGGCCCGGCGCATGCCGGCCCTGTCGGACAGCGTCTCAACCTGGGACGAAGGCAGTGCAGTGCCCTGAAAAACAAAACGCCTGCATCTGCAGGCGCCTGGACTGGGGGAGGGCAGACAGCCCGCCGTGGTTACTGCAGCTGGCTTGCCTGCATCTGCATGGCCAAGGCAGCCTTGCTGGCATCCAGGCCCAGGCCGTCGGAGTCCTGCACGCGACGGGCGCCATCGAAGCGGCGGGCCCAGTAGGCGCTTTGCATGCTTTCCACGCGCACCTGTGCACCGGTGCGGGGGGCATGAATGAAGTTGCCGTCGCCGACATAGATGCCGACGTGGCTGAAGGCGCGGCGCATGGTGTTGAAGAACACCAGATCGCCGGGCTTGAGTTCGTTCTTGTCGATTTTTTCCGTGGCCTGTGCCTGCTGGTCAGCGCGACGCGGCAGGACCTTGCCCAGGGTCTCGGAGTAGATGGCACGGACAAAGCCGCTGCAGTCGAAGCCGGTCTCGGCACTGTTGCCGCCGCGACGGTAGGGAACGCCGATGAAGCCCATGGCGGTCACGACCAGGTCGGAGGTCTTTTCGGCGACGCTTTGTCGGGCTTCCTTGACGAAGTCGGAAGTGCGCTCCGCCATGTGGTGGCGGGCTTCGCGCAGCTGCGAGATGAGGCTGCGGTTGACCAGCAGCTGGTTCATATCGTCGTCACGCAGCTCGGGCGGAGCCGCGTGTGCAGTGGCGCTGACGAACAGGAGTGCGATAAGCCATCGGGACATGGGGCGCGAGATTACCACGCAAAAACGTAGGACAAATTCGATAAGACCCCCGAAGGCCCGGGTTTTTGAGCCACCTCAGGAATCGCCGGCGCCCGGCGGTGATGGCCCCCAAGCTGCGACAATAGCGGGCTGTCCTGTTTTCCGATAAGAAGGGCGGCCCGCGCCGCCTCGTATTCCAAGAAAGATCCGCCATGCTGCTTGAAGCCTCCGACTCCCAGCTTGTACTCGTCGATTACCAGGAGCGCCTGATGCCGGCCATCTTCGAGGGCCCGGCAGTCCTGGCCAATGCCGTGAAACTGGCTCGTCTGGCGCATCTGGTGGAAGTGCCGGTGTTCGGCACCGAACAGAACCCCTCGCGCCTGGGTGCCAACGATGCCCAACTGCGCGCGCTGTGCGACAGGACACTGTCCAAGATGCATTTCAGCGCCGTGTCCGAAGGACTGGGCGAGTGGCTGCGTCCGCCTGCACGTCCCCAGGGCGGCAATGCGCGCAGCCTGCCCAAGCACCTGCAAAAGCCCCAGCAGCAGGCGCCCGAGCGCAGCATGGTGGTGATTGCCGGCTGCGAAGCCCATGTCTGCCTGCTGCAGACGGCGCTGGAACTGCTGGAAGACGAGTTCGACGTCTGGGTCGTCACCGATGCCTGCAGCTCGCGCACCGAGCGCAACCGCGATGCTGCCTTCGATCGCCTGGCCGGCGCGGGTGCCGAACTGGTGACCACGGAGATGGTGGCCTTCGAGTGGCTTCGCAGCTGCGAGCACCCGGCCTTCAAGGATCTGCTGGCCCTGGTCAAGTAAGCCACTGAAGCGATGGTTTTCCGTCGAGGCGCCTGCACGGCGCCTTTTTTTACGCCCGTCGCAAGGCGGGGCCATGAAAGGCGAATGGGACGGAGGGGGGCCGGCCCGGGTCGCTGTGCAGGATTTGTCAGCTTTGGGCAAGCGCATTATGAATAATTATGAATTCAGAAGCCGCCAATCCATGACAACGACAGGAGACAGACAATGGCCCCGCGTTTCGACGATTTCCACCGCCGCTCCATCCAGGAGCGCGATGCCTTCTGGGCCGAGCAGGCCGGCCGCATCGACTGGCATGTGCCGCCCCAGCGCATCTGCGACTATGACAACCCGCCGTTCGCCAGGTGGTTCGTGGGCGGCCAGACCAATCTTTGCCACAACGCCGTGGACCGGCACCTGGCCGAGCGCGCCGACCAGAATGCGCTGATCGCCATCTCCACCGAGACCGGCACCGAGAAGGTCTATACCTACCGCGAACTGCATGCCGAGGTACAGCGCATGGCCGCCGTGCTGCAGTCGCTGGGCGTGCAAAAGGGCGACCGCGTCCAGATCTACATGCCCATGATTGCCGAGGCGGCCTTTGCCATGCTGGCCTGTGCGCGGCTGGGTGCCATCCATTCGGTGGTGTTCGGCGGCTTTGCGTCGGCGGCGCTGGCCTCGCGCATCGACGATGCCGAGCCCAAGGTCATCATCAGTGCCGACGCGGGCTCGCGCGGCGGGCGCGTCGTGGCCTACAAGCCTTTGCTGGACGAGGCCCTGCAACTGGCCAGCCACAAGCCAGCGGCCGTGCTCATCGTGGACCGTGGCCTGGCGCCTGCGCCCATGCGCGCCGGCCGCGACCACGACTGGACCAGCCTGCGTGCGCTGCACGCCGACGCCCAGGTCGCCTGCACCTGGGTGGAATCCACCGACCCCAGCTACACGCTCTACACCAGCGGCACCACGGGGCGCCCCAAGGGCGTGCAGCGCGACACGGGCGGCTACACGGTGGCGCTGGCCGCCAGCATGCCGCTGATCTTCGGGGCCGAGGCGGGCCAGACCTTTTTCTGCACCAGCGACATCGGCTGGGTCGTGGGGCACAGCTACATCATCTATGGGCCCCTGATCGCGGGCATGGCCACCGTGCTCTACGAGGGCCTGCCCATACGCCCCGACGCGGGCATCTGGTGGAGCATCGTGGAGAAGTACCGGGTCACCCACATGTTCTCGGCGCCTACGGCCATCCGCGTGCTCAAGAAGCACGATGCCGAGTACCTGCACCGCCACGATATCTCCAGCCTCAAGGCGCTGTGGCTGGCCGGCGAGCCGCTGGACGAGCCCACGGCGCAGTGGATCAGCCAGGCCCTGGGCAAGCCCATCATCGACAACTACTGGCAGACCGAGACCGGCTGGCCCATCCTCACGCTGTGCAACGGCGTGGAGCAGCAGACCACGCGCTTCGGCAGTCCCGGCAAGGCCGTCTATGGCTATGACGTGAAACTGATCGACGAGGCCACGGGCGAGGAACTGCTCGGCGCCGGGCAAAAGGGCGTGCTGGCCATCGAGGGACCGCTGCCGCCGGGCTGCATGCAGACCGTCTGGCGTGACGATCAGCGCTTCGTCAACACCTACTGGAAGAGCATTCCGGGCCGCATGGTCTACAGCACCTTCGATTGGGGCATTCGCGACGAGGACGGCTACTTCTTCATCCTGGGCCGCACGGACGACGTGATCAACGTGGCCGGCCACCGCCTTGGCACGCGCGAGATCGAGGAATGCATCTCCGCCCACCCCCAGGTGGCCGAAGTCGCCGTGGTCGGCGTGGCCGATGCGCTCAAGGGCCAGGCGGCGCTGGCCTTTGCCGTGCCACGCACGGCGCTGGAAGGCGAGGCCGAGCGCGCGGCGCTGGAGGCCGACGTGATGAAGCTGGTCGATGCGCGCCTGGGCGCCGTGGCCCGGCCCTCTCGCGTGGTCTTCGTCAGTGCGTTGCCCAAGACGCGCAGCGGCAAGCTGCTGCGCCGTGCCATGCAGGCCGTGGCCGAGGGGCGCGACCCGGGCGACCTCAGCACCATGGAAGATCCGGCCGCGCTCGCCCAGGTGCAGCAGCAGCTGTGAGGCAGGGCACGCGCCGCAACCGCTTGCGGCCGGGGTGATGTGCGGCGGCGCCCCTGCCTGCCGCGCCTACAAGCCTGCCGCGCCTACAATCGCGCCTTGGGCCGCAGCCGGGCCAGGTCCCTAGGCTGCGGCGCCCTGTTTTCAACCGACGAGAAAGCGTTTTCGACGTGCAGGTCGCATCTTCCATCTTCAAAGCCTATGACATCCGCGGCATCGTGCCGTCCACGCTCAACGAGGAGGTGGCGCTCGGCGTGGGCCGCGCCTTCGGCATGGCGGCCCTGGCGGCCGGCGAGACCGTGGTGGCCGTGGGACGCGATGGCCGCCTGTCGGGACCCTCGCTGTCCGCGGCGCTGATCGCCGGGCTGACCGAGGTCGGCATCGAGGTGATCGACATCGGCCTGGCCACCACGCCCATGCTGTACTACGCAGCCAGCACGCTGGCGCGCTCGGGCATCCAGGTCACGGGAAGCCACAATCCCAAGGACTACAACGGTTTCAAGATGGTGCTGGCCGGCCGCGCCATCTACGGCGAGGAAATCCAGGCGCTGCGCCGCCGCGTCGAAAGCGATGACTGGACAATCACGGGCACCGGCAGCGTGCGCCGCGCCGATGTGCAGGCCGACTACCAGGCGCGCATCGTGGGTGATGTGAAGCTGGCGCGCCCCATCAAGATAGTGGTGGACTGCGGCAACGGCGTGGCGGGTGCCTCGGCGCCCGGCATCTTCCGCGCCCTGGGTTGCGAGGTGATCGAGCTGTTCTCCGAAGTGGACGGTGAATTCCCCAACCACCATCCCGACCCCAGCAAGCCCGAGAACCTGCGCGACGTGATCGAGGCGCTGCGCACCTCGGACGCCGAACTGGGCCTGGCCTTCGACGGTGACGGCGACCGCCTGGGCATCGTCACCAAGGACGGCCAGAACATCTTCCCCGACCGCCAGATGATGCTGTTCGCCAAGGACGTGCTCTCGCGCGTGCCGGGCGGCAGCATCGTCTACGACGTGAAATGCACGCAGCGCCTGGCGCCCGCCATCCGCGAGGCCGGGGGCGAGCCCGTGATGTTCAAGACCGGGCACTCCCTGGTCAAGGCCCGCATGAAGGAACTGGACGCGCCGCTGGGCGGCGAGATGAGCGGCCACATCTTCTTCAAGGAGCGCTGGTATGGCTTCGATGACGGCACCTACGCGGGCTGCCGCCTGCTGGAGATCGTCAGCCGCGAGGCCGACCCCAGCGCCTTGCTCAACGCGCTGCCCACCAGCTTTTCCACCCCGGAACTGAATGTGGCCTGCGCCGAGGGCGAGCCCCATCGCCTGGCCGCCGAACTGCAGGCCCTGGCCGCCGAGACCTTTGCCGCACCGGCCCAGGTCAGCACCATCGACGGCCTGCGCGTGGACTGGGCCGACGGCTTCGGCCTGATCCGCGCCAGCAACACCACGCCCGTGCTGGTGCTGCGCTTCGAGGGCCAGACCCAGGAGGCGCTGTCGCGCATCGAGACGCAGATGCTGGCGCTGCTGGAGCGCGTCAAGCCCGGCGCGCAGGTTGGCGGTGCCGCGCACTGATTTGCGCGCCAGGCGATGACTTCCCGCTCTCCCACGTCCTGGGCGCGCGCGCTGTACAGCGCTGTGACCTGGGCGGCGCAGCCGCTGCTGCGACGCAAGCTGCTGCGCCGCGCCGAGGCCGAGCCCGTCTATGCCGAGCACATTCCCGAGCGCTTTGGCCGCTACCAGCCGGCCACGCTGGGGCAGGACGGACGCGGCCTGTGGATCTGGATTCATGCCGTATCGCTGGGTGAGACGCGCGCTGCCGCCATCTTGCTGACCGCGCTGCGCGAGCGCCTGCCCGGCATGCGCCTGCTGCTGACCCATGGCACGGCCACAGGCCGCACAGAAGGCCGCCGGCTGCTGCAGTCCGGCGACCTGCAGGTCTGGCAGCCCTGGGATACGCCGGCGGCCGTGCGCCGCTTCGTGCAGCAGTTCAGGCCCGCAGTCGGCGTGCTCATGGAAACCGAGGTCTGGCCCAACCTGGTCGCCATCTGCCGCGAAGAGGGCGTGCCGCTGGCGCTGGCCAATGCGCGGCTCAGCGACAAATCGCTGGGCCAGGCACTGCGCGTGGCGCCGCTGGCGCGGCCCACCTATGCCGCCCTGGCCGCCGCCTGGGCGCAGACCGAGGACGATGCGCAGCGCCTGCGCCTGCTGGGTGCGCCCGTGCGCGGCGTGCTCGGCAACCTGAAATTCGATGCGCGTCCGGACGCTGCGCTGCTGGAGCGCGCCCGGCAATGGAAGTCCGGCCTGTCCCGCCCTGTGGTGCTGCTGGCCAGCAGCCGGGAGGGCGAGGAGGCCATGCTGCTGTCCGCCCTGCGCACGCTGGGGCCTGTGGGCCGGGCCGTGCAATGGCTGGTCGTGCCGCGCCATCCGCAGCGCTTTGACGAAGTGGCGGCGCTGCTGGCTGGCGGCGGCCTGCATGTCTCGCGCCGCAGCCAGTGGGTGGGTGGCCCGCCCTGCGGGGCTGCGGCGGATGACATCGACATCTGGCTGGGTGATTCGCTGGGCGAGATGGCCCTGTACTACGGCCTGGCCGATGCCACGCTCATGGGCGGCAGCTTTGCGCCGCTGGGTGGACAGAACCTCATCGAGGCCCTGGCCTGCGACTGCCCCGTGGTGCTGGGGCCGCATACCTTCAACTTCAGCGAAGCCTCGGACCTGGCCTGCGAGGCCGGCGCCGCCCTGCGCGCCCCCGACCTGGAGCACGGGCTGCGCCTGGCCGTGGACCTGGCCGGGGACCGCCAGTCCCACGCCCATGCCGTGGCCCAGGCGCGCGGCTTTCTGGACCAGCACCGTGGGGCCGCACGGGCCACGGCGCAGGCGGTGGCCGGGCTGGTGCAGCCGCTCTCCTGATCCTCCTGTGCAAGGGGAGCGGGCAGGCAAGACTACGCACCAAAGGGGCTTGTGCCAGTTCAGCGAAAGGGCGACTCAAAAGGGTTGACAAGCGCCACACCAAAATCCGCGAAGTCTCGAATGTTGCGTGTGGCCACGACCAGCCTGTGGCGGATGGCCGTGGCTGCAATCATTGCGTCCTCATACAGCGCATCGGAGCGTCCGTGCATCAGCCGGGCCCAGATCCGAAAGCTCTCGGCATCCATCGGCAGCACGTTGTAGGAGGCGGAGACCAGATCTGCCCAGCGTTCGATTTCCCGGGCCTTCTCAGCATCCTGTTGCCGGGTCAGCTCGATGCCCGCCTGGATTTCGCCCAGGCTGACCGCGGACAGATGGAGTTCCGGCTCAGGCAGGGCTTGAAGCCAGGCCAGGACGGCTCCGTGGGGCCTGGGGCGCCGCAGCTCTGAAATGATGTTGGTGTCCAGCAAATACATTTCTGGCGCACTCAGTTGGCGGGCTCGATGGGCCTGCGGTGCGCCTGGCCGCGCGGCGGGATCAGCAGGTCTGCGCGGCCCGCTTCCGAGAGCAGCAGTTCCTTGAGCGAAGCAGGTTCGGCAGCGGGATGCAGACGGCGCCACTCTTGCATAGGAACGAGCACGGCAGTGTCCGCGCCACGCCGGGTCAACACTTGCGGACCATCGGTCAGGCAGGCTTCGAGAAGCTCGTTGAAGTGGTCTTGGGCATCTTGTACAGGCCAGGATTTCATGATTGCACTCCTTCGCTCACGGGTTACAGGCCCAGTCTAGTTCCTGGACTGTTGGCTCTGCAATCCTGGGCCCATGCATGCATCAAGGGCCCGATCCTTCCTGCAGCACGGGCAGGCTGACACTCGCCAGCAGCCCTCCATCCTCCGCACTGAGCAGCTCGATGCTGCCGCCGTGCCGCTCGGTCACGGTCCTGGCGATGGCCAGGCCCAGGCCGCTGCCGCTCTGGCTCTGGTCGGGTACGCGGAAGAAGCGGTCGAAGACACGCTGGCGCCAGGCCTCGGCGATACCCGGGCCACGGTCGCGCACCTGGAGCACGGCCTGGTCGCCCTGGCGCTGCAGGCGCACGCTGATGGTGGCGTGCGCTGGGCTGTATTTGATGGCGTTGTCCACGAGGTTGTCGATCAGCGAGACCAGGCCTTCGCGTTCACCCATCACGCTCAGTGGCTCGCTGGCTTCCAGGGCCAGTTCCACCGGGCGGCGGCAGGCCAGGGCGTCGAGTGCGGCGAGCCGGTCTTCCAGCAGCAGGTCCAGGCGCAGCGGCTGCATGGCCATGCCGGGCGCTTCTGTCTCGCTGCGCATGAGCTGCAGCAGCTGGGCCACCATGCGGCTGGCGCGCTGGTTGCTGCGCAGCAGGCTGTCCATGAGTTCCTGCTGGCGCGGTTCGCTGCCAAGGCGCAGCAGGGCCTCGACATTGACGTGCATGGCGGCCAGCGGCGTGCGCAGTTCGTGGGCTGCATCGGCGATGAGGTTGCGCTCGCGCTCGCTGCTGGAGCGCACGCGGGCCAGCAGGGCGTTGATGTCCTGCACCAGCGGCCGCAGCTCGGCGTGTGGCGGCGCATAGGTGAGCGCGCTGAGGTCGTCGGGGCCGCGTGTGGCCAGCTCGTCACCCACGCGGCGCAGCGGGCGCAGTGCCGCGCGTACCGACCACCAGGCCGGAAAGGCCAGGAAGGGCAGGCTGATCAGCAGCGGCAGCAGGTAGTAGCTGCGGGTGTTGAGGGTGATCAGCAGTTCCTTGAAGGACGGCAGCATCAGCGTGACTTCGGTCTGGCCCGAGGCCGAGCGCAGCGTGCTCATGCGCCAGGTCTGCCCTTCGAAATCTATGTCCTCGACCGTGTCCAGCACGCGGTTGCGCAGGGTGGGTGCCGGCGTGGGCGAGCGGTACAGGAGCTGGCCGCGCTGCCAGACCAGCAGCGTGGGCGTGAAGCGGATGTCGTCGTCTCCATCGCTGTATTCATGGCGCAGGGCCGTGTCCAGCGCGGCCAGGCTGTGCTGCTGGCGGTCCGGAAGGTCGGCCAGGTCCTCGGCCACTGCCATGACAAGTTCGTAGACAGGCTTGCTGACCAGCAATTCATTGTGGAAGTGGGCCATGTAGATGGCCGCCACCAGCAACGCGGTCCAGATCGCGGTGAGCACGCCCATCTGGGCCAGCAGCATCCGCCGGCCCAGTGTGGGCCGCAGCCAGCGGCGCCATCTCGGGCTGGCCTGCTGCCCCTGCACGGTCTGCGATGTCATGGTCAGGACAGGGGAGCCATCGGCTGCGAGTCGATGACATAGCCAATGCCGCGCACCGTGCGTATGAAGCCCGGCCCGATCTTGCGGCGCAGGTTGGAGACATGGACCTCCAGCGCATTGCTGCCGTTGGCGCTGCCGCCCGGGATGACTTCCTCCTCGATGCCGCTGCGCGTGACCACGCGGTCCATGCGCCGCAGCAGCAGGGCCAGCAGGTCGAATTCGCAGCGGGACAGCTCGACGTTCTGGCCTGCAACGCTGACACGGCGCGTGGGCTCGTGCAGCGACAGGCCGCGCAGATGCAGCGTTCCGTCGCCCTGCCCATAGCTGCGGCGCGCCAGGGCGCGCACGCGTGACACCAGTTCGGCCAGGGCAAAGGGTTTGACCAGATAGTCATCGGCGCCGCTGTCCAGGCCGTGCAGCCGGTCATGCAGGCTGTCGCGTGCGCTCAGGATCAGCACGGGCAGGCGGCGCCATTCGCGGCGCAGGCGCGCCAGCAGGCTGATGCCGTCGCCATCGGGCAGGCCCAGGTCCAGCAGCACCATCTCGAAGCTTTGCTGCTCCAGCGTGCGCAGCGCATCGGACAGGCGGCGCACCCAGACCACGTCCATGGCGTGATCGCCCAATGCGATGCGCACGCCATTGCCCAGATCCAGATCGTCCTCCACCAGCAGCAGTCTCATCGTGTGTTTCCTGTGCCGCTCCCATGCCGCGGACCGGCGCCTGCGGGAGGGCTGCCGCGAGTATCGGTCAAGGCGGGGACGATGCGCTTCAGCATCCCTTCAGGAAAGCCGGGGCAGGTCTTCAGGCGGGTTTGCCACAGTGGCCCGCTCGACAACTCCGAAGAAGGCAAGGCGCGCATGCCAAGACTCTCCCGCTGTTCCTCGTTGAGCCGCCTGGCGGCGCTGTGTGCGCTGGCTGCCTGGATGCTGGTCGTGGCGGGTTTGCGTGCCTCTGCTTTGCCAGAGCACAGGGCTGCGGCGCCAGGCGCGCGGCCCACTGCGGCCGGGCATCAGCCCGGGGCACTGCCGGCCGTGCGGGCGCTTCAGGGATTCAAGGGGCTGGCGCGCGGAGCGTCAGCGCATCGATGGCGCGCAGGTCGTCGTCGCTGAGCGTGCCGGCGGCTTGGCGCAGCTTGAGCTGGCCCAGCAGCACCTGGTAGCGCGCCAGGGCCAGGTCGCGCTGGGTCTGGTAGAGCTGGCTTTGCGCGTTGAGCACGTCGATGTTGATGCGCACGCCGACCTCGTAGCCGAGCTTGTTGGCGTCCAGCGCACTCTGGCTGGACGCCAGCGCGGCCTCCAGCGCCTTGACCTGTGCCTGGCCCGACTGCACGCCGAAGAAGGCCGTGCGCGTGCTCTGCTCCACGTTGCGCTGGGCGTCGTCCAGCTGTGCGCGCGCCTTGTCTTCCAGCGCCAGGGTTTCCTTGATGCGGTTTTGCACGGCAAATCCGGCGAACAGGGGCAGGTTCATGACCACGCCCACGCTGGCGGCATTGGTGCGGTAGCTGGTGCCGATCTGCGGGGTGACTGAACCGTTGGGATAGCGGTTGACCACATAGCCGGCCTGCAGGTCCACGGTGGGCTTGTGGCCGGCCTCGGCTTTCTTCGTTTCCAGCTGGGCGATGTCCAGCGCCAGGCGGGCCTGGCGCAGCTGGGGCTGGCCTTGCAGGGCGGTGTC
Organism: Delftia sp. CH05; assembly: GCF_009827015.1. Classification (NCBI taxonomy): domain Bacteria; kingdom Pseudomonadati; phylum Pseudomonadota; class Betaproteobacteria; order Burkholderiales; family Comamonadaceae; genus Delftia; species Delftia sp. CH05. The sequence continues at coordinate 785 of NZ_WUMG01000032.1, read as the reverse complement.
CACCCAGGCCTGGGCATCGGCGGGCATCAGGGCCGGCAACTGCAGCGGCTGGGCCAGCGGGCGGGGCACGGTGCCCACGGCGCCGACGATCTGATCCAGCACCAGGCGCTTGACGCGCAGGTCGTTCTCGGCGGCGATTTCCTGCGCGCCGGCCAGGTCGAACCGGGCCTGGGCTTCGCGCGAGTCGGTGATGGTGGCCGTGCCGACCTCGAAGTTGCGCTTGGCGAATTCCAGCTGCTGTGCAATGGCTGCCTTCTGTGCCTTGACCACGGCCAGGCTGTCCTGGGCACCGAGGACATCGAAGTAGGCCTGGGCCACGCGCACCAGCAGGTTCTGCTCGCCGCTGTCCAACTGGGCGCGCGCCACGTCCACGCCGCGCTGGCCCTGGTCGTAGGCGATCTTGTTGGCCGGGCGGTACAGCGGCTGCTGGGCGCTGAGCTGCAGGTTCTGCTGGGGCGAGCGAAAGCTTCCCGGCAGCACGCTGACTTCCACATGCGATGTGTTGGCGCCCGCCTGCAGGCCCACGCTGGGCAGAAGGCCCGAGCGCGCCTGCTCGGCACGGCTGGCGGCGGCCTGGGCGTCGGCCTGCTGGGCCTGCCACTGGGCGTCGTAGCCGCGTGCCTTGGCGACCAACTCCGACAGGCTCTGGCCCGTGGCCGATGAGGCTGTCACGGCGGGCAAGCCCGAGGCCGGGGCGGCAGGGACGGTGGACTGGGCCAGAGCGGTCCCCATGCCGCAGGCACACAGCAGCAAGGCAATCTGGCGAAGGGGCCAGGCGTGTGGGC
>NZ_WUMG01000031.1:0-70101 GCF_009827015.1 Delftia sp. CH05 | reverse complement strand
CGCCTCCTGCCCCTCCGGCACCGCCCAAGATCGAGCTGCCATCCAACAATGCCGCCTACCTGAACAACCCGGCGCCCAACTACCCTGCCATCAGCCGGCGCATGGGCGAGCAGGGAACCGTGATGCTGCGCATCTTCGTGGATGCGCAAGGCCTGCCTCAGAAGATCGAGGTCAGCAAATCCAGCGGCTACGACCGTCTGGACCAGCAGGCCGTGGACGGCGTCAAGAACTGGAAGTTCGTCCCCGGCAAGAGCAACGGCACGCCAACCCCCATGTGGGTTACGGTCCCGGTCAAATTCACCCTCAATTGATTCTCAGGAGTATCCATGGATTCCCAATTCGGCATTGCCCACGTCTGGACGCAGGGAGACTTCGTCACCCGTGCCGTCGCCGTCATCCTGCTGGCCATGTCGGTGGCCTCTTGGCTGGTGATGATCATCAAGGCCCTGGACATCGTGAAGTTCAAGAAGTACGCCCGCAACGCCCAGGACTTCTGGCACAGCCCCGACCTGGCCAGCGGCCTGGAAAAGCTCGGCAATGACCGATCCAACCCCTTCCGCTATCTGGTGCTCGAAGGCCGCGAAGCCACTGCCCACCACCGCAAGACCAGCGCCCACCTGCACGACACGCTTGACATCAGCGACTGGGTGACCCGCTGCATGCGCAACGGCATCAGCGAGTTCACGGCCCGCCTGCAATCGGGCCTGGCCATTCTGGCCTCCGTGGGCTCGACAGCCCCCTTCATCGGCCTGTTCGGCACCGTCTGGGGCATCTACCACGCACTGGTCGCCATCGGCCTGTCGGGCCAGTCCTCCATCGACAAGGTGGCAGGCCCCATCGGCGAGGCGCTGATCATGACGGCCCTGGGTCTGGCCGTGGCCATTCCGGCCGTGCTCGGCTACAACGCCGTGGTGCGCGGCAACAAGTCCATCCTCAACGCACTCAACAGCTTTGCCCACGACATGCACGCCTACTTCGTGACCGGCGCCCGCGTGTCCATCGACGGCAAGGAAGCCGGCAATGTGCTGCCGCTGAAGAAAGGCGCGTAAGCCATGGCATTCGGAACAATGGATGATGACGGCGAAGAGGTGATGAACGAGATCAACATGACGCCGCTGGTCGACGTCATGCTGGTGCTCCTGATCATCTTCATCATCACCGTGCCGGTGATGAAGCATTCGGTGAACGTGGACCTGCCCCGCGCCACCAACCAGCCCGAAGACGTCAAGCCCGCCACCGTGCGCCTGGCCGTGTCCGCTGATGGCCAGTACCACTGGAATGGCGTGGCCGTGAGCGATACGCAGTTCGAGGAAAACCTCAAGGCCGAGGCAGCCAAGGAGCCGCAACCCGACCTGCACATCCAGGGCGACAAGGAAGTGCGCTACGAGCGTGTTGCCCAGGCCATGGCCGCCGCCCAGCGTGCCGGCGTGCGCAAGATCGGCTTTGTAACGGACCCCGTCAAGTAGGCCGCGAGAGCGGCATTCGTTGCCTGGCGCTCAGCGACAACGGCCCTTCGGGGCCGTTTTCCATTGCGGCCCGCTCTTGGAACAAGCTCGCGGGGTGATCAGGCGTTCGGTCGTTCGGTCGTTCGGGGGGGCAGAAACCACAATGAGAGTAAGTCTCACTTGATTTTCAATTGAGAATTGTTATCATTCACAAAACTTTCCAATTTTTGAGGAATTCCCTGCATGTCTGCCACTTCCGCCGCCACCTCGCATCTGTCCGGCAACTCCACAGCCCAGGCCTTTGCAGCGCTGCAGGCCGCAGCATCCGCAGCCCTCAGCGGGGCCGCCAGCGGACTCGACAGCACCTTGCTGCTCAATGGGCAAAAGGCTGTGACCATCGTGCACAACGGCACACCCTATCGTCTGCAGGCCACCAAGCTGGGCAAGCTCATCCTGACCAAATAACCAAGATTGCAGCCGTCGGCGGGTCATGTTTGGGTCCGCTGACCGCTTCTTTGTTTCATCGTGGGGCGACCTTGGGGCTTCCAGTCCCAAAGGTCGATTAGCCAGCCAACAGAATCTTCGGATTTTGCGTAGCCAAGCATTTTTTCCCTGCGCTGCAATGTGGATCGCTTCAAAGAAAAAGCCCCTGTACTGAGGTACAGGGGCTTTTTCTTTGCCTCATGAATCGGCCCGAAAGGCAGATTCATGCAGGGTGCATCAGGGGCTTTTACAGACCCAGAGCCGCAATGCCGACGCTGGCCACCTGGGCATCCTCGTTGGCCTTGACGCCGCTGACGCCCACGGCACCCAGGCACTGGCCGTCCTTCATGATGGCCACGCCGCCTTCGAGCAGGCCGTCCACCGTGGGGGCACTCAGGAAGGCCGTACGGCCGTTGTTGATCATGTCTTCATAGCCCTTGGTGTCGCGGCGGCCCAGGGCAGCCGAACGGGCCTTGGACGGAGCGATATGGGCCGAGACTGCGGCGGCGCCATCGAGGCGCTGCAGCCACAGCAGGTGACCGCCGTCATCGACGATGGCAATGGTCACGGCCCACTTGTTCTTCAGCGCCTCGGCCTCTGCGGCGGCGGCAATGGCCTTCACGTCGGCCAGTTCGAGTTCATGCTTGGTCTTCATAAGATTGCAGTTATCCATTCCATCACAAATGTCCTATAAGCATAGCAATCGTATGAGGACTGACAATGCATGCGCAGAACAAAACATTCGAAACCAAACCATGGCAGCGGCTCGGGGTATTGCAAGCGGCGCGCGAGCCGCCACCTAGAATGGGCAAGTCGCAACAACACTCCTTCGGAGGACTGGCCACATGAATGATCAAGTCACCACACTGGGCTCTGCGGGCTACGGTGTCTCGCAGCAAGAGCGCAATCGCGTATTGCGCAACACCTACTGGCTGCTGGCCCTGAGTCTTCTCCCCACCGTGCTGGGCGCTTGGCTGGGCGTGGCCACGGGCATCACGCGCTCGCTGAGCGGCGGTCTGGGGCTCATCGTCTTCCTGGGCGGCGCCTTCGGCTTCATGTTCGCCATCGAGAAGACAAAGCACTCGGCAGCCGGCATTCCCGTGCTGCTGGGCTTTACCTTCTTCATGGGCCTGATGCTGTCGCGCATGATCGGCATGATCCTGGGCTTCAAGAACGGCTCCGAGCTGATCATGACCGCCTTTGCAGGCACGGCCGGCGTGTTCCTGGTCATGGCCTCGCTGGCCACGGTGATCAAGCGCGACCTGTCGGGCATGGGCAAGTTCCTGTTCGTGGGCGTGCTGGTGCTGTTCGTGGGCTCCATCATCAACGTCTTCATCGGCTCCACGGCCGGCATGATGGCGATCTCGGTGGCGGCCATCGGCATCTTCAGCGCCTACATGCTCTATGACCTCAAGCAGATCATGGACGGCGGCGAGACCAACTACATCAGCGCCACGCTGGCCCTGTACCTGGACCTGTTCAACGTGTTCCAGAGCCTGCTGGCCCTGCTGGGCATCATGGGCGGCGAACGCGACTGATGCCGCACGCGCCAAGGCTGCGCCTTGCGTGCTGCAACACCAAAGGCCTCCTTCGGGAGGCCTTTTGCATGTCCGGGATCATCATTCGTGCAAGGCGGGCTCAACTTTTTCCGGGTCGTGCCGATAATCTCGTCAAGATGACCATGCCTAATCTTCCCCGCACCTTCGCCATCCTGCTGCTGCCCACGCTGCTTGCCGGCTGCAAGCTGGATGATATTCCGGGCCTGGGGCCGGACCCCCGCGCCGTCGCCAAGGAGGCCGAGGCCAAGGCCATTGGCGGGGCCTGCCGCCATGCCCTGCGCGGGCTGGAGGACTGCTACACGCTCAACCCCAAATCGCCCAAGGCCCTGGTGTTCGCAGGCTGGAAGGATATGGACGAATACATGCGCGCCAACAAGATCGAGGGCACGCCTTCGGTCCTGGGCCAGAGTGACCGCCGCCGCAGCGACAAGGAAGATGTGCCTGCCGAGCCTTCGGCAGGACGCAATCGCAGCTGATCCGGCAGGCATCCGGATCCGGCCGCAAAAAAGCCGTGGCGCCCTCAGGCGGCCACGGCTTTTTCATGCAGGGCCTGAGGGGCCGCCGTCAGTCCACGCGACGCTCGAACACCGCCATGCTCTCCACATGGGCCGTGTGCGGGAACATGTTGACCACGCCGGCCGAAACACAGCGATAGCCGGCCAGGTGCACCAGCAGACCGGCATCGCGCGCCAGCGTGGCGGGATTGCAGCTGACATAGACGATGCGCTCTGGAAAGCGCCAGTCCTCATGCCCTGCCGGCAGGGGCTCGGCGCCTTCGGCGCCGATGCGCGCCTGGTGGATGTCGGCCAGGGCCTTGGACAGCGCAAACGCTCCTTCGCGCGGCGGATCGACCAGCCACTTGCCGGCGACGCCGTCGGCGAACAGCATCTCGGGCGTCATCTCGAACAGGTTGCGCGCCACAAAGCGCGTGGGCGCGAGCTTGTCGCCCTCTGCGCGCTGTGCGTTGTTGGCCGCGTAGTTTTCATGGGAACGCTTGACCAGGGTGTCGCTGCCCTCGATGCCCAGCACCTCGCGCGCCTGCGTGGCCAGGGGCAGGGTGAAGTTGCCCAGACCGCAGAACCAGTCGATCACGCGCTCATCCTTCTTGACATCCAGCAAGCGCAGCGCGCGCGTGACCAGCACGCGGTTGATGTGCGGATTGACCTGGGTGAAGTCCGTGGGCTTGAACGGCATGGTGATGCCGAAATCGGGCAGGCCGTAGTCGAGCTGGGCGCCTCCCTGCTCCATGAGGTGCACGGTGTCCGGGCCCTTGGGTTGAAGCCACCACTGCACGTTGTGCTCGGCCGCGAAAGCGCGGAGCCGGGCCTGATCGTCCTCGGACAGCGGCTCCAGGTGGCGCAGCACCAGGGCCGTGACGGAGTCGCCGCAGGCGACCTCGATCTGCGGGCAGGTTTCGCGCGCATCCATGGAGGCGATCAGCGCGCGCATGGGCAGCAGCATGGCATCCACATGGGGCGGCAGGATCTTGCAGGTCTCCATGTCGGCGATGTAGCGGCTCTTGCGCTCGTGAAAGCCCACCAGCACCTTGCCCTTCTTGGCCACGTAGCGCACCGACAGGCGCGAGCGGAAGCGGTAGCCCCAGGACGGACCTTCGATGGGGCGCAGCAGCGTCTCGGGCCTGACCTTGGCCAGATGCCAGAGGTTGTCCTCCAGCACGCGCTGCTTGATGGCCACCTGGGCAGCGACGTGCAGATGCTGCATCTTGCAGCCGCCGCACGCGCCGGCATGCAAGCCGAAGTTGGGGCAGCCGGGGCGCACGCGCTGGGAGGATTCGCGGTGGATGGCCGTCAGGCTGGCGGCTTCCCAGTTGTTTTTCTTGCGATGGGTATTGGCGCTGACCAGCTCGGTCGGCAGTGCGCCGTCGATGAATACCACCTTGCCATCGCTCTTGCGGGCCACGCCCTGGGCGTCCATATCCATGGACAGCACCTGCAGCCAGCCTTCGGGCAGTGCAGGGGCGTCGGCGTCGGCTTCGGGCAGGTTGTCGGGGATCTTGTTGTCGCGGGGTTCACTCATGGGGCCAGATTGTCTCAGGCTCTCCGATTGCCCTGGTGGCGGCCCCCCAAAAAAGCCCCCAACTCGCTTTTGCCTCTCAGGACCGCGGAGTGCTGCTGCGGCCCAGGTCCCGCTGCCGCTCCTGGCGCGCCCGGGCCAGTTGCTCGCGTTCGGCCAGCAGGTTGATTTCGGTGATGCAGTTGAACTCGTCCAGCGTGAACACCATGGTGGCGCCGCGCTCGATCTTGTCCACGGTCTGGTGCAGCGGCAAGGTCAGGTCCACCGGCGGGCGGTTGGAGCGGTAGATCAGCTCCTGCTCGGGCGTGTAGACGGAATAGCAGGCGGCAGACGCAGCCTGCGCCAGCGCGCAGGCGACCAGCACGGTGATGGCACGCAGGTTTTGCACAGCAGTCATGGTGTTCCCCTCAAAACGGCGGCCCGCCTGTGTATGTACTGGGTGGCAGGCCAGGCTGCCCAGCATTATGGAGCAGCACATGCCGCGCCCCGCCAGGTGCCGCCTCCGCACTGCAGCCGGTTTTGATTTTCAGCTTTCTCAAATTTCTCTCTTGACAGAAATTTCAGGCCTGCAGACACTGAGGCCATGCAACTGAGTCCCATCGCACACCGTTTCATCCACCATTGGGGCGACATGGGCAGCTCCTGGGGAGTGAACCGCACGGTCGCCCAGATCCACGCCCTGCTGTTCTTCCATGGCCGCCCGCTCAACGCGGAAGAGATTGCCGACACGCTGGGCGCCGCTCGCTCCAACGTGAGCAACAGCCTCAAGGAACTGCAAGGCTGGGAGCTGATCCGCACCAGCCGCAGGCCCGGCGACCGCCGCGACTACTTCGAGACCTCGTCCGATGTCTGGGAGCTGCTGCGCACCATCGTGCGAGAGCGCAAGCAGCGCGAGTTCGACCCGACCTCCGAGATGCTGCGCGAACTGATCGCCGAGCCCGGTTTCGATGCCGAATCCCCCGACACCCAGGACCGCGTGCACGAGACGCTGCGCCTCATGGAGTCGCTGGGCATCTGGACCGACGAGATGCTGCGGCTGTCGCCCTCCACGCTGGACAAGCTCCTGCGCCTGGGCGCCAGCGTGCAGCGCTTCGTGCGCTCCGAGGCCGCTGACACCCGTGTCAAGCGCGGGCGCCGAGCCTGAAATTTCCGTCACAAGAGAAACTGGAGGTCACCATGCGCATTCTGGTCTGCGGCGGCAACGGCTTCATCGGCCGCCATATCGTCAACCTGCTGGCCCTGGCCGGCCATGATCCCGTGGCGCGCAGCCGCCATTCACTGCCTGCGCTCGACTACGCCAAGGCCACCACGCCCGACGCCTGGCTGCCGCACCTGGCGGGCGTGGACGCCGTGGTCAATGCCGTGGGCGTGCTGCGCGACAGCGCCTCCCGGCCCATCGATGCCATGCATGCCAAGGCCCCCATCGCCCTGTTCGATGCCTGCGCGGCGGCCGGCGTGCGGCGCGTGGTGCAGATCTCTGCCCTGGGCATAGAAGGCAGTGCCACGCGCTACGCCACCACCAAGCGCGCCGCTGACGAGCATCTGCTGGCACTCACGGCAGCCGGCCATCTGCAAGGCTGCGTGGTCCGCCCCAGCGTGGTGTTCGGCGCTGGCGGCGCCAGCAGCGAGATGTTCCTGTCCATGGCGCGCCTGCCGGCGCTGCTGCTGCCGCGCCCCGTGCTGCAGGCCCGCGTGCAGCCGGTAGCCGTGCGCGACCTGGCCGAGGCCGTGGCCGGCCTGGTGACGCGCCCCGAGCCCGTGGGCATGATCGAGATCGGCGGCCCCCTGCCCTTGCCGCTGGCCGCGCTGATTGCCAGCCTGCGCGCGCAGATGGGCCGCGCCCCCGCTCGCGTGGGCACGCTGCCCGGCTGGCTCACCCGCGCCAGCGCACGCGCTGGCGACTGGGTCAGCGCCTCACCCTGGTGCAGCGAGACACTGGCCATGCTGGCCAGCGACAACGTCACTGATCCGGCTGGCCTGCAAGGCCTGCTGGGCCGGCCCGGCGTTGCGCCCTCCCAACTGCTGTCCACCTTGCGCCATGGATGAGCGCCGCTCTCGCACCGTTCCAGCGCCGCTGCGCACCATGCACTTGAGCCTGATCGCCGTCTGGCTGGGCACGGCCCTGGTCAGCGCCATCGAGCACCGCGGCCTGAGCGTGCAGGTGCTGGCCGATGCCGGCATCCACGATGCGCGCTGGCAGACATTCCTGATCTGGAGCGGCCTGCTCGCCGACCTGGCCGTGGGCCTGGCGCTGTGGCTGCTGCCCGGCCGCAAGAGCTATCTGGCGGCCCTGCTGCTGATGGCCGCCATGACCGTACTGGCCACGGCGCTGCAGCCCACGCTGTGGCTGCATCCGCTGGGGCCGCTGCTCAAGAACCTGCCGATCGCCGCCATGCTGCTGCACCTGATGTCGGCGCCTGTCACCCCGAAGGAGTCCGCATGAATCTCTACCTGTTGCTCAAGACGCTGCATATCGCGTCCAGCGTGCTGCTGGTCGGCACCGGCCTGGGCTCGGCCTTCTACATGTTCTTCGCCAACCGCAGCGGCAGCGTCGCTGCCCAGGCCGTGGTCAGCCGCCTGGTGGTGCGTGCGGACTGGTGGTTCACCACGCCCTGCGTGGTCATACAGCCTGTGAGCGGCATTGCCCTGGCCCACATGGCAGGCTGGCCGTTGACCACGCCGTGGCTGGCACTGTCGCTGGGCCTGTACCTGCTGGCCGGCGCCTGCTGGCTGCCCGTGGTCTGGCTGCAGATGCGCATGGCCGCCATGGCGCGCGGCGCGCACGCAGCGCAGGCCGCCCTGCCCGCGCTGTATGCCGTCTATGCCCGGCGCTGGGAGGCGCTGGGCTACCCGGCCTTCATCGCCATGGCCGTGACCTATTACCTGATGGTCAACAAGCCGATGCTCTGGGGCGGTTGAGCATCGGCAGTGCCTTCAGTGCCTGGCCTCAGAGCTTGGCCTCAGAGCTTGGCAATGGACACTTCGGTGGACTTGACCAGGGCCACCACGTCGGAGCCCACGACCAGGCCCAGCTCGTCCACCGAGCGCGTGGTGATCACCGAGGTGACCACGCCCCAGGGCGTTTGCACATCGACTTCGGAGACAACGTCACCACGGATGATTTCGCGCACCTGGCCCTTGAACTGGTTGCGCACGTTGATGGCTTGAATGGACATGTTTTTCTCCTGGGGATCAAAAGGAATCAAAGGAAGGTTGGGGAAAACGGAAAGTCAGACCGCCCAGCGCAGGCCATGGGCCGGCACGCCGGGCCAGGCCGTGGTGTCGGTCAGCGGATTGGCTTCGGGCTCGGCGGCGGGCTTTTGCAGCACGCGGTCGAGAATGCGTTGCTCGATGGCCGCCAGCGCCACGCTGCCGTGCACGCGCGGCCGCGGCAGGGCGATGCGTTCATCCAGCGCGATGCGGCCGTCCTCGATCAGCACCACGCGGTCGGCCAGGGCCACGGCCTCCTGCACGTCATGCGTGACCAGCAGGGCCGTGAAGCCGTGGCGCTGCCACAGGCCTTCGATCAGGCGGTGCATCTCTATGCGGGTGAGCGCATCGAGCGCGCCCAGCGGCTCGTCCAGCAGCAGCAGTTGCGGGCGGTGCACCAGGGCGCGCGCCAGGGCCACGCGCTGGCGCTGGCCGCCAGACAGGCGCGCCGGCCATTCGCCCTCGCGGTCGGCCAGGCCGACCTGGGCCAGCACTTCGCGGCCACGTTCCTGGGCCGAGGCGGGCAGGCCCAGCGTCACATTGGCCAGCACGCGCCGCCAGGGCAGCAGGCGCGCATCCTGGAACATGATGCGCGTGCCGCCCTGCGCGCCCTGCACGGCGCGGGCGGGCTCGCCGTCCAGCAGCAGGGTGCCGGCCGTGGCCTGTTCCAGGCCTGCGACCAGGCGCAGCAAGGTGCTCTTGCCGCAGCCGCTGCGGCCCACGATGGCGACGAATTCGCCAGGCTCCACCTGCAGTTGCACTTCGTGCAGCACCTCGCGCTGGCCGTAGCGCTTGGTCAACCCGCCGGCCTGCAGGCGCACGCCACGGCGCGGTGCGGATTGGGGGGATGCGGACTGCGGCGCATCGTCGTTCTGGGCCAGGCGGTCGCTGACGTCCAGGCCATCGGCGTCGAACGAGGCCTCCCAGGCCATCGCCGGCGCGGTGGTGTTCAGCTCCACGGCCTGTGCCAGCGTGGTCTTCATGCGGTTCCATCGGCTCATGTCGTGCTCCTTGTGTCACTTGGGCTGGTAGCCCGGATGCCAGCGCAGCCACCAGTGCTCCAGCGCACGCGCAAACCAGTCGGCCAGCTTGCCCAGCAGGGCGTATAGCAGGATGCCGACCAGCACCACGTCGGTCTGCAGGAACTCGCGGGCGTTCATGGTCAGGTAGCCGATGCCCGACTGCGCCGAGATGGTCTCGGCCACGATGAGGATCACCCACATCAGGCCCAGCGAAAAACGCAGGCCCACCAGGATGGAGGACAGCGCGCCCGGCAGGATGACCTCGCGGTACAGCTGCCAGCGCGTGAGGCCGTAGCTGCGCCCCATCTCGATCAGCGCGGGGTCCACATTGCGTATGCCGTGGAAGGTGTTCAGGTAGATGGGAAAGAACACCGACACGCTGATCAGGAACAGCTTGGCGCTCTCGTCGATGCCGAACCACAGGATGACCAGCGGAATCAGCGCCAGCGCGGGAATGTTGCGCACCATCTGGATGGTGGAGTCCAGCAGCGTCTCCGCCCAGCGCAGCGAGCCCGTGAGCAGGCCCAGCACCAGCCCCAGCCCGCCGCCGATGGCCAGGCCACCCAGCGCGCGGCCCGCGCTCACCTGCACATGCTTGAGCAGCTCTCCCGACTCGGCCAGCGCCTGCGCGGCGCGCAGCACATCCAGCGGAGCGGGCAGCACCCGCGTGGACAGCCAGCCCCACGCCGAGGCGGCCTGCCAGACGGCGATCAGCGCCAGCGGCACCAGCCAGGGCACCAGGCGGCGGCCCACGCCGGCCGCAAAGCGTAGCAGCGGCGACCAGGAATCGCCGGCCGGGGGGGCCGAGGAGGCCGGCAGCGCAGAAACGGTACGTGCATCGGACATGCGTGACTCCCTCAGCTTTGCGACGCGCGCGGCGAGTACAGGTTGGCAACGGTCTCGCCCAGCGGCCCGCCCACGCCGCCAGCCAGCCTGTCGCGCATGGACAGCGGCAGCAGCGGGAAGACCAGCTCGGCAAAGCGGTAGGCCTCTTCCAGGTGCGGATAGCCGGACAGCACGAAGGTGTCTATGCCCAGGTCCGCGTACTCCTTGATGCGGTCGGCCACGGTCTGCGCATCGCCCACCAGGGCCGTGCCCGCGCCGCCGCGCACCAGGCCCACGCCGGCCCAGAGGTTGGGGCTGATCTCCAGCTCGGCCCGCGTGCGGCGGCTGCCGCCGGCATGCAGGGCGGCCATGCGGCGCTGGCCTTCCGAGTCCATGCGCGCGAAGGCGGCCTGGGCCTGGACCACGGTCTCGTCCTTGAGGCGGCTGATCAGGCGATCGGCGTCGGCCCAGGCCTCGTCCTCGGTCTCGCGCACGATGACGTGCAGGCGGATGCCGAACTTCACGCTGCGGCCATGGCGCGCCGCCTTCTCGCGCACATCGGCAATCTTCTTGGCCACCTCGGCCGGGGGCTCGCCCCAGGTCAGGTAGGCATCGACCTGCTCGGCGGCCAGGTCGTGCGCGGCCTCGGACGAACCGCCGAAGTACACGGGCGGATACGGCTTTTGCAGCGGCGGGAACAGCAGCTTGGCGCCCTTGACCGAGAGGTGTTCACCTTCGTAGTCGAGCGTGCCGCCCTCATGGCTGCGCTCAAGGATCTCGCGCCAGATGCGGATGAACTCGGACGATTGCTCGTAGCGCTGGGCATGGTCGAGGAAGACGCCGTCGCCCTCCAGCTCGGCGCGGTCGCCGCCCGTGACCAGGTTGATCAGCAGCCGCCCGCCCGACAGGCGGTCGAACGAGGCAGCCATGCGCGCCGCCAGGCTGGGCTGGTGCAGGCCGGGACGCACGGCGACCAGGAACTTCAGGCGCCTGGTGACCGGAATCAGGCTGGAGGCGACGACCCAGGGGTCCTCGCAGGAGCGGCCCGTGGGAATCAGCACGCCCTCGTAGCCCAGGCTGTCGGCCGCGATGGCGACCTGCTTGACATAGTCGTGGCTGAGCGGGCGGGCGCCCTCGGCCGTGCCGAGGTAGCGGCTGTCGCCGTGGGTGGGAATGAACCAGAAAACCTGCATGCGCTGCTCCAGTCAGGGGACGGAATCGAGGAAGGAAATCAAAGGGCGGAAGAAGGCCGCGCCGCCACCGGCTCGGCCAGCCGCGCGTACTCGGCCGCCGAGGGCCGCCAGACGATGTCGGCCACCTGCACCTGGCGCGGAATCAGGCCCAGCCGAAAAAATGCATCGGCCACGCGCTGCTGGTCCACCACGGTCTGCGCAGCCAGCAGGCCCACGGGGGAGCTGGGCCGGCGCGCAATGAAGCGGCTGACCACCGCCGTATCCAGGCCGCTGAAGCCGGCCACCAGGGCCACGGCCTCCTGGCGTGCGCTCTGGGCCAGGCGATCGGCGCGCGTGAGCTCATCGAACAGCGCGCGCAGCACCTGCGGATGGCGCTCCACCAGTCCGCGCGCGGCCAGGTAGAACGAGGCGTTGCCCGACAGGCCTTCGCCATTGGCCAGCACGCGCGGGCGAATCGCCAGCTCGGTGGCCGCGTAGAACGGGTCCCAGATGGCCCAGGCGTCCACGCTCTTGCGCTCGAAGGCGGCGCGCGCATCGGCCGGGGCCAGGTACACGGGCTGGATCTCGTTCCAGGCCAGGCCCGCCTTGTCCAGCGCACGCACCAGCAGGTAATGGGCGCTGGAGCCTTTTTGCAGCGCCACGCGCCGGCCCTTGAGGTCGGCCAGGGCGCGCAGCGGCGAGTCCGACGGCACGAGGATGGCCGAGCTTTCGGGCTTGGGCGGCTCGGCGCCCACGTACAGCAGGTCGCGGCCTGCGGCCTGGGCAAAGACCGGGGGTGAATCGCCGGTCAGGCCGAAATCCAGGCTGCCTGCGGCCAGGGCCTCCAGCAGCTGGGGGCCGGCCGGAAACTCCAGCCAGCTGACCTTGGTGCCCGCAAAGCGCTTTTCCAGCACGCCTTGCTGCTTGAGGATGACCAGGTTGACGGCCGACTTCTGGTAGCCGATGCGCAACTGCTCGGGTCCGGCCACGGCGGCCGGCGTCTCGGCGCGTGCGTACTGGCCGGCCAGGCTCCAGCTGAAGGCGGTGGTGCCCAGCAGTTGCAGGGCCTGGCGGCGCACGCGGTCCAGGCGGGGCTTCTTGGGGATGGCGTTCATGGTGCGGACTCCTTGCTGTGGGCTCAGGGGCGCGACGCGATCAGGTCCACCGGCGCGGCATGCAGCAGGTTGAGCTTGCGGGGGATGAGCTTGAGCTCGAAGAAGGTGTCGGCGATCTGCTGCTGCTCGGCCAGGATCTCGCGCGTCACGGACGAGGTGCCGAAGCGGGCACGGCTCAGGTACAGCTCGGTGATGGACTTGTCCAGGCCCAGGATGCTGGACAGCTCGGCGGCCGCCGCCGTCTGGTTCTTCGAGGCCCAGCGGTCAATCCCATCGACCTCTTCGATGGCAATGCGCAGCACATCGGCATTGCGCGTGGCGAAATCGCGCGAGGTGAAGTAGTAGGCGCGGTTGTTGACCACGCCCGTGGCATCGGCCAGCAGGCGGGCGTCCAGCGTCTTTTGCGCGGCAGCCAGGAAGGGGTCCCAGATCAGCCAGGCATCGACGGAGCCGCGCTCGAAGGCGGCACGCGCATCGGCCGGCGCCAGGAAGACGGACTGCACATCGCCGTACTTCAGGCCGTGCTTTTCCAGCAGCTTGACCAGGAAGTACTGCACGTTCGAGCCCTTGTTGTAGGCCACGCGCTTTCCCTTGAGGTCCTGCACGCTGCGGATGGGCGAATCCTTGGGCACGATCACCGCCTCCAGCCCGGGGCGCGGCACGGTGGCGCCCGCATAGACCAGGGGTGCGCCTGCGGCCTGCGCAAAGATGGGCGGGGCCTCGCCCACATCGCCGAAGTCGATGGAGCCCACGTTCAGCGCCTCCAGCTGCACGGGGCCGGCGTTGAACTCGATCCAGCGCACCGACACGCCCAACGGCGCCAGCCGCTTTTCCAGCGTGCCCCGGCTCTTCAGGATGGACAGCCAGCCCTTTTGGTGGCCGACGCGCAGCACGCGGTCGCCCGCCTTGTCCTGGGCCAGGGCCGGGCCGCCCACCGTGGCGACTGCTGCGGCAAGGCCCGCGCCCAGCAGTTGGCGTCGGCGCCAGTTGGCTGTGTGTCGGGGGAAGGAATCGAACGAGACCATGACGGACATCCTTGGAAGAGTGGTGCGTGGTGCGTGGTGCAGGCAAAGCGCTGCCCATGCATGCGCGCGGCATGCAGCCAGAAAACAAAAAGGGAAGGCGGAGCAAGGGGCAGCCGCCTGCAGGGCCGGGCCTGCAGGCGCACCGCACGGAGTCGTCAGGTGCTACATCGCCGGCTGGCGAAGGCCACGGTCTCGAAGCGAGGAAAAGAGCTGGATGCCACCACGCCTGTCTGCGCCGTGCGGCGCGGGGCCTGCAAAGAGTGGCGGGAAGTCAGCAAGATGGACATGGCGGATCGTGGTAATTGGCAGAGATCTGGGAAAGCGGGTGAATTCAGTGGGTGGGCGCCGGCCGGGCCGGCGCACCGCACTCACTTCTTGGTGTAGATCTGGTCGAAGCTGCCGCCGTCGGCAAAGTGGTCCTTGTCGGCCTTGGCCCAGCCGCCAAAGGCCTGGTCGATGGTGACCAGCTCCAGCTTGGGGAACTTGTCCGCGAATTCGGCCTTGACCTTGGCATCGGTGGGACGGTAGTAGTTGCGGCCGGCGATGCGCTGGCCTTCCTCGGAGTACAGGTACTTCAGGTACTCCTCGGCCACGGCGCGCGTGCCCTTCTTGTCCACGACCTTGTCGACCACGGCCACCGAAGGTTCGGCCAGGATGGACAGCGAAGGCACGACGATCTGGAACTTGTCGGGACCGAACTCCTTGAGCGCCAGGAAGGCCTCGTTCTCCCAGGCCAGCAGCACATCGCCCACGCCGCGCTGCACGAAGGTGATGGTGGCGCCGCGCGCGCCGGTGTCCAGCACGGGCACGTTCTTGAACAGCTTGCCGATGAAGTCCTTGGCCTGTGCGTCGCCGCCGTACTTGCGCTTGGCGAATTCCCAGGCGGCCAGGTAGTTCCAGCGCGCACCGCCGCTGGTCTTGGGGTTGGGCGTGATCACCTGCACGCCGGGCTTGACCAGGTCGTCCCAGTCCTTGAGGTTCTTGGGATTGCCCTTCTTCACCAGGAAGACGATGGTGGAGCTGTAGGGCGCCGAGTTGTGCGGCAGGCGCTTTTGCCAGTCGGCCTTGAGCAGGTTGCCGTTCTTGACCAGGGCGTCGATGTCGCCGGCCAGCGCCAGCGTGGCCACGTCGGCGTCGATGCCGTCGATGATGGAACGCGCCTGCTTGCCCGAGCCGCCGTGCGACTGCTTGACGCTCACGTCCTGGCCGCTCTTGGCCTTCCAGTGCTTGGCGAAGGCCTGGTTGTATTCCACGTACAGCTCGCGCGTCGGATCGTAGGAGACATTGAGCAGTTGCACCGACTGGGCCAACGCCGGCAGAGCCGACAGGGTCAAGCCCGCGATCAGGCCGGCGGCGACAGGAAACTTGATAAAGTGGCGGCGAATTTTCATTGGAGTGTCGGTAGAGAGTGGAGACGACGGTCTGGTGCCGTGGAAAGCATTCTCAAAGCCAACTCTTAAAACTCAAACCAATAAGATTTCAGTTTGTTATTCCCAAAACATCTGAATCTCTGCAAGACAAGGACTCAATTCCCCATGGCACGTACCGTTCACTGCATCAAGCTTGGCGTTGACGCTGAAGGCCTGGATTTCCCGCCCTACCCCGGCGAGCTGGGCAAGCGCATTTTTGAAGGCGTGAGCAAGCAGGCCTGGGCCGACTGGCTCAAGCACCAGACGATGCTGGTCAACGAAAACCGCCTGAACCTGGCCGACGCACGCGCCCGCCAGTACCTGGCCCGCCAGATGGAAAACCACTTCTTCGGCGGCGGCGCCGATGCGGCGGCCGGCTACGTGCCTCCTACGGCCTGAGCCGCTTCGTGCCCTTTCACCGCCCCCGTCGCACCGCGCCGGGGGCGGTTTCATTTGCGGTGCCGCAAACGGCCGCCGCCCAGAGACCGCCTACAATGCCCGCCTTCTTGCGCTGGACGGCGCAGTGGCCGCACACCCTGCGGCGCGGGCCGGTCTTCATCCGAGGTTTTCCGTGCTTCCATCCGTCTCCCTGCTGGAATCGTTCCAGGCATCGCAGTTCACCGTCATGCTGGTGATCTACCTCGTGGCCATCACGGCCGAAGCCATGTCGGGCGCGCTGGCGGCGGGCCGGCGCAACATGGACATCTTCGGCGTGGCCGTGATCGCCTTCGTCACCGCGCTGGGCGGCGGCACCATCCGCGACATGGTGCTGGGCCACTACCCCATCGGCTGGACGCAGCACCCTGAATATGTCTACCTGGTCATCTCGGCCGGGCTGCTGACCATCGTCGTGGCGCGCCACATGCACCATCTCAAGCAGGTCTTTCTGCTGCTGGACGCCATGGGGCTGATCGCCTTCTCGCTGATCGGCTGCAACGTGGCGCTGGAGCTGGGCTACCCGCCCGTGGTGGTGGTGATGTCGGGCATGCTGACCGGCATCAGCGGCGGCATTCTGCGCGACGTGCTGTGCAACCAAGTGCCGGTCGTCTTCCGGCGCGAGCTGTACGCCAGCGTGTCCCTGGCCGTGTGCCTGCTGTTCCTGGGGCTGCGCACGCTGGACGTGGGCTCCAACCTCAGCACCGTCGTCTGCTTTGCCGGCGGACTCACGCTGCGCCTGGCCGCCATCCGCTTCAAGTGGCGGCTGCCCGTGTTCTCCTACCAGCAGCGCTGGGAGGAGTAGTTCTGCCCCTTGCCCATGTCCGAACCCATTGACTGGCTGCCCGATGGCACGCCCTACAGCCCGCGCTTCGGCGACCGCTACCACAGCGAACTCGGCGGCCTGGACCAGGCCCGCCACGTCTTTCTGGGCGGCTGCGGCCTGCCGACGGCCTGGGCCGATGCGCCGCAATGGCGCATCCTGGAGACCGGTTTCGGCTTCGGGCTGAATTTCCTCGTGGCCTGGGAAGCCTGGAAGGCCGATCCCCGGCGCCCGAGGCTGCTGCATTTCGTCTCGGCCGAAGCCTTTCCCGTCAGCGCCGACGCCATGCGCCAGGCCATGCCGCGCGAGCCAGGATTGCGCCTGCTGGCCGAGGAGCTGGCCACCCGGTTCCAGGGCCTGCTGCCCGGCGTGCACCGCCTCGCCTTCGAGCAGGGGCGCGTGCTGCTGACGCTGTACATCGGCGATGCCCAGGCCATGCTGCGGCGCCAGCAGCTCACGGCCGACAGCATCTACCTGGACGGCTTCACGCCGGAACTCAACCCCGACCTCTGGAGCGCCGATACCCTGCGCGCGCTGGCGCGCCATTGCCGGCGCGGCACGCAGCTGTCCACCTGGTGCGTGGCGCGCACGGTGCGCGATGGCCTGGCACAGCACGGCTTTCAGGTGCGCAAGGTCGATGGCGTCCCACCCAAGCGCCACAACCTGCATGCCGTCTTCGACCCGGCCTGGCAACCGCGCGGGCCGGGAGCACAGCCGCAGGAACCCATCACCCCACGGCGCTGCACGGTGCTGGGTGCAGGCATCGCCGGTGCGGCCGCCGCCGCCAGCCTGTCGCGCCGTGGCTGGCAGGTCACCGTGCTGGATGCTGCCGACGCGCCTGCAGCGGGCGCCTCGGCCCTGCCCGCGGGCCTGTTCTGCCCCCATGTCTCGCCCGATGACAGCCTGCTGTCCCGCCTGAGCCGCGACGGCGCACGCCTGACCCTGGCGCAGCTGCAAGTGCTCTCCGGCCAGGGCCTGCTGCAACCGGGCACGGACTGGTGCGATACCGGCGTGCTGGAGCACGGCGTGGAAGCCGCCCCGCGGCTGCCGCGCGACTGGCAATCCCCCGGCCCGGGCGACCACTGGAGCCGGCCCGCAAGCGCCGATCAACTCTCGGCGGCCGGCCTGCCCGCCGACGCCCCGGCCTGCTGGCATGCGCAAGCTGGCTGGGTACGCCCGGCGCGGCTGGTGCAGGCGCAACTGGCGCTGCCGGGCGTGCGCTGGCAGGGCCGCGCCTGCGTGGCGCGTCTTGCACGCACCGACACAGCCGGTGGCGCGCCCGTCTGGCAGGCCCTGGATGCACAGGGCAATCTGCTGGCCGAGGCTGAACTGGTCGTTCTCGCACTGGGCCCCGCAACCAATGCGCTGCTGGAGCACAGCCTGGGTGCGCAGGCCGCCTGGCCGCTGCAGCCCATTCGCGGCCAGGTCAGCTGGGATGTGCACACCCCGGCCAGCGCACAGGCCATGCCGCCCTTTCCCGTCAACGGCCATGGCAACCTGGTGCCTGCCATGCCGCTGCCCGGCGATGCAGCCGGGCCAGGCTGGGTCATGGGATCGACCTTCGAGCGCGACCAGACCGCGCTGCCGCCCAGCCCCGGAGACCAGGCCGCTGCCCATGCAGCCAATGGCGCCAAGCTGGCGCAGCTGCTGCCACGTGCCTACCAGGGCCTGCAAGGCTTCTTCGACGCGCCACCGCGCGCCACCTGGGGCGCCGTGCGCGTGGCCTCGCCAGACCGGCTGCCCGTGGTCGGACCGGTGTCCGATCAGGCTCCTGGCCTGTGGGCGCTGACGGCCATGGGCTCGCGCGGGCTCACGCTGTCGCTGCTGTGCGGCGAGCTGCTGGCAGCACGCCTGCACGACGAACCGCTGCCCCTGGATGCCAGGCTGGCGGCTGCCCTGGCCAGCGAACGCCTGGGCCGCAGGCGCTGAGCCGCTGAACCGCCCGGCCGCTGAACGGCCCGGCATTCACACAACGGCCTGAAAGAAAACCCGAGTCTTCCCGCAGACGGTTTTTTGTCACTCGTTATGTTTGTTAGTGCATATCGCTAGAATCCGGAACCTGTTTTCAAAAGGAAACAACCAGCCGCTCCGCGTCCACTCACACAACCACCGAAAATCGTGCCCCTCCAGCCCCGCTACAGCGCCCAAGCCTCCTCCCCTGCCTTCCGCCTGCAGTCCACGCTGGCCCACGCCCTGCTGCTTGCGGGCCTGGCCGCCAGCACCCAGGCACAAGCCCAATCGGTCACGTCCGCAGCACAGGCTTCGCAGACCTTCCAGCTGGGCACGGTCGATGTGCACGGTGCGCGTTATGAAGCAGATGCCATATCCGGCGATGAACAGCGACTGGGCGCCGCCGAGATGCGCCGGCGCAATGCAGACACCGTGGCCGACGCCGTGCGCCTGCTGCCGGGCGCCACGCTGTCGCGCAACAATCGCAACGAGGAAATGATCTACCTGCGCGGCTTCGATCCGCGCCAGGTGCCGGTCTTCGTGGACGGCGTGCCCCTGTACGTGCCCTATGACGGCTATGTGGACTTCGGCCGCTTCACCACGTTCGACCTGTCCGAGATCCGCGTGGCCAAGGCCGGCGCCTCGCTGATGTATGGCCCCAATACGCTGGGCGGCGCCATCAACCTGGTCACGCGCAAGCCGGTCAAATCCTTCGAGGGCGATGCACGCATCGGCGCAGGCGCAGGCGGCGAACGCAAGGCCGCCGTGAACCTGGGCGGCAACCTGGGCACCTGGTACTACCAGCTGGGCGCCTCCTACCTGGACGCGGACAGTTTTCCGCTGCCCAAGGGCTTCAAGGACTTCAAGAAGCAGCCCACCGACACGGGCAACTACCGCGACAACGCCTACCGCACGGACAGGCGGCTGTCGTTCAAGCTGGGCCTCACGCCCAATGCCACGGACGAATACGCGCTGGGCTATGTGCGCCAGGAAGGCGAGAAGGGCAACCCCGTGTATACCGGCAGCGCCACGGGCAAGAACGTCATCCGCTACTGGCGCTGGCCCTACTGGGACAAGGACAGCGTGTACTTCCTGAGCACCACGCGCATCAATGCCGACAACCTGCTCAAGACGCGCATCTACCACGACACCTACCAAAACGGCCTGGACATGTACACGGACGCGAGCTACACGCGCCATGACACCACCAGCAGCTACAAGGACGTGAGCCAGGGCGCCAGCATCGAGTGGGCCAACTACAGCTTCAAGGGCCATGCGCTGCGCCTGGGCGCGCACTACAAGATCGACGAGCACACCGATGCCGCCTCGGCCAAGGACCCCAGCAAGCACTACCGCGACGTGACGCGCTCGCTGGTGATCGAGGACACGATCTCCCTGGCCGAGCGCTGGAGCCTGAACCTGGCGCTCAGCCACGACCAGCGCGATGCGCGCGAAGCCTACCAGTGGCCCACGGGCTCCGCCAGCGCCACCAATGGCGTGGCCAAGCTCGGCTATGCGCTGGGCGGTGGCAGCGAGGCGTATTTCATCGCCTCGCACAAGACGCGCTTTCCCACCATCAAGGACCGCTACTCGGCACGCATGGGCACGGCCCTGGCCAACCCCGACCTGCAGCCCGAGACGGCCAACCACCTGGAGCTGGGCGTCAGCGGCTCACCCTGGCAGGGCGGCAAGGGCCAGGCCGCGCTGTTCTACAGCCGCGTGCGCAACCAGGTCCAGACCGTGGTCCTGGCCTCGGCCGAATGCGGCGGCACCACCTGCAACCAGGCGCAGAACGTGGGGCGCACGCGCAACATCGGCATGGAGCTGTCCCTGGCCCAGCAACTGTCGGCGCAATGGGGCGTGAACGCCGGCTACACCTACCTGAACCGCCGCAACACCAGCGACTCCAGCATCACGCTGACCCACACGCCGCGCCACCGCCTGCTGGCCGGTGTCCAGTGGCGTCCGCTGGCGCAGTGGGAATTCAATGCCGAGGTCGAGACCGAGAAGGGCCGCTACGTGCCGCTGTCGGGCAGCGGCCAGCTGCAGACGCTCAAGCTGCCCGGCTACGGCATTGCCAACCTGCGTGCACGCTACAAGCCGCGCAGCGACATCACCGTGGACTTTGGCGTGGCCAATATCGGCGACAAGTGGTACCAGCTCGATGACGGCCTGCCCATGCCGGGCCGCAGCTGGTATGTCAACCTGGGCTATCGCTTCTGAGGAGCGGACCTGGCGCGAAGCGCCCGCCCACGTCTGCCTGCGCTCCGGGTCCAGCCAAGCTGCCCATGGTCAACGACACCGGGGTCGGGCAGGAGTACAACAGCCCCATTGATACGCATCAACCTGCATGCCATGAACCCGCCCTTCACCACCCTGCCCCTGGCCGCCCTGGTCCATCCCGACGACGAGCATGCAATGGAGCTGCTGCTCGAACGCGTGGCACGCCGCCTGCAAGGCGCGGGCTGGCGGGTGGGCGGTCTGGTGCATCGCCAGGACCGCTATGCCAACGGCAACAAGCGTATGCAGCTGTTCGACCTGCGCAGTGACCGCCAATTCGAGCTGTCCCAGGACCTGGGCTGCGCCTCGCGCGCCTGCAGTCTCAACCCCCAGGCCCTGGCCCAGGCCAGCGCCGTGCTGCGCCAGGCGCTGGACGATGGCGTGGATCTGGTGGTGATCAACCGCTTCGGCATCGTCGAGGCCTCGGGCCAGGGCTTTGCCGCCGAATTCGCGGCCTTTGTCGAGGCCGGCACGCCCGTGCTCACGGCCGTCGCGGCCCGCCATCTTGAAGACTGGCGCAGGTACACCGGCAGCCTGCATGCCGAGCTGGCAGCCGATGAGGTGCAGATAGAGCAATGGTGCCAGGCACAGCTTGAGCGCCGTGGCTGCGCCAGCCCCATCCCCTGACTTTCATGACCGATCTTCTGTTCACCCGCCGCCGCTGGCTGGGCCAGGCCATGGCGGCGCTGGCCTCATCGGCTCTTGTTCCCGGCCATGCCCAGACCACGACCATTGCCGCGCGCATAGGCCAGATACCGGACGCGACCAAACTGCGCCGGGTGTTTGCCGCCGGCCCGCCTGCAGGCGTGCTGGTGGCCACGCTGGCACCGCACAAGCTGCTGGGCTGGCCCCAGCAGCTGGACGATGTCTCGCGCGCCTATCTGGGGCCCACACTGCAGGCGCTGCCGCATCTGGGCCGCCTGTCCGGGCGCGGCAGCACCATGCCGCTGGAGTCGCTGCTGAAGCTGCAGCCCGACCTGGTGCTGGACGCCGGCACGGCCGATGCCACCTATATCTCGGCCACCGAGCGGCTGGCGCGCCAGACCGGCCTGCCCTGCGTGCTGATCCAGGGCTCGCTGGCCGACCACGCACGCCAGTTGCGCGAGGTCGGCGCCCTGCTGGGCGAGGCCGCACGTGGCGAAACCCTGGCCCGCCATGCCGATGCCGTGGCGGCGCTGGCGCAGCGTTCCACCCAGGGCATGGCACCGGCCGAGCGCCCGCGCGTGTATTTCGCGCGCAGCGCCAACGGCTTGGAGACAGGGCTGGCGGGCTCCATCAATGTGGAAGCCGTCGAATATGCGGGCGGGTGCAATGTGGCCGCCGATGCAGGGCGTGGCGGGCTCACGCGCGTGTCCATGGAGCAGATCCTGGCCTGGGACCCGCAGGTCATCGTCACGCAGGAACCCGGCCTTGCCGAGCGCATGCGCCAGGACCCGCTGTGGCGCGGCGTAGCCGCCGTGCGCTCGGGCCGCGTGCACTGCGCGCCGGTCTGGCCCTTCGGCTGGCTGGATGGTCCGCCCGGCGTCAACCGGCTGATCGGTGTGCGCTGGCTGCTGGAAAAGCTCCACCCGCAGGCGCCGGCCCTGCAGGGACTGCCGCCGTTGGAACGCGAGGTGCGCGACTTCTACCGCCTGTTCTACGGTGCCGACCTGTCGCCCACAGCGCTGGGCAGGCTGATGGAGACTGCGCGTTGATGCCTGCCACAGGCCGCCGCATGGTGTGGGTGCTCGCACTAGCCTTGCTGGCCGCCGTGCTGCTGTGGGCGCTGGCGGCGGGTCAGTTCTCCATCGCGCCGCAGCAGCTGTGGCAGTCGCTGCTGGCGCGCGCAATGGGCACGGCGTCCCCCTTGTCCGCCAGCGCCGAGACCGTGCTCTGGAACATCCGCCTGCCGCGCATCGCCGCAGGCCTGGCCGTGGGCGCCACGCTGGCGGCGGCAGGCGCGGCCTACCAGGGCATGTTCCGCAACCCGCTGGTCTCGCCCGACATCCTGGGCGTCTCGGCCGGTGCCGGCCTGGGCGCGGTGCTGGGCATCTTCCTGGGCTGGTCCATGGCGGCCGTGCAGGCCCTGGCCTTTGGTGGCGGGCTGGCCGCCGTGGCCGTGGTGGTGGCCATCAGCGCCAGCGTGCGCCGCCATGACCCGGTGCTGGTCCTGGTGCTGGCCGGCATTGCGCTGGGCGCGCTGCTGGGCGCGGGCATCGCCCTGGTCAAGACGCTGGCCGACCCCAATACGCAGCTGCCATCCATCACCTTCTGGCTCATGGGCGGCCTGAGCGCCGTGACCCTGCCCGAGCTGGGTGCCACGGCACCCGTGATGCTGTGCGCCCTGCTGCCCCTGATGCTGCTGCGCTGGCGCATCAACCTGCTGGGCCTGCCTGACGAGGAGGCGCTGGCCCTGGGCGTGCCCGTGGCACGCCTGCGCCTGCTGCTGGTGGCCTGTGCCACGCTGGGCACGGCGGCCGCCGTATCGCTGGCCGGCATCGTCGGCTGGGTGGGGCTGGTGGTGCCTCATGTGGCGCGCCTGCTGGTCGGCCCCAATTTCGTGCGCCTGCTGCCGGCCTCGGCGCTGCTGGGCGCGGGCTTCGTGGTGGCGGCCGACACCCTGGCGCGCAGTGCGGCACGCATCGAGCTGCCGCTGGGCATTCTCACGGCCCTGGTCGGCGCGCCTTTCTTCCTCTACCTGCTGTCGCGCACGGGCCGCAATGACTGAAATGCCGACGGCGCCCGTGCTGCAGACGCTGGCCCTGGCCACGGGCCATGGGCGCCGGCGCGTCAGCCAGGGGCTGGACCTGGCCATCACCGCAGGCGAGGTGCTGTGCCTGCTGGGCCCCAACGGCTGCGGCAAGACCACGCTGTTCCGCACCGTGCTGGGCCTGCTGGCGCCGCTGGCCGGAGAGGTGCGCGTGCAGGGCCAGCCCGTGCTCAGCTGGCCGCGTGCCGAGTTTGCGCGGCGCGTGGGCTATGTGCCCCAGGCGCAGGCCGGTGTCTTCGGCTTCGAGGCGCTGGACATGGTGCTCATGGGCCGTGCCGCGCGCCTGCCTGCGCTGGCCCGGCCTTCAAGTGCCGACCGTGCACTGGCGCTGGGCTGCCTGGAGCAGTTGGGCATCGCCCATCTGGCGCTGCGTCCCTATACCGAGCTGAGCGGCGGCGAGCGCCAGTTGGTGCTGATCGCACGCGCCCTGGCCCAGGAGCCCGCGCTGCTGGTCATGGACGAGCCCACGGCCAGCCTGGACTTCGGCAACCAGATCCGCGTGCTGGACCAGATTGCCGCGCTGCGTGCACGCGGCATGGCCGTGCTGCTGTCCACCCACCAGCCCGAGCATGCGCTGCAGGTGGCGGACCGCATCGCGCTGCTGGGCCGCGGTGGCCTGCAGGCCTGCGGTGCGGCGGCGCAAGTGGCGACACCGGCCGCGCTGGCTGCGCTCTATGGGGTGAGCGAGGCGGCGGTGGCGGCGCGGCTGCCGGCAATCCCTAAGGTCTGGGCGGGCGCCACTTCCAGCACGGCGGAGGCGTCAAGGGCTGGCCTGCATCCTTGAGCAAGCGCTGCAGCAATTGCTGCTCGCTGTGGATGGAAGGATCGGCCAGCAGCCGGGCAAACCGGGTTCCTCCGTCCTGCATGCCGAGCGGGGCGGACGCTTGCATCAGCCACTCCAACTGGCGGCGCCGGGCCCGGGCCGCGGCGCGCTCGGTCGGGGTTTTGGCCAGCCGGCGTTGAATCGCCAGCCCAAAGCCCTCATCCAGCACGGTCGATGAGCGCTCTGTCAGCAGGTGGGCTACATGCAGGCAGTCGGCCTCGCGCGCCGGGGTTTTGCCCATCGCTTCGGGTTTGCAGGCATCCAGCAGCGCCTTGTAGCCCGTCAAGGGAAAGGCTGTCCAGATACCTATTGCAGTGATCACCGCGCCTTCCTCGAGCCGGTAGTTCGGACTGCCACCCAGCGCCTGCAGCTCCTGTGCCGTGGGCGGATGGCGCAGCAAAGCGGACTGCATCCAGCGCACGCCGTCATACATGTGCAGGTCCGCGTAGCGGCTTTCGCGCGCTGCAACCAGCAGTTCCTGCGGTCCCAGCGCCTGCTGCATCAGCGCAGAGAAATTGCTGGGCTCCAGCGCCAGCCAGCGGCGAGCAGCCTCGGAGCGCACTTCGCCTTCGTCCTCAGGGGCCTTGGAGGCCAGCAGTTGATAGGCCAGCGCATCCTGCCCTGCCCGCTCCAGCGCGTCCTGGCGCCAGCCCTCGGCCTGGCTGACAGCGCTTTTGTCGCGGGGCGACAGATTGATCAGGATGGCCGCAAAGGCCAGATCGCGCCCGCTGCCGGAACCGGCCAACTGCGCCGCCACGCGGTGCAGATACGCATCCCAGGCTGATTCCTGTGCGGATTTGTCGGGTTCAGGCATGTCAGCTGTGTGCGCTGCTGACAACGGAGACGGCGGCGGTGCCGGCTTCTGGGCCTGCGCCTGAGCAGCAGTTGCCAATGCCAAGGCCAGCCCGATGGCGGCACAACGGTTTCGCATTCTGAAATCCTCCCTCTGACCGGAAAGCATATCGGCCGCTCATGCGTTTGGCATGCCCAGCCCCGCAAAGTCTGCTGCCATTCACTTATATCCATATCCACATACTTGCAGGACAAAACAATCGTTTGCTTCTATAAGGCCATTGCTTACATTCCCCTCCATGCAGGGTTCTGTGCGCGTGTCCCGCAAGTGCCTCGGTGCCACGCGATGAGCCCCTGCACCGCCGCCACTGGCGGCAGTCGAAGACCCCACATCCGAAGCGCCATGTACCAATACACCGAATTCGACAAACAGTTCATCCGCCTGCGCGCCGAGCAGTTCCGTGACCAGCTCGAACGCTGGCAGGCCGGCAAGCTCTCGGAGGATGAGTTCAAGCCCCTGCGCCTGCAAAACGGCTGGTATGTGCAGCGCTACGCGCCCATGCTGCGCGTGGCCGTTCCCTATGGCGAACTGTCCAGCGCCCAGCTGCGCGTGCTGGCCCGCGTGGCCCGCGAGTACGACCAGCCCGACGCCGCCCTGCTGGCCGAGGCCCGCGCCACCCAGGCCAAGCTGGGCGACATTCCCCTGCACGACGGCCGCCGCATCGGCTCCGACCTGAAGTTCGGCTACGGCCACTTCACCACGCGCACCAACGTGCAGTACAACTGGATTCCGCTGTCCAAGGCCGCCGACGTGATGGACCTGCTGGCCAGCGTGAACCTGCACGGCATCCAGACCAGCGGCAACTGCATCCGCAACATCAACAGCGACGCGCTGGCCGGCATTGCCATCGACGAGATCGCCGACCCCCGCCCCTTCACCGAAATCCTGCGCCAGTGGAGCACGCTGCATCCCGAGTTCAGCTTCCTGCCGCGCAAGTTCAAGGTCTCCATCAGCGGCGCCGAGGAAGACCGCGCCGCGCTGGGCTGGTACGACGTGGGCCTGCAGCTGCTCAAGAACGAGGCTGGCGAGCTGGGCTTCAAGGTGCGCGTGGGCGGCGGCATGGGCCGCACGCCCACCATCAGCCCGGTGCTGCGCGAGTTCCTGCCCTGGAACCAGCTGATGAACTACCTGGAAGCCGTGATCCGCGTCTACAACCGCTACGGCCGCCGCGACAACGCCTGGAAGGCGCGCATCAAGATCCTCGTGAAGTCCGAGGGCCAGAACTACATCGACCAGGTTGATGAGGAGTTCCGCCAGATCGTCGAGGTCGAGGGTGGTCCCCACACCATCACGCAAGCCGAGTACGACCGCGTGGCCGCCAATTTCCGCGAGCCCGAGCTGGACCTGTCGCCCGCCAATGCCGAGGCCGAAACCCTGGCCCTGCTGCGCACCGCCGCCGAGGAAGACAAGGACTTCGGCCGCTGGCTGACCAGCAATGTGCGCCCGCACCGCCACCCGCAGTTGCGCGCCGTGCTGCTGTCGTTCAAGCGCCTGGGCTACGCGCCGGGCGACGCCACGGCCGACCAGATGGATGCCGCCGCCGAGCTGGCCGACCAGTTCTCGGCCGGCGAGATGCGCGTCACCCACGAGCAGAACCTGCTGCTGCCCTGGGTGCGCCGCGACCAGTTGCCCCAGCTGTACAAGGCGGCCAAGGCCCTGGGCCTGGCCAAGCCCAATATCGGCCTGCTGACCGACATGATTGCCTGCCCCGGCGGCGACTTCTGCTCGCTGGCCAATGCGCGCTCCCTGCCCATTGCCGAGGCCATCACCGAGCGCTACCAGGACCTGGACGAGCTGTGGGACCTGGGCGAGATCGACCTGCACATCAGCGGCTGCATCAACAGCTGCGGCCACCACCACAGCGGCCACATCGGCATCCTGGGCGTGGACAAGGACGGCAAGGAGTGGTACCAGATCACGCTGGGCGGCGCCGACGGCTCCCACCTGTCCGGCCCGGCCACGCCCGGCAAGATCATCGGCCCCTCGTTCAGCGCCGCCGAAGTGCCCGGCGTGATCGAGGCCCTGCTGGCCACCTACCGCGAACAGCGCCAAAGCGAAGGCGGCCGTTTCGAGACCTTCATCGCCACCGTGCGCCGCGTGGGCATCGAACCGTTCAAGGCCGCCGGCAATGCCGCCCGCCACCCCGCCAAGCACACCGAGGAAGCGGCCGCCTGACCCCAGGTGAGAGCCGCAGGAGATCCCCATGAAAATCATCGCCGCCCACGAGCACCAAAGCCCGGCCGAAGGCCAGCAGACTGTCATCGCCCCGGCCAATGACGCCGACCCCTTCACGCTGGATCTGACCGGCGTGCAGCGCATCGACCTCAACTTTCCCAAGTTCACCGACGGCCGCGCCTTCAGCCAGGCCCGCCTGCTGCGCAAGCGCCTGGGCTTCCAGGGAGAAATCCGCGCCACGGGCGACGTGCTGATCGACCAGCTGGTGCAGATGCAGCGCTGCGGCTTCGACGTGGCCGTGCTGCGCGAAGGCGTGGACATCTCCGATGCCCAGCGCCAGCTGGACCGCTTCCACGGCTTCTACCAGGGTGATGCCGTCCATCCCGAGCCCCACTTCGTCAAGGCAGCCTGACATGGGTGCGCAAAGCTTTCTGTCGCGACAGGCATCGGCCAAGGCCACCGAGGTCAACGGCCGTGCCAGCAGCGGCTTTGCCGACAAGCTGGCCGCCACCGAGGCCTTGCTGCGCGAGGCAGCGGCGCTGGGCGCCGAGGCCGTGACGCAGGCCTCCAGCCTGGGCGCCGAGGATGTGGTGATCACCGACATCATCCACCGCCTGGGCCTGGACATCCCCGTCTTCGTGCTGGACACCGGCGCGCTGCACACCGAGACCCTGGCCCTGCTGGAGCGCACCCAGTCGCTGCCCGGCCTGAGCGTCAAGGTCTACCGGCCGCAGCTCGAATCGGTGATC
Organism: Delftia sp. CH05; assembly: GCF_009827015.1. NCBI lineage: Bacteria > Pseudomonadati > Pseudomonadota > Betaproteobacteria > Burkholderiales > Comamonadaceae > Delftia > Delftia sp. CH05. The sequence continues at coordinate 41,965 of NZ_WUMG01000031.1, read as the reverse complement.
CACTTCATCCGCGACAACGGCCAGGACGCCATGTACCGCAGCATCGAGCTGCGCAAGGCCTGCTGCGGCGTGCGCAAGATGGAGCCGCTGGCGCGTGCGCTGGCCGGCAAGAGCGCCTGGATCACGGGTTTGCGCCGCGAGCAGTCCAATGCCCGCGCCGACGTGCCCGCCGTGGACCGCAGCGAGGTCGAGACCAAGGGCCTGACCAAGTTCAACCCGCTGACCGACTGGACCCAGGGCGATGTCTGGCACTACATCGCCAGCCATGGCGTGGACTACAACCCGCTGCACGACCAGTTCTATCCCAGCATCGGCTGCGCACCCTGCACGCGCGCCGTCAGCCTTGGCGAAGACTTCCGCGCCGGCCGCTGGTGGTGGGAGGATGAAGCGGCCAAGGAATGCGGGCTGCACGCCAAGAAGTGAAACGACAGCGTTTGACACCGATTTGATTGGAAACCAAGAAATGAACGCCCGTGTGGACACCTCCGTGCTGAGCCATCTCAGCAACCGCCACCTCGACGCCCTTGAAGAGGAAACCATCTTCGTGCTGCGCGAAGTGGCCGCCGCCTTCGAGCGCCCCGCCCTGCTGTTTTCGGGCGGCAAGGACTCGCTGGTCATGCTGCGCTGCGCCGAAAAGGCCTTCGGCAAGGGTCGCATCCCCTACCCGCTGCTGATGATCGACACCGGCCACAACTTCCCGGAAGTGACCGATTTCCGCGACCTGCGCGCCAAGGAGCTCGGCGCCGAACTCATCGTGCGCAGCGTCGAGGACTCCATGGCACGCGGCACCGTGCGCCTGGCCCATCCGGGCGAAAGCCGCAACGTGCACCAGTCGGTGACGCTGCTGGAGGCCATCGATGAATTCCGCTTCGACGCCCTGATCGGCGGCGCGCGCCGCGACGAGGAAAAGGCCCGCGCCAAGGAACGCATCTTCAGCCACCGCGACAGCTTCGGCCAATGGCAGCCCAAGGCACAGCGCCCCGAACTGTGGACGCTGTTCAACACGCGTCTGGCCCCCGGCGAGCACTTCCGCGTGTTCCCCATCAGCAACTGGACCGAACTCGACGTGTGGCAATACATCGAGCGCGAGCAGATCGCCCTGCCCAGCATCTACTACACGCACAAGCGCGAAGTGGTGGAACGCCGCGGCCTGCTGGTGCCCGTGACCGAACTCACACCGCCGCGCGACGGCGAGGAAGTCGTGGTGCGCGACGTGCGCTTTCGCACCGTGGGCGACATCACCTGCACCTGCCCCGTGGAAAGCGATGCCGCCACGGCGGCCGACATCGTGCTCGAAACCCTGGCCGCCGATGTCAGCGAGCGCGGCGCCACACGCATGGACGACAAGACCAGCGAAGCCTCCATGGAAAAGCGCAAGAAGGACGGATATTTCTGATGACCACCGCAAGCATTGCCGCCGGCGCAGCCGTTGCGGATTCCCCCGCCACCGAGGCCTCCAACGCCTCGGCCCTGCGCTTCATCACCTGCGGCTCCGTCGACGACGGCAAGAGCACGCTGATCGGCCGCCTGCTGGTGGACACGCGTGCCGTGCTCCAGGACCAGCTCGCCGGCGTCACCAAGAGCGGCGAGACCGACCTGGCGCTGCTGACCGACGGCCTGTCGGCCGAGCGCGAGCAGGGCATCACCATCGACGTGGCCTACCGCTACTTCGCCACCGAAAGCCGCAAGTTCATCATCGGCGACGCGCCGGGCCATGAGCAGTACACGCGCAACATGGTCACCGCCGCCAGCAGCGCCGACGCCGCCGTGGTGCTGGTCGATGCCACCAAGCTCGACTGGAAGAACCCGCAGCTCACCCTGCTGCCGCAGACGCGCCGCCACAGCCTGCTGGCCCACCTGCTGCGCGTGCATTCGCTGGTGTTTGCCGTCAACAAGCTCGACGCCGTCGAAGACCCGCAACTGGCCTTCGTCCACATCCGTGGCGCGCTGCAGCGCTTCACGGCCGAGGCCGGCATCGCCTCCGCGGCCACCGTGCCCGTCTCGGCCCTCAAGGGCTTCAATGTGGTCAACGCCGAGCCCGGCTGGGCCGGCTACGACGGTCCGAGCCTGCTGCAACTGCTGGAGCAGTTGCCCAACACGCCGACCGACACCGGCCTGGCGCTGGCCTTCCCCGTGCAGTGGGTGGAGAAATTCTCGTCCTCGGCCGATACCAGCCAGGGCCGCCGCGTGTTCTGGGGCCGCGTGGCCGCAGGCCGCGCACGCGTGGGCGACGCCGTGCAGATCCTGCCCAGCGGCCAGCAGGCCGTGATTGCCCAGGTGCTGGACCATGCCCGCGTTCCCGGCTCCATCGACGCGGGCCTGTCGGCCGGCATCACGCTGGACCGCGAGGTCGATGTCTCGCGCGGCGACTGGATCGTCGCCGCCCCGGTGGCTGCAGCGGTCACTGCCGATGACGACTTCGACGCCCCGCAAGCGGAGCCCGCATGGCCCAGCCAGCGCGAGCTGACCGCCACCGTGGCCTGGATGGACGAGCAGCCGCTGGTCCCCGGCCGCACCTACCTGGCGCTGCACGGCCACCGCTGGATCAAGGCCAAGGCCCGCCGCGTGGTGCACCGCCTGAACATCCACACGCTGGCCCAGGAAGAGGCCACCCAGCTGGAGCCCAACGCCATCGGCCGCGTGGAGCTGCTGCTGCAGGAAAGCATTCCCGCAGCGCCCTTCACCCAGGCCCGCCAGCTGGGTGCGCTGATCCTCGTAGACACGGCCAGCCACGCTACCGCAGGCGCTGCACTGCTGGATTGAGCAACTGGACAGTCCCGCTTCGCGAGCCGGCACATGCCGGCTCGTGGGCTTTCAGAAAACCGCAGCAGTCCGCGCCAGAATCTCTTGCATGTGCAGGACCGTGTTCCGAAAAATTCTAGAATCCCGGGTTGATACCGACATTCACACCGCAAATAAAAGACTCCCATGACTCACGTCGTCACCGAAAACTGCATCAAGTGCAAATACACAGATTGTGTGGATGTCTGCCCCGTGGACTGCTTCCGCGAAGGCCCCAACTTCCTCGTGATCGATCCTGACGAGTGCATCGATTGCGCCGTGTGCATTCCCGAATGCCCGGCCAATGCCATCTTTGCCGAGGAAGACGTCCCCGCCGACCAGCTCGCCTTCATCAAGCTCAATGCCGAGCTGTCGCTGGAAAAGGGCTGGAAGAGCATCACCAAGCGCAAGGCCTCGCTGCCCGACGCCGACGACTGGAACGGCAAGCCCGGCAAGCTGGACCAGCTCGAACGCTGAAGCCGCGCAGCCCATGCAAGACACCTCCGGCGCGCAACCGATCCAGACCGATGCCCTCGTCATAGGCGCAGGCCCGGCGGGCCTGTTCCAGGTGTTCCAGCTGGGGCTGCAAGGCATCCGCTGCCATGTCGTCGATGCCCTGCCCCATGTGGGCGGGCAGTGCGCGCAGCTGTACGGCGACAAGCCCATCTACGACATTCCCGGCATTCCGGTGTGCACGGGCCATGAACTGGTCCAGTTGCTGCAGCGGCAGGTCGCGCCCATGGACGCGCAACTGCACCTTTCCCAGCAGGTCGCCCAGCTGCAGCGCATGGACGATGGCCGCTGGCTGGCGCAGACCTCGCAAGGCCTTGAACTGCATGCGCGCAGCGTCTTCATTGCGGCTGGCGTGGGCGCCTTTGTGCCCAAGGCGCTGAAGGTGCCCGGCGTGGAGCGGCTGGCTGCAGGCCAGCTCCACTACCATCCCGCCGATCTGGACATGGTGCGCGGCCAGACCGCCATCGTCCACGGTGGCGACGAAGAGGCCGTGGCCGCGGCCATTGCCTGCGCCGACAGGGCCCAGACCACTTGCCTGCTCTACCGCCGCGACGCCTTCCAGGCGTCGGCGCCGTTGCTGGAGCGCCTGCAGGAGCTGCGCGACAGCGGCGCCATCCGCGTGGTGATCGGCCAGATCACGCAACTGCATGCCGACTCAGGCCTGCTGCGTGCCGTGCAGTGGATGGATGGCGAAGGGCAGGAGCATGAACTGGCGGCGCAGCAACTGGTCGTCTGCCTGGGCATCTCCCCCCGCCTGGGCCCGGTCGCCGAATGGGGCCTGGCCATGGAGCGCAAGCAGCTGCTGGTGAACCCTGCAACCCAGGCCACCGATGCGTCAGGCATCTATGCGATCGGCGACATCGTCAGCTACCCGGGCAAGCACAAGCTGATCCTGTGCGGCTTCCACGAAGCCACCATGGCGGCCTTTGCCGCCGCCGAGTACCTGCAGGGCGAGAAACCGCTGCTGCAGTACACGACGACCAGCGCACGGCTGCACGCCATCCTCGGCGTTTCCCATCCGGACGCCTGAGCTTGGTGTTCGCCGCCCGGCGACCCTACAGTTCGGCGCGGCAGTGCCGATAAGGTGGGCAGCGTCCACTCATGCACATCAAGCCTATGGTTGCCACTCTAGAAGCCCCTCCCAGCACTGCCGTCGCGCCACCGGCCGATCCGCGCAGCTTCACCTTCCAGATGCCGCTGTTCCGCCCGGGCACGCAGGTCACACAGAACGGGAAGGCCGAGAAGGTCAGCCACGTCATACTGCGCCGCCGTGAACTGATGGTCTATCTGGTCGGCCATGAAGACCCCGTCAGGCCAGAGCGGCTGAGCATCGCACCCTCGATGTTCACCACACAGCGGCGCCCTGAAGCCCTGAGCTGGATTCTTTGACAGAAAACCGGGCCTGGGCCCGGTTTTTCATCGACGACCCTTCGAGACTCAGGCCTCGCCGCGCCCGGCCATCTTCTGGCCCAGGCGCACGGGCGCGGCATGCGTCCACTGCGCGTTGAAGCGCAGCCCCGCCGATGCGGGAAACAGCATGACGACGGTGGAGCCCAGCTGAAAGCGCCCCATTTCCTCGCCCTGGCCCAGGACGATGGACTGGTCGTCGTAGCGCCAGTCCTGGATGCGACCGGGCCGCGGCGGATTGACGATGCCGTGCCACACCGTTCCCATGCTGCCCACGATGGTGGCCCCCACCAGCACCAGCACCATGGGACCGTGGTCCGTATCGAAGACGCAGACCACGCGCTCGTTGCGCGCAAACAGGCCCGGCACGCCGCGCGCCGTGACCGGGTTGACCGAGAACAGTTCGCCGGGCACATAAATCATCCGACGCAACCGGCCGGCACAGGGCATGTGGATGCGGTGGTAGTCGCGCGGGCTCAGGTAAATGGTCGCGAAATGCCCGTTGTCGAACTGCCGCGCCAGCTGTGCATCGCCGCCGACCAGCGCCGTGGCGCTGTAGCTGTGCCCCTTGGCCTGGAAGATCTGCTCGCCCTCGATGGCGCCGATCTGGCTGATGGCGCCATCCACCGGACAGACCCAGTCAGCCGAAGCCAGCGGCCGCACACCGGGCTTGAGCGCCCGCGTGAAGAACTCGTTGAAGCTGGCATAGGCCGCAGGATCGGAATCGGCCGCCTCCGACATGTCCACGCCATAGCGTGCAATGAAGCGACGGATGACTGCCGTGGTCAGGTCACCCGCACGCGCCTGGGCCAGGCGCCCCATGACGGCAGTCAGCGCCTGCTTGGGCAAAAGATACTGGGAGAGAACGGCAAGTCGATCAGACATCGAGGTTTTGCTATAAAAGTAATAGAAGCTGTGGGCGGATTCTAGCCAACCCGCGACCATCGCCCCTCCTCGGCTACCGCGGCCTTCAACCCTGGCCGGACCGCCCCAAAGCCTCGCACACGTTTTTCGAGGCCATCTCATCACACGCGGATGACAAAAGCCTCGCCGTCCCAGCACGAATCCGACCTGTGTTTTGCGTACGATGGCCGCTTTGAACACCGCCCGCACGGCGACGAATACAACACTGTAGAATCAGGAAGTTTAGGTGTTGCCGGGCTTCGTCTTTGCGACACCGTTGTGACCTGGTCCTCTGTCCGGTCTGCGCCTTTTGCGCAGAACATCCACAGCCTTTTCAGCCTGACCACGTACCCCATGTTCTGTGGGCCAGGCAAGGTTTTCGTGGTTCCGACAAATGAGTGCCGCAACCGACCCAGACCTAAGAGATTGAACACATGGCCAAAGAAGAACTGATTGAAATGCAAGGCTCCGTCACGGAAGTCCTGCCTGACTCTCGCTTTCGTGTGACGCTGGAAAATGGACACCAGCTGATCGCCTACACCGGCGGCAAGATGCGCAAGCACCATATCCGCATCCTGGCTGGCGACAAGGTATCGCTGGAGATGTCGCCCTACGACCTCACCAAGGGCCGCATCACCTTCCGCCACCTGGCCAACCGTGGCCCCGGCCCTGGATCGCGTTGAACAGAAAATTCGCACATTGCGAAAATACCCATTTTTTTGACGCTACAATAGCGTTTTAGTCGGAGCGTAGCGCAGCCTGGTAGCGCATCTGCTTTGGGAGCAGAGGGTCGCGAGTTCGAATCCCGCCGCTCCGACCAAATGATTCAAGCCCCTGGTTCGAAAGAGCCAGGGGCTTTTGTCTACATATCTGCAAGGTGTCTACACTTTGCTGTCTCGCGGGCCTACGCTGGCCCCGCATCAAAGACCTCTACCGGCGCCAGCCGCAACAGCTCAGAGGCCTCTTTCACAGTCCCCGCCAACCACTGATCAACGTCCCCAAGCTCGATCGGGATCACGCTGCGCTTGTCCTGACGGTCGGCCGGCAGCTTGGGGTCGGGCTTGTGCATGCGGCTCATCAGCGGGTGCGCGTCGGCATTGATGGTCAGCATCGTGTAGCTCTCGTGCACCTCGCCCGTCGCCGGGTCAGTCCACACGTTCCACAAGCCCGCCAGGCCCCACGGGTCACCATCCGCGCGGGCGAACCTCCACCACACGTTTTTCCCGGTTTCCCAGTTGGGTTCGTCAAAGGTGCTCGCGGGGATGATGCAGCGCTGCCCTCTGGCCCAGGGGTGCTTGTAGCTGGCCTTCTGGCTCAGCTCCTCCGAGCGGGCGTTGTTGGTCGGGAATTTCAAACGCGGCTCTTTCGCAAACCACGGGATCAGGCCCCACTGCCCAGCGACTAGCTCCCGGCTGTACCACGGTAGCGACAAGTACCCGCAGCGCTTCAGGTTGCCGCCTGAGGAGCTTTGGCACCTCGACAACATCATGCACAAGGGCGAGCACCCGGGAATCATGTGGGGCGTGCCGCTCGAAGCTGACCCCACGACCCGGGGCGAGATGGTCGCAATCGATGGCACGGTCGTGTCGATAGCGCCTGCTGACCCAGCGCCTACGGCCTGATCGGCAGCGTGCAAGCCATCAGCGCGGCCTGCAGCCTGATTTCATAGCCTTCGCGGCGGTCGATCTCAGCCAGGGCCGCGCGCAGCAACTGGAATGGATCGGCGTCCTCGGCCAGGGCTTCGGTGGGCATAGCGGGCCGGTCGGGGATCGGCTCGCGGCATTCCACGGGAACGGGCACCTTGACGGTCTGGACCTCGACGCGCGGCACGGAGCCGCAGCCGGCCAGAGCCAGCGCGCCCAGCAGTATGGCGGCGCGCATCATGGCTTGGCCCTCCCCTTGAGCCAGTCCGTGCCCAGCGCCTGCAGGCTCGCGCAGCTGTCGCCAGGCGCAGTCGGCGCCGTGGCCAGGGTGTAGTCGGCGCGGGCGTTGAGCGCCTGGGCCTGGCCAGCAGCAGCAGCACGGGCCGGAGCGGCCTCGGCTGCACGCTGCGCGGCCACGGCGCCCAGCGCCTCGGTGGCATCGCTACATGCCTGTGCACCCTTGAGTGCGCCGTCCCGCTGCTGCTGCATCCCCGCCAGCTCGGTGCGCGCCGTGGCAGCATCGTCCCGGGCGGACAGCCAGGCCCAGCCCAGCAGCAGGTTGCCGGCTGCGAGCGCGGCGATGATGATCTGCTGGGGGCTCATCATCGCGGCCACCAGCCTTTCCGCCGAGCCCAGCCGCGCACGCGCAAGCCAGCCTCCCAGACAACGAAAAGGGCCGTCGCTGCCCACTTCATTAGCGTCGATTTCATGATGCCCCCAGAAGGTTTTTGCCGACGCGCCGAGCCCAGCCCTTGCCGAAACTACCCCAGGTCGGCAGGTCGGCCAGGAAGAGCAGCCGGTGGCCGTTGAAGCGAGCGGACAGCGCCGGGCCTGCGGCTGCAGCAGCCGCCATAGTCTTGGGGCCGAGAATGCCGTCATCAGCCGCGCCGGCCGCGCGCTGCAGCCACTTGATGGACTGCACCGGGCCGCTGTTGACCGCGCCGTCGAACACATCGAAGCGCACGGCCTCGGGCAGCTGACCAGCGCGCACGGCGTCCCAGTACAAGCGCCGATAGATGCTCTTCGCGCGGTCGCGCGGCAGGTCGCGCATCTCGCCTAGGTAGCCGTCGGCGCGCGCGACCCGGGCCGTGACGCCCCACATGGTCTCGCCGCCCGGGTCCGCCGAGTTGTTGGAATAAAGCCCTTCGTGGCCGAGCAGGCGGTCGAATGCCTGGTCAAAGTTCATGGTCCTCTTGCCTCCGCATGGGGTGGCCAGCGCCATGCCAGCGCGCCACGTTGATGAGCAGGCCCGCGAGCACGCAGGCGCTGAAAATGGTGTCGCCCACAGTGGTCCAGGTGCCCCACAGGGCCGGCTGCATGCCCGAGGCCAGCGCGCCGGCCAGGAGCAATGCATACCTGGCCCGGGCCAGCTTGTGCACGCGGGCAACGCGGGAGTTGAGGCGGCAGATGCAGGCCCAGCCGATGGCCAGGCAAATGCCCAGGTTGAGCATCGCGAGCAGCTGATGGGATTGCCATGTCATGGAGTGCCCCCTTCCCCGCCGCCGCCCGCTTTTCGCTCCAGTACGCGGCCGGCGCGCTCGAAGACCCAGCGGCCCAGGCGCGGCCAGTCGTCGCCCACGCCACCCACGACGAGTGCGATGGGAGCGAGCATCCAATTCGTCTCATCCATGCCCATCCAGCGCCCGGCAAGCGTGGCCAGGCCAGCAGTGATGAGCAAGGCCGTGGCGTTGAGCCTGGCGAAGTAGCCCACGGCGCCGAGCCGCGAGCTGGGATCTCGCCGACCCAGTGCCCAGGCAGCTCCCACGGTCGATGCAATGAGGATCACCGCATACGGACCGATGTAGCCGGCCATCGCCGGCCCAAAGAGCACTGACGCGATGGCCACAGCTGCGGCTGTCGGTTCGAGTTGATTCATCGTCGCCCTCCTCCGGGCTGTTTTGGGCATGAAAAAACCCGCCGAAGCGGGTTGGTGTTGGTCGGGGCGGATCAAAGCGTCACAGCGAGCGCGAAGGCCTCATCGAGCGATTGCGGCGTGCCGCCGAGTTGCGCCCAAAGTTGCTGCAGGAAGGGGTTCGCACGCTCCCAGGTATCGGCCTCGTACTCGATCTTGGCCTCGCGCTTTTGCACCGGGTCCGTGATCGCCGCGATGGCGGCTTCGGCATCGTCCAGCACCCCATGGGTGAGCAGTGCGAGCTGCCCTTGGCGCCGCGTGCAGGACTTGGGTATCAGCGCCGCAGCCTCGGCCTCCCGTTGACGCTCGCGCTCAGCGAGCTCAACCGCGTTGAGCGGCACGACGGACCACTGCTGCCGCCATACGCCGTCGATCTCGATGGGCTCGATCTCGATGGGCTTGTGCGTTTCCGCGTCGTAGCTTGGCGTGCCTGTCAGCTCTACGGGCGCGTAGCACTCCAGATGGTGCGCCATCATCGTGAGCGGGTGCAGATCCTGGATTTGAGCGACGCTCAGAGGGTATTGCCCTGTTTCGATATTGATATACATGGTGATCCTTCTTAGGCCACATTCCCAAGCCTGGTGCCATTGGCAAGCCAGGTAACAAGTGAGTTACCCACGATATATCTGCCTGCTGCTGATCCGTTAGTTGGGCCACTCAGCTGCTGCGTTGTATATGTGCCCGATGAGAGGCCAAAACCGCCATTACCTCCCGGCTGCCCCATTGCGCCCCCTGCCCCGCCCGTGCCGCCAGTTGCCGTAGGCGGCGTCTCGCCAAAGGTAGGGCCGGTATAAGTTTCAGATGTTCCAGCTTGCCCTGCCGTCTGATTCAGGAAGGCAAGTGTTCCTGACGTATTAAACCCGGCACCATTTCCAGCATTGCCAGCGTATCCGATGACAGGAACAGAGTCGCTTCGATAGTAGAGAGTTACCCTTTGACCGGTGCCACCCTGACCGCCTCCCCCGAATATCGTGCCATTATTGGTAATCTTTATGCGGGACGTGGTTGTTATCGCGTCACCGCTGTTGATTACGCCTCCGATCCGACCATTGTTTACGATTGTTAGGGTGTCGTGCGGAATATTTGCAACGGCGATGTTTAGGGATGCAACATCGACCCCGGAATTTATCGTCACGGTAAACGCCGACGCTCCATCCCAGCCGGCACCTATAGCCAGCGCACGAATATCTGGTGAGCGAACATTCGCAGATATGACAATATTGACTGCGCTTCGTGCCGAAGCCATAAGCCATCGTGAAATCATCCTTGATGCACTCCCGAATAGAAGCAATCCCAAATATTCTGCCGACCATAAAAAAACACAATCGTGACAATTTGGTTTGCGGCATAGTTTGGTAGAGTCTGGCCAACTGGAGGCTGTGAATTAGAGGGTATCGTAATTGGTCGAACTCCTCCGGCACTGTACACTCTCAAAGTTACTTGGTCTCCAAGCTGCCGCCCCTGAGCCGGTAGGCTGAATGTGACAGGTCCGTTGATCGAGACGTAGTGCACACTGCCTTCCCTCGGATCGATAGCATAAGTTGTCGTGCCCGCTGGAACATTCGCTGTTTTCTCGCGATCCATCATGGTGCGATCCGTAATCATCCGGGACCAAGCACCCCATGCTGCGTCATGCCGCGTGCGAACAAACATTGCCCCAGCGTTCTCTGGAATTCCCGAAAACGCTTGAGACGCAATCTGTGTAACCCGTCCACTCTCGCCGAAAGTAATTACATCCCACGCATTGACGCTCGTGTGTCCAGGCGGCCAGTCAGACCCAACGCCTGTGGCAGAAATGTAGGTAGCCCACTGGTTTAGTGGGGCAGCGCTCATCGCTGCAGTATGGTCAAAACCAGTAGCAGTCCTGGACGTGACTTCATTCGCAGGCGGCGCTTGGAATCCCGTCGCGCCTGGAGGCACGTTGATCGGTCCAGCAAACGTGCCGCCAGATTTAGGCATCAGTGTGCTGATCACAGCCCCGATACCGGGATTCCAGTCTGTGCCGTCCCACCACAGCCACACGCCCTTAAGATCTGGGTCAGTGCCCACGTAGGTGTACCAGGCGCCGAGCTGCAAGGCATTGCCCTGGTTGTCCTTGACCGGGTTGGAGGTCTTCGCACCCAGATACAGGGCCTGCATCTGCGTGTAAGCCCCCACAGCGTTGCTTGCATGGGTGCTGGCCGTTGACGCGCTACTAGCTGCAGCCGTTGCCGCGTTCTGGGCCGCATTGCGATAGCCCATGGCTGCGTCTGCTTGGCTGGTGGCAGTGCTCGCTGCAGCCTGAGCTGTCTGCGCATATTCCTGCGCGGCGATGGCGCAAGTCCGGCACGCCACAGCAATCTCGCGCATCCGCGAGACAGCAGGCGGGACCGACGTGGCGTATGCATAGGCCTCGTTGTTGAAATTGGTGCTGCCGAGCGCCGGATAGGGCGAGATCGGCAGCACGTCCGGGATCGTGACGATATCGGTCATACGTTGCCTTTGATTTGGATTTCTGCGCGGGCGGTTGGGCCGCCCGAGGAGCGCACGGTGCCGGTGACCTTGCCTACGGTTGCGAGGTGCGAAAACTTGGCCAGCTTGGAGACTTCGACGGCCACGACCTTGCCGGCTATCTGGGTCAGCAGCGCATCGATCAGCGGCGCCTGGTCAGCGGCCACCACGACGGACAGGCTGATGTTCTTGGCCTTGCGTCCCTCGATGTCCTCATACGTGCCGTCCGCGTTGTCCTTGGTGTAGCCATAGTCCTTGGTCGTGACCTCGGCGCCATCCTCGACCGCGCTGATGCCGCCTGAGGGAGCCAGCAGAGTCTTGTGGTTGCCCACACTGATGTATCCGACCGCCGCCTCGGCCGTAGCCTCTGAGCGGCGCACCGTGATCTTGATGCGCTGATCAGGGTGCAATGGGATGCCCCTCAGGACGTAGTGATCGCCGCGCTGCAGGTCGCCGAAGAGGTACTCCCATTCGCCGTATGCCTGCTGCCACAGGTCAGCGTTGATGGGCGGAATCAGGTTTGCCCCGCCAGGGCCGGCCGTGATGGTGATGCTGAGCGAGTCGCCCTCCAGCCCATACAGAGCCAGGCCATCGGCGAACACGCCCTTAAGCTCATAGGTCAGCGTCTGGACGGCTCGCGCCTTTGTGAACAGGTATTGATCGAACGGGCACCAGCGATTCGTCGGCTCTTTGAAGAGCCACTCGGCCGGCATTTTGTCCGGCGTTGTCGCGGTGCCCGTGTGATCTTTCACGCACTGATAGATCTTCCTTTCATACACGCGGCGGTCGCCCACCTTGTAGTTTCCGGACCCGACCCATGCCACTTCGCCCCGGGCTGCATCAAGCTCGGGAATCGACGTGGCAGGGCCGAACGAATCCGTAGTTATCGCTTTCGGCAAAAGAATGTTCATGCCTGCACCATCCTCAATGCGCCCGACTCCGCAACGGTGTCGAACTGGTCAGCCATTTGCGGCATGCCTGCGGTGTTGCGCTCCAACGCGGCGATCTGCCCGCGCATCAGCCGGTTTTCGGCGACCAGCTGCTCCACCAGCGACTCCAGGCGCGAATTGCCGCCTGCGCCGCTGAGCAGTGCTTGCGTCTGGGCAGAGGACCAGTAGCGCGCCGGCCCCGTGACCTCAAGCTCTGGGCCGCGCTCGCCGACGAGGCGAACACCTCCGGAATGCAGCCCGCCGCCCGCGAACGCGGGCACGCCGACAGCGGCGCCAGCCTTGCGCCAGTCCGACTCAAAGAACCCAGATAGGGCGGAAAGATCGGCCATCGTGCCGCCCGCCGCTTTCACCGCGAGCAGCAACCCGCGCACATCCTCAGTGCCATCGAAGGAGTGGTAGATCGGCGACAACCGATCCAGCTTGTCAATGAGCTGCTTGTCGATGACGGGCTCGTACCAGACGTCGCTTCCGTAGATGCGCACCTGCTTGTACTTGCTGTCAGCCGGCTTTGAGCCGCTGCTGTCGCCAGGCAGCGAACCGCCGAAATCCGGGCCGCCGCCATTGCCACCGCCAGCCGCTGGCCCAGGCTCGGAACCTGGCACAAGCAGTGCGCGCAGCAGCTGGATCGCACGCTCAACGCTGAGCGTGGCATCGATCTGCGAAGCGTTGCCGCTCAACAGGTCGCGCCAATACTGCAGGGTCTTGTCGAGCTGGGTGATTTGCTCCTGTGCCGCCTTGAGCTGCCGCTCCTCGACGCTCAGCTGCGTCTCACCTCGCTCTGCAAGCTCAGCGAGTTGCCCCGCCAGAACAAGCGTGTCGCGATCCCTCTCGAACTGCGTTGCGTACCCCTTCGACTCGATGCCGCCACGGGCCGCCCCAATGGCGTCAGTGAGGCCCTCGAAGCTGGAAACCTTGGCCCCACTACGCACGCCCGCAAGCGCGCGCTCGATGTAGACCATGCCCTGTGCAGCGAGCATCTGCTGCGTGTCGTCAACCGCGCCATACAGGTCACGCGCATTCGATTTCAGCGACGCCAAAGCACTGGAGAGGCTTTGCACTGCAGCTTGCGACGCAGATGCAATGTCGTTCCAGTAGCTGCGCTCACGGCTGACTGCTGCCTCGAAGTTCGCCAACGCGGCATCTTTGGCTTTCTGAGCCGCCTCAGCCGCAGCGCGCGCCGCCTCCTGGGTTGCAGTGCGCTCGTCTTCAAGAGCCCAAATGCGCTCCTGGATGGCCCGATTGCTCGGGTCCAGGGCGGCCAGCTCGCGGCGGCGTAACTCAGCGGTGTCGCCGTTGAGTTCAAGCCAGCGCTTTTCCAGCGATGCGTACTGGTCCTTTGCGGCAATCTCTGCTCGCAATGCCTCGTTGTAGTCCCACGCGGCGCGCTCAGCCTCGCTCATGCCCTCCGTTGCCAGCTTGCGCAGCGCTGCCTTGTACTCATCGGTCTGCCCCGTCGCGCGCAGCAATTCGGCTTCGAGTTGCACACGATCAGCGGACAGGCTTGCAAGTACGGCTCCAGCTGCATCAGCGACAGTTCCAAACACGCCGGCCAGGGCCAGCAGCTTGGCCGCCAGCTCGTTGTTGCCGCTTGCCAGTGCGTCTTCTATAAGCTTCCGGAACTGATCCTTCGCCGCTTTCCCGGCTGCTGGGTCGATCTCGACGCCCAAGCCCTTGAGCTGCTCCATGACCTGCCGCTGCAGAATCGCGGCGCGCTCCTGCTCGCTGTAAAAGCCGGCATAGAACGCATTCACGTTGCCCGCCAGGGCCTCGATACCTCCCGAGGTCTTCAGCAGTTCGGTCTGGGCCTTTGCATTCAGTCCGCTAAAGCCAGTGATGGTTGTGGCCCAGCCCTTGAAGGCCGTGTCGATGACAGCGATTTTCTGGATCGCGGCGTTCAACCCCTCGACTGTCACGTCGTCGCCCAGGGCGTCCAGCTCTTCACGCATCCAGCCGGGGATGTCGCCCTTTTTGATCTCATCGATCAGTGCGCCACCCATCTGCCCAACAAAAGCGGCCCATGCTTTTTGCGGGTCCGTCCCCAGTGCGCCATCGCGCGCCGTGAACTCCTTGAGCACCTCTCCTGTGAGCTTGTCGAGGATCTTGAAATAGCCGTAGCTGTCCTCGTCGCCGTACTTGGGATTGCTCGCGAACCCCGCGACGATATCCACATCCCGCGCAGTGCCGCCACCGATCTGGCCAAGGGACTTGTACAGCTTTGCGAGAGAGTCAACAGTCAACCCGAGTTGCTTACCCAACTCCGGGCTGTTGCGCTTCGTCAGGTCGTCATACCAGTCACCTGCGGCGCGGCCGAACAGCATCTCGGCCGCTTTGTCGTTGCCGACACCTGTGGTGCTGTATGCAGCCCCCACATGGTTGGCACCTCGGCTGCCGAACATGTCCCCCTTGAGCAGTGAGAACACGGCAATGGCTGCGCCCAGGTACGGCAGCGCCGCGCCCAGAGCCTGCATGCCGCCCGCGAACAGCTCGCCGCCCATCATCATCTCGATGCCACCAGAGAAGGCCGGCATGCCGCCCATGAGGCCCGCGCCGAAGTTCGTGCCGGCGAACAGGCCGCTCTCGCCCAGCAAGCCCAGGCCGGGGATGCCCCCGCTGAAGCCGCCGCCTGAGCCCCCCGTGCCGCCTACGCCTCCCAGGCCACCACCGCCACCACCCTGAACCCCGATGAGCGACGCCACAACCTGCACCACGAACGGTCGCAGGAACATCTTGTAGATCTGGTCCGCCACGGTCGTCTTGAACGTGGTGGTCAGGCTCTTCGTGAAGCTGTCCCAGCCGTCGCGCCCGTTGTTGAGCATGTCGGCGAAGCCCTTGCGGAAGATCTCGTCGTACTGCTCAACCTGCTTTGTGACGTACTCCTCTTGGATCCTGAGCAGCGACGTCTGCGTGTTGACCTCGGCCTTCTCGCGGGCCTTCTGGCGCAGCGTCTCGCGCTTCTTTTCGTTCTCGTTCGTGTCGTCGCTGTAGATCGTGCGGTCGATCTCCGCCAGCTCCTTGGCGAGCTCCAACTCGATGCGGCGCTGCGCGATGATCTTCTTGCGCTGCACCTCGTCGGCACCCAGCAGCGACAGGCCCTCTTTCTGGATCTCCAGCTCATCCTTGGCCGTCTGCAGCGACTTCGTGAGGCGGTCGTCCATCTGCTTGTAGTCGGCCTGCTGCAGCGCTGCCGTGTAGCGCTTCTGGGCGGCGATCTTGGCTTCTAGGCTGGCGATGTACTTCGGGTCGAAGCTGTCGCTGCCCTGGGCCTCGGCCATCTGCTGCTCAAGCGTGGCGAGCGTCATGCGCTCGATCTCGGTGCGCCCTTTGCCGAACACGGCGTTGGCAGCCTCCTGCTCGCGCGCACGCTCGTTGACCGAATCGGCGGCCTTGAAGTTGCCGGCGATGAGGGCTTCTTGGGCCTTCATCGACTTCTCCAGGCCGTCATTGCTGCGCAGCTGCACGCCCAGTGCATCGGCCAGGGCCTTCGCTTCCTCCAGCTTGGCGCGGGTCTTCGCGTTCGTGGCTTTCTCGATCTGGGCCGACAGCTTGAGCGACTCGCGCTCACCAGCATTGAGGTCAGCGGCGGCCACGCCCAGCGTCAGGAGCTGTTCGCGGTACTGCTTCGCCGCTGCAAGCTGGCCCTCCAGGCTTGCCAGCTGGTTGTCGGAGATGCTGATGCCGCCCGAGCCCTTCTCCGTGAACTTCTTGTTGATGCCGGCGACCGTCTTGTCGTAGTCCGACTCCAACTTCGCCAGCTTTCCAGCGAGCTCTGGCATGTTGGCATAGGCCTTCTTGGTCTTTTCCACGGCCTCGTTGTAGAGGTTCTCCGCGACCGTCAGCTCTTGTTTGCGCTTCACCTCCTTGCTGGCGAATTGACCCCCGATCTTGTCGAAGCCTTCCATTGCATCGACATACTCTTTGTTGGCGGCTTGAGTCTCCGCAATGGACTTGCCAGCAGCGCCAGCGAAGGCCAGGAAATCGGAGGCCTGTTGAATTCGCCTCTTGAGATCCTCTACGCCCTTGTCGTAGCTCTCCCGCATACCGGGGGCATCGTTCTTCGGGCCGGCAGCGATTTTGGCCGTGAGTTCGCCCTGAAGCCTTTGCAGCTCCTTCGCCGCCTGATCACTGGGCGAGGTCTGGCGACCAACGCCGAGGATGGCATCCCACATCTTCTTCGCGCCGCCCGTCACGATCTGGACCGCGCGCTCGATGTAGCCCAGGTTCTGGGTCAGCTCATCTGCGCCGGTCTTCATCGCGTCTGCGTAGGCTTTCTGAGCCACAGCCGCAGCCTCGGCAGTCTTGCCCTGCTTCTCCAGCGCCTTGATCTGGTCGTAGATGCTCGCCGTCAGGTAGTTCATCTGCTCGTTCAGGGCGAGCGATGCCTGCAGCGGATCCTTGGCCAGGTCCGCAAACTGCTTGGCCGTCTCGCTGACGGCTTGGCCCGTGGTCTTCTCCCATTGCAGGGCGATGGCCGTGAATTCCTTCAGCTGGTCGGATGCGACTTTGCTGTAGCGAGCCATCTCGGCCAGGCCAGCAGCGGCAGCGCCCTGAGTGCCTGATGTGCTGGCGATGGCGCGAGCCATGGCGTTCAGCTCATCAACGGTAGTGCCAGCCTGGTTGCCGCTCAGCACCAGCGCCTTGCGGAACGCATCAGTCTCCTTGCTGCCTTGGTAGTACGCCACGCCGAGCGTGGCGACGGCAGCAGCAGCCACTGTGAACGGGTTCACCAGGCCTGCCACATACGACGCCATGCCGCGGGCGGCTGCGCCAGCACCGCCGAACATGTCCTTGAGCTGGCCACCCTGCTGCAGCAGCACCGTCAGCGGGGCCTGCCCCGACTGGAGCGAGACAACGATGTCGGTGAACTGGGCCGGCACCATGCGCATGGCTGCAGCGGCCTGCGCGGCCGACACGCCCACCTTGCCCATACCGGCCTCGGTCTCGCGCAGCTTTGCGATGTACGGGGCGGCCTGGCTGGCGACACCCAGCTGCGCAGCCTGCAGCTCCAGCAGCTCGGATTTCGTCTTGCCCAGGGCTTGGGTCTGCGAGCGCAGAGACTCCAGGAAAGACGACTGCCCAGCGTCACGGGCCTGCTGAGCCTTGAACGATGCGAGCGCCTCTTCGGCCTCGCGCAGCTTGGCGACCAGCGGGTTCAGCTTGGTCGCGTCGAGGCCACGCATCTCGATCTTCTGCTCGAAGGCGCGGCTCAAGCTCTCACCCGCCTGCGCTGCGATCTTGGCCTTTTCCGTCGCGCGGGTCAGCGCCTGGGCCATCGCGCTTTCGGCCCGGCCCATCTTCTGGGCTGCTTCATCGGCGCCATCGCCGATACCTTTCATACCCTTGCCCGCGCGCTCGCCAGCTTTTGTGACGGAGTCGGCCATGTCGGCGGCGCCCGTCTTGATGCCTTGGAAGACGGGCTTGGTTTCGTCCTCTGCCGAAATGACAAAGCCGAATTTGCGATTCTGTTCTTCCATAGCCGCTCCACAAATGCAAAGGCCCGCCGAAGCGAGCCAAAAATAAAACCGCCAATATGGCGGTTAATTTGTTTTACTATCTAATTTCAATAACTCATAAAGATGAGCAGGCTGGGCCGCCACCTTTCCCCAGTGATTCATTGACTATATTTGCCACCTTGACTGCTTCTTGTATATCTTTTGCAAATACCTCTACAGCGCCTTTCTCAAGCGTAAAATATCCTTTCTCTCCTGAAAGCCGTATTACTTTTTCCTTAGCCAAGGCGAACTGATTTAGCTTCGTGTAATCCTCACGCTCAAGTTTAAAACTCCAGCCCTCCCACACTCTGTCATCGTCAACGTCGCGCTTGACTCCTTGGGGTGGCGCCTCTTGCTCATACACAACGTCGCCTTCAGCCATGAAGCCGATCCTATTCATGAAAATCCATTTCCTTGCATTGAGTGTTGGATTCAACACAACAACAGCTTCACCGCACTGTCGAGCAACAACCCGCAGATCGACGAACGCAGCGGTCCGCCCTTTGTTTGGATATTTCACTTGGAACTCTTGCCACGCAGTCATGACAGGCGTCAAATGATCAACCTTCCGGAAGCCGTCCCTTTTGCCACTCATGGATAAATTACACTTATCCCCAATCGGCTCAAAGCACGCGCTATAAGTTGATACTCCATCCCCATCAGACTTCTGCTTAGAAGCATTAAATGAGGATAGAAAATCACGTCTCCATTCCTTCTCTGTGTACGGCGGCTTTGGTGGCGTTGGTATTTTTGCGTTTATAGAGCCAGAGTTTGCCTCGTCCGTAGGACTCGCCTTTGGAGCCTGCTTTTCACATCCGGCAACAATGGAGAGCACCATCATCGCAACCGGAAAAAATGCTCTATTCATAACCCCTCCATTTGGATAAATGAAGGGCATGCTACCGCATCACCTTTTCTGCGGGATGTTGACCACGGCCATCTCCATCCGCCGCACGTCTGCGAACAGTTCGTCCCAGAGCTCCTGGTCGCCCTGCGCAACGCGGTCCAACAGCGGATAGACCGCCTCGTATCGCAGGCCTATGCGCCCGCCGCCGCCCATTCCAACCACCCAGGCCCATTGCGTCTGCAGGCCGACGAACAGCGCCAGCGACTCGGCGTTCTCGGGCCAGGCCTCCACCGGGTCTTCCCAGTAGTCTTCTGGCTCGCAGCCTTCTGCGACCTCAGGGTCGGGGCTGAAATAGGCGACGGTGGCGCTCAGGAGTTTTTTACGCGGCCGTCCACCAGGGCGCCACGGTAGGCATCCCAGAACGCGGCGGCAGCGTTGGGCTCCTCGTCGAACAGCTGCACCAGGGCGGCCTTGTCGAGGTCGATCTCCACATCCCAGCCCACCAGGTACTTCAGGGTGCGCTCGGCGCTGAATTCCAGACCACGGTCGGCCAGGTTGGCGAAGCTGAATTTCTCGCCGTCGGCCGGCTGGGGGACATTGGCATTGGACACCTCGTCCCACAGCTCGCCGAACTCGCGGCGCGTGCGGTACTTGAACTTGCACTCCAGCTCAACCACCTCGCCGGTCACGCGCACGAACGAGACGGGCGCGGTGATGGTCTCGGGGCGGTCGCCGAAGATGAATGCGGGGGGCTTCTGCTTGCCGGCTTGGTCTGCGGCAGTGGAAACAGCGGTCTTGGTTTGAGCGGCCATGGAGTGATCCTTTCAGCGGATGAAAAACGAAAGCCCGTGCCCGACTGCCCGCCTCCGCTGAAAGAGGCGAAACAGCCGGGCCGGTGCTTGGGGTTGACGCCTTAGCTGGCGTAGCGGGTGGAGCGGCCCTTGCCGCTGAAGTCGGCCTTCACGCGGTTGACCTGGCCGTCCTGCATCAACACTTCATCGTTGAGCGCCACGGTGCATGCCAGATACGACGTGGCGCCGTTCTTCATGGTGAGGCGCTGGATCGTGTCGGCGCCGCTGGCGGACAGGTCTTCCAGAGCCGTGTAGCCCGGGGTCTCGATGGCGTCGGCGTCGATTTCCAGCGAGCGCGAGACCGGGCTGAAACCGTCGTTGATTTCTTGCTCGTTCTCGGATTCGAGGTAGCGGTACGTGACCTTCTTGGGATCGCCGCCGCTGGTGTTGTTGGACAGGATCTGCACCACGTCAACCCAGGTCAGCGCCTTCTGGAACGAGCCAGCGCCGCCGCCAGGCGTGAACAGATTGGTGTTGCTGGTGTTGGCCTTGCGGCCCTCCAGGGTGAACGTGTCGGGCGTCGGGACGGCCTTGACGCGGAACACCAGCCCGTTCAGGCGACCCCAGCCGGACAGGATGATCACGATGTTGCCGACGGCCAGACCGTGGCCAGCCGCCGTGCAGACCGCCTCGGTCGCGTTGGTGATCGCGGTGATGGGCACCTTGGCGCCGATGGAAGTGGCCACGGCGATGCGCGAGCCGGTAGGGAGAGATGCCATGTTGTGGCCCTTTCAAAAGCAGAAAACCCGCCGAAGCGGGTTGATGGAGTGCCCTCGCGGGCGGGAGACCGCCAGGGCGGCGGGACAGGTCGGGCGGCCTATCTGGCGCCCAGAATGGAAAAGGTCTGCAGGTAGCCAGAAACGACTCCTGCATCGTCATAGGCCCCGATGGGGTCCCCGTGCGGTCGCGCCGTGAAGGCCGCAGCGGCACAGAGCCGCTCCTCGATGCGCTGGATCAGCGCGAAGGCCTGCAGCGGCGTGGCGGCCCAGGTGTTGATCTGGATGAGCGGCTTGCGCTTGTCGGCCGGCGCGTTGTCCGTGTAGCGCAGCACGTCGCCCCCGATGTGCTGCCAGGTCACGTAGGGCATGGCCGTGCCGTAAGGAGCCGTGCCCACAACAACGCGCGGGCACTCGGCCAGCAGCTCTGCCATCAGGTCGGTTTCCAGCGCCATCAGCCACCTCCTTTCCCGCGAATGCGCCTCAGCAGCTCTTGCTCCGCAGCCTTCTGCGCTTCGGGCATCGAGCTTTCGGCGCTGCGCATGAACGCCTTGCCGGGGATCTGCTTGGGCACAGGAAGCGTCACGTAGTACGCATCCTTTTCCGCCTGGCTCGCGCGCCGCTTCGGCTTGGGCTTTCCTTCCATGCCGGGGCGCACCATCGGGCCCATACCGTCGGGACGATAGACGTAGCGCTGCAGCCACCCCCATTCCAGCAAGTGACCGTGCGGTGCCTTCTTGTGGTTCCACGAAACGTGGTACTCGGCGCGCTCGCCATCCACCGATTTCTCGGTGCTGTAGTACTGGTAGATGGACCGATCCAGCTTGCCAGTGACACGGCCGAGGGCCGAGACGTTGAGTTTCACGCGGTCATAGATCACCTGGGTGGCCGCCTGGGCCGCTGGGCGCAGAGCCCCCTCCACACTGGCCTCCATCTCATTCAGCATGTCAAACAGGCCGCCCAGGTTCGGGTCGATGCGGAAGGCCTTGCCGGAGGTGTTGTTGCCCTGCAGCTGTCGACTCTTGCCGTCGAATCCCTTGCGGGACAGCGTGCGCCTGGCCATGGCCGTCAGCCCTTGAACGGTACGGCGTCGGCACGCGCGGCGCGGGCCTCGGCAACTCGCTCGGGATCCGCGTTCATCCAGCCCGCGTTTGCCGCAGCCACATCGGCCGGCACGCCATCGATCAGCAGGCCGGCGATGTAGCCGTAGGGGCCGATGGTGCCGGGCCTGGTCGTCAGCACCGTGCGCGGGCCGCCGTCGTCGGCCGGCGCCGGGGCTGCGCGCGGCGCCCGCGGTGGGCGCGGGGTCCGTGGTTTCGTCATTGGGTCGGTCCTTTCGTGAGCTCGCACACCAGGTCGATGTACTCGCGGGTTGGCCCAGGCAGCACGGCCTTGAGCTCGTAGATCTGGCCGTCGAACAGCACGCGCATGCCGGCGTCCACGCCAGCGCGGCGGCGAATCCGGATGCTCGCGCGGACGATGGACACCTCGGCGTCGGCTTTTATCGTGCCCAGGCCAGACTTGTGCAGCACGCTGGCTGCGATGCGGCCCGTGGAGATGTTCTCCCAGCCTTCGGGCAGCGGAGTACCCCAGTCATCCGCGCCGCCTGTCTTGCGCTGGATGTGGATGCGGTCTCGAAGGGTGCCGGCCTGCATCAGAAGCCTCCTGCCGTGTTGATGTAGGGCAGCAGCAGCCAGTCGGCACCCATCGGGATCTCGGCGGCCTGGCCCGGGGCCACGGCCTCGCGGTTGGCGTACAGGTGCCCGATGATGAGCTGCGCGGCCGAGTGGATGGCCTCATCGATGACCACGCCGACGGCCCCCTCCGGGATTTCGGCCTGGTCCTCGTAGAGCTTGGCGAAGATCTTCCCCTCGATGGCCAAGTACGCAGCAGCGATCCAGCCTTCGATGAGGGCGTCCTCCTCATCACCATCGACCCGCAGGTGCAGCTTGGCCCGCGCGAGGTCAATCCTCTGCATGGGCCTGGCCCGGGAAAGGCTTGACGGGCGAGCCCACCGAGCGGGCGTAGGCCACGGCGTCGGGGTGCGGGTCCACGCTGCCGGCATAGGCCTGGGCGATTGCCTCGGGCATGCCCTCGATCACATCGTCAGGCGCGAAGCGCACGGCATCGATGGTCACGGCGGCCAGGACGCGCACGTCGACCAGCGCCACGTCCTGGGACGCGGGATCCTGCTGGGTTCCAGCGCCAGCGCCCTGCCCGTCTGCGGCCCCAGCCGTAGCCGGGGCCTGGGTCTCGCCGGCCTGCGCGGTGTCCTCTGCGCCCTGCTGCTGGGCCTGCGGGCCTGTAGCCTGGTCAGCGGCCGGCGCATCGGCTGCCGTGGGTGTGGGTTTCGGTTTCGTTGCCATGTCGGCTCCTTGAGATGCGGCCCCAGCCGTAGCCAGGGCCTGGGTTCATCGGTGGCCGATTAGGTGGCCGAGTTGGCGTAGGCCTTGACGGCGCCGCCCACGTCCAGCAGGTTGCCGCCGCTGCGGCAGAAGGCCACAAAGCCCACCTGGCCCTTGAGCGTGTATGCGCTGTCGGTCATGCGGAACAGGGTGACGTCCATCACGTCGCGG
Organism: Delftia sp. CH05; assembly: GCF_009827015.1. Taxonomy (NCBI): domain Bacteria; kingdom Pseudomonadati; phylum Pseudomonadota; class Betaproteobacteria; order Burkholderiales; family Comamonadaceae; genus Delftia; species Delftia sp. CH05. Next base: position 18,887 of record NZ_WUMG01000031.1, on the reverse strand, counting down.
ATCAGGTACTTGCTGAAATCGCCGTACAGGATCGACTTGGCATTGGCTGCCATTGCGGCCATGTTCTGGTTGATGTTGATGGCGCGGCCCATCAGGCGGTCAGGGGCGCCGCCAGGGTTGCCCTGCTCGTAGCCCGGCACGAAGATCGGGCGACCCTGGGTGTCCTTGATCTTGCGCAGCACCTTGAGCACATCGTCATGGAACATCCAGGCAGCGCGCGAGCGGTAGATCGGGTCCACCGAGTGCTCCAGGTCCACCAGGTCGTCATAGGTCACGCTGGTGGTTTGTCCCGTGGCGCCGGTCTTGCCCACAGAGGCGCCCGTCACGATGCCGCGAGGCTGGCCGGTGCCAGTGCCCACGGTCTGGTGGCGGTTCTGGATGCGACCCAGGCGCAGCGCCAGCAGCGACTTGATGTAGGCCTCGATGTCGATGAACGAGTCCTGCAGCAGCTCGAAGGGCAGCGCGATGCTCTTGGAGCTGTACTTGTAGACGTCCATGGACGCCTGACCGAAGGCGGTCTCGCCGTTTGTGACCGCAGCGTTCTGGCCAACGATTTCGCCCTCCTCCGCCGTCGCGTCGGCCGTGGGGAACAGCATCTGCGCGCCGGTCGCCGTCTGGAGCGCACTGGCCACGGCGCGGACGCCTCCCATCTGCTTCATGGCCTCGATCAGCGAGCGGCTGAACTCGGTGGCCACGGTGTAGCCACCCTCGGAGCCGGTCGTGGTGGACATGGCGTTGCGGATGTCGGGATTTTGGCGCGCGGCCATGGCGTTGCGCTGCTCAGGAGACAGGTTGGACAGGCCGCCCGTCAGCATGGCGCGCAGGGCCTGGGATTCTTCGGTGCGGCCGCCACCCTGCACCGTGGCCTGGTTGAGCGCGGCCTCGTGCTCGGCGCGCTCATCGCCGGCCACTTGGTTCAGTCGGTTCTCGCGGGCGATCTCGCCGTCGATGGCCTCGATCTCGTTGAGGATCGTGTCCAGGGCCGAGGCGTCGGCGGACGGCATGCGCTGATCGGCAGGGGTCTTGGCGTTCAGTTCGGCGGCGGCCTTGGCCTTCGCGTCACGCTGGGCGCGCAGTTGTGCAAGTTTGCTCATGATGAGCCTTTCTTTCAGGTTGTGACCGCTCGCGCAGGTCGTTCGGACATGAAAAAGCCGCCTCGGTGGGCGGCGGTCTCAGTTGCGCGAGGCGCTTACTGATGGGAGAGGCGCGCCAGCATGCTCAAACGCTGCTGCTGGCGGGCGCGGTGGTCTTCGGTGGCGAACTGCTGGTCGTTAGCGGGTTCGGCCTTGGGCGCGGGTTCGGGCTCGTCGCAGGGATCGCGGGGCGCGTTGGCGTAGGCCGAGAGGTTCCAGGCCTTGGCGTTGGCCCTGGCGCTTGCGCGTGCCTTGGCGTCGCTCGCCGCGATGGAGGTGGCGAAGCCATTCTCCAGAGCCTCGTCGGCGGTGAACCAAGTTTCCTCGGCCATCCATTCGGAGATCTGCGCCAGCTCCTTGCCAGTCTTGGCCGCGTAGGTCTCGGCCAGGGTGCCGTCGATCTTGTCCAGGAGGTCGGCCTCTTTGCGCAGGTCGTTGGCGTTGCCCCACATCCCGGTCCATGCCTTGTGGATCATGAACATGGCGCCCTTGGCCATGATCACCTCCTCCCCCGCCATGGCGATGAAGGTTGCCGCGCTGGCCGCGATGCCATCGATGTGCACGATCACCTTGGCACCGTGCTCGCGCAGCGCCTGCTCCATGGCGCGGGCCGCGAAGACCGAACCGCCTGGGCTATTGATGCGCAGATGGATGGTATCCACGTCCAGATCACGGATGGCCTTCACGAACGGACCCGGGGCGATGCCGCCCCACCATTCGGCCTCCAGCTCGCTGGACACGATATGGTCGTACAGGTAGACCTCGGCCTCGCGGTCGTCGGCCTTGGCCACCACCTCGAACTTGCGGGCACTGGCGCGGCGGTTGTCCGCGTACAGCTTATTGAGTCGGTTTTTCATTGTTTCCCTTCCCGTCGTCTTTGCCTGGATTGCCGGGGTTGCGCAGCAGATTGAGGTTTTCCGGCAGGTTCTCGCGGCGGCGCACCTCGCTGGCATCCATCCATGGCATTTCGCCGGCCCGGCCCATCGCAATGCGGTAGGCCTCGTACCGGGTCTTCAGGTCGGCCCGCTCCAGCGCCTCGACCATGTGCTCCAGGAACAGCTTCTCGCGCACGGGCCAGAACTTGCGGTTCAGCTCCTGCTTGATCGGCGTCAGGTGCCGCTGCAGCGTGTAGCGCACGAAGCCGATGCCCTGCTGCTCAATGCCCGTGCCGAAACTGGTCTGCTTGTCCGTGTGGCCGATCATGTGAGGCGGCACGCCCAGGATCCGGGAGATCTCCTCCACGTTGAACAGGCGGGTGGCGAGGATCTCGGCATCCTTGCTGTTGATGGACAGCTGCGCCGGCTCCAGGCCGCCCGAGAGGATCAGCGGCCCACGGCCACCATTCATGGCCCGCGCCAGCAGCGAGGCCTTCAGGTCGCCCAGCTGCTTGTCGGAGAGCCGGCCCGGCGCCTTGAGCGCATAGTCGATGTTCGCGCCACCGGCAAAGAACCGGCTGGTGTGCTCCTGGGCGGCAATGGCCGCGCCGATGGCTTCGCGCCCTGCAAAGGTGATCGCACTGGGGCTGCGCAGGCCGTCGAAACCCAGGCTCGGGACGTGCAGCATGTCCGCGCTGTCCAGCGTGTATGCCGGCCCGCCGTCCGAGGGGTTGATGCGGTACAGCACCTTGTCACCCTTCTTGAACGGATCCACGCTCAGCGGATGGTGCGGCTTGAGCGCGATGATCTTGGAGCTGCGCACGCTGGAGCGCACCAGCTCGGCGAAGCCGTCCCCCTCAAAGAGCTTGGCGCTCATCAGGTACTCCCAGAACGTGAAGGCGGACCAGACGCCGCCCGCGTTCTCGTTGAGCAAGTACCAGTAGTCGTGATCCACCTTCTCGCGCGTGTCTCGCTCGTAGATCGAGATGGGCAGCGAGGCGATGGCACCCGCCACCAGCGAGACGGCGGCATAGACCACCGAGACGCGCATGGCCGTTTCCTTGGTCACGCGCACGCCGGCCGCCGAGCGGCTCGAAGCGCCCAGCAGGTTTGCCAGTTCGCCCATGGACGTTCCGCTGCTGGTTACCTCGTTTTCGCCCAGCGCTAGCAGGCCGGCGCGCTCTGCCGCACCCTCGCGGCCCGCGATCCAGCCGGACAGCACTCGGCTGCCGTGCTGGTGCGCGGTCATGTTGTACGTCTGTGTCATCCCAGCTCCATTGAGTAGATCGCCGGGCCGGCCTTCGCCTCCGGGTTCAGGGCCATGAGATACACGGCATCGAAAAGGGCCATCAGCAGGTCGATCTTTCCGACGCCGCTGGCCTGCTTGGTGATGGTCACGGCGTTGCCCTGCATCACTGTCTTGGCGTTGCCCACGCACCAGGCCATGAGGGCGCTGCCGCCGTGCACCAGCTTCTTGGCGGCGACGTGCCGCTCAGCTGTCTTGATCGCGCCGTTGAGCTGGTAGCCCTGCGGGATGCCCACCACCTGGGCGGCCTCCACCGGCCCGGGCTCGTCATCAGTGCCCACAAGGGCGTCGTAGATGGCACCGAGGCCAAGCCGGTCCACGCCCACCTTATCGAGCAGGCCCGTGTCCACGATCTGCTCCACAATCTGGACCACCTCCTCCACGTCCTGGCCGACCCGATCCACCAGGATCAGGTCGCCGGCCTTGATGAAGTCGCGGTACTTGGATTCCTCGGACTTGCGGCGCTCCAGCGCGATCTGGTGGATCCAGCCGCGGCCCCAGGAAAGCCACTTCCCGGTATCAGCCTCGCGGCCAACCACAGCCAGGCCGAGCAAGTCATCCAAGCCGCCACCATCGATCCCGACCTCTACCACTTCGCTGCGCTCCAGCAGCTCCTCCAGCGAAAACACGGGGATGGCGGCAGCCTCCCAGAAGTCAGCGCCAGCCCAGCGGTCGGAGCGCAGGTTGAGCCCGATCTCGACGTTGAGGTGCTTGGCCCAGAACTCCTTAAGTCCCTGCTCGCCCTTTTCCTCGGCCTCGCCGTGCAACTGCGTGATCCGCTCGATGTCCACGGACGCGCCCCAATTGGGATTCGTCACATGGGCATTGGCAAGATCCTTGTGCGCGCCCGCTTCCAGCATGTGGCGCGGAAACTCGTAGATGACCGGCAGGAACTTGCGGTCCACCTTCTCGCCGTCGCGGACCTTGCGGGCATAGGCCAGCTTGTCCTTGAACACCCCTGCAGGCGGCTCCTCCGACTGCGTGGTCGCGTAGATCACGAACCCCTCGGGCCGGGATGCCAAGCCGCCCGTGGCCTCCAGCAGCATGTTGGAGGCTCGCCCCTTCTTGCCGAATTCGTGCAACTCATCCACGAACACGAAGCCGGCTTTCTTGCCCGTGACCGTCGCCTCGTCGGCGGCCACCACCTTGAGGAACGCTCCAGTGTCCTTGTGCGTGACCAGGCGGTGATAGTCCTGGACCTTGAGCATGTCCGACAGCTCCTCGTCAGCCTTGATGAAGGCGCTGATGGGCTTGTAGCTGTTGTTGGCCACCTCCAGAGTCGGGCTTAGGATCAGCAGCTCGGCCTCGTCGCGCCAGTTCATCAGCAGCGCCGTCAGCATGATGGCCGCAGCAATAGTGCTCTTGGCGTTCTTCTTGCTGACCATGAGGAAGTACTCATTGATCAGTCGCCGGCCCTCGGGGCTTTCCGCACCGAAGATCGTGCGCACCAGATCGCGCAGCCATGGGCGAGCTACCTCACCAATCGTCACACCACCCAGGTCCACCAGCCTGAACTGGCTGCAAATCGACCACGCCTCATCAGCCACACTGGGAAATAGCGGCGGCGAGACGATCAGGCTTTCGCCCGCAACGATGCGGCGCTCCCAGTCGGGGCACGCAGTGGTCCATTCCATAGATATCTCCGGCGTTGACGCCGGAAACCGGCTATGACTTACCGCCCTGCACTGCCGTCAGCGTGGGCGGCTGGCGGCGGCCGAAGCGCGACGAACGGTTCTTTTGGCGCTCGGCCTCGGCTTCCTGCTTGGCGCTCTTGGGCGCCGGCTTGGGATGGCAGTACTGCGCCGCCAGCGTGGCGGCCTGCATGCGCAGCGGTGCCGGCAGACCTGGGTCGCGCATCACCCCCAGCAGGTAGTCCAGCGGCATGAGGCCAGACAGGTCTGGCTCAGGTTCGGGCGGCGCTGGCCGTTCCTTGCCGAATGGCCAGGTGGGCGGCGCGTCCTCCGGCTTGAAGCCTTCGGCATCCACACTGGGCGCCGCGCGCCGCTTGTACTTCCTGGGCTCCGGCGCCTGGGCGGCTGCTGCCGGCACGGCTGGCGGCGTCTTCTTTGGGCGGCCAGCACCGGGCCGAGAGCCCCCTCTTGGCATGACTCACCTCTTTGATTCTTTGATTTCTTTGATTTCCGCGATCCCCAGAATTCAAAGGTCCGAATTTCCCTGTTACGGCAACGGGTTGCAGCCGAAACCTCATGTGGCCGACTGCCCCGAAACAATCAAACAGGGGGCTTTTTTGTGCGCGTGCGGAACAGGGCGGTATCCAGGGCCGAGGCTCCCAGCCTTTTGCCCCACCCCCTACCCTCGTCCGCTGAGGCGATACCCCTTGCTCGCGTCAGACGGGCTCAGGCGCGGCGATCAGCCCTGGACCGGTCTGCCGCCTCGCGCGCCGTCTTCTCGACGTGACAGCCGCGCTTGTTGCCCTCGGCGTCGTAGCTGACGCATAGGCACTGCCTGTTGTCGTCGGTGTCCTCGCCGCCCTGCCACAGCGGCACGATGTGATCCAGCTCGAAGGGCCGGGACGTGCCTGGCGTGATGTCGATCAGTTCGCCGCAGCAGGCGCAGCGCGGGCCGTCTCGCAGCCAGATCCTCAGCCGGGCCTCCTGCCTGGCTCGCCCTCGGGCTCGGCCAGTGGCGCCAAGACGCGGGGCCTGCTGCAGCTTGCGGGAGTCGGCCTTTTGTATCCGCAGCGGCAGCGCATTGATCCGTGGTCGCTGACCCATGGCCGCGCCTCAGTTCTTCGCCACGCCCTCGGACTTGAGGGCGTTGAACTCATCGCGGCTCACCTTGCGCTCCACGATCTCAGCGGCCACGAAGCTGAGATCCACGACGCCGGCCAGCATCCCGCCCTTGCGCGGTGTTTCGAGCTTCAGCACCTGGCCGATGGGATGGCCGTTCACGAAGATCAGGCGGTGGACGCCATCGTGGAGGATCTCCACCTTCTGGCCCAAGTCGCGCGCCTGCACCCTAGCCTGCGTTGGAATGATTCGCTCCACGTCATCTTCGAGATGGCGGTAAACAACGCCTTGCGCTTCTTCAGTCTGGGACATGTGGATCTCCTGGAGAGTGGAATAGGTGCCGCCACGCAGGCCTCGCACCCCATGCGCAATGCATGCTTTGCCGGGTGCGCCTGGTGGCGGCTGAAATGGTTCCCCATCGGACTTACGGCGCGAAGCCGCTGGGGATGTGCCGTTCGCTTCGCAGCCAGCACCGTGGCAGCTCACGGTGGAGAACCCTGCACGCTCAGTCCACAGCGCGCACCCCGACTGGCTCAGGGCGGAAACAGAAAAGCCCGCGAGCAGCGCTGGCGGGCTTTGGGCGCGTCGATCCATCTGCGGCTAACCGATGGCACTACGGGCGCGCACCGGAACGTCTTGAAGGCGACACCGGCTAACAGGATGTTTCCTTGCGAACCGATATTCGCAATTCTACATGGCAAAGTCGCCGCGTCAATTGAGTCGCTGCGTTTTCCTCTTGATCCCCTGACGCGCGTGGCCTATGCACTCACTCATGTAGATGCGCGCCGAACGCTCCACGTCATCCATCGCCGGCCGCTCCCCAGTCCCGCCGCATCCGCCGCACACCTGGTCGGACAGGTCTGTATCGCTCCACTTCTGGAGCTGCAACTTCCGCCCCTGGCAGAAGGGACAGACATGCGCCAGCCAGCCGAAGATGATCTGGATGACGGCGTCATCGCTCAAGCCATCCAGACACAGCTTGATCGACAGGTGCAGTCGGACCGCACCAAGCGAGCGCAGGGACGCAGACAGCATGGCCACCTCGCCGCGATACACCGCCATCAGTCGCTCGCGCGCCTCGTCGCTGGACTGCTTCGTCACCTTGGTGATCCCATTACCCAGTGCGCGCTGGGCAGCAATTGCAACGTCACGACGAGTCGGCCTCCTTGGGACGCGTTTGGTGGATGAGTCCCACTCGGCCTGCAGGCGGATCAGTGCCTTGCCGAATTCCGCACTCGTCAGGCCTGCCGCGCCCAAATAGTCGGCGTCACCCACCGTGTCAGCGCTGGAACGCAGGTTGCTGGAGTGGGTGGCTGCGGCGTACCGCTCTTGCGTCGTTGGTGCTTCGCTCATCGTGATCTCCTCAGTTTCCAAGCAGGCGCTGCACGGTCACGTTCAGCGCGTCCATTTCGTCCATCTTTCGGATTGCCCAGGAGCGGCGCTGACCATGCAGGCCCAGCAGCGCGCCACGGTGGCAGCTCTCGCACAGGGCGATGCACACGTACTGGCGGTTCTGCTTGACGTGGTGCGCCTCGCTCGGGCCCGGGGCGTCACACACGCTGCATGGCAGCTCCTTCACTGCGGCCAGGTGCTCGCGCTCGCGGTCGTTGAGCTTGTTCAGCATGGAGACACCTCCACCACGACACGGCCGCCAGGCGCCTCGCCTCGGGCGATGCTCAGGCTCCAGTGCTTGTCGTCCACGCCGAGCACGTCCGCCAGCCCGTCCAGGCCTGCTTTCATGCGCGCAAGGGCGTTGTCCAGGTCGTAGGCGCGGCGGGTCGGCGCATGGAACGTCAGCGCCAGGTGCAGCTTCTGGGCCTGGATGCGGCGCACGCCCTGCTGCACAGCGGCATAGGCACAGGCGTGGCGGTAGTTCTTCTTAGCCTTGGCCAGGCTCGCCCAGTGCAGGCGGGCGTTCGGCGACAGCTCTTTCGGGGGCCATGGCAGTTCGATCCTCACGATGCGCGCTCTCCCTTGCCGGCCTGCACCATGTCACCCAGCTCGTCGGCGGGCTTGACTCCGTACTGCAGTTCCAGCGCCAGCTGCGCGTAGTGGATGACCTTCTGCAGATCCTGGGCGCCGCCCTTGGACTTGTGCCGGGTCACGTACTTCACGATGTTCCCCTGGAAGAAGTCGAGGCCGTTCGCGTGGATGTACTGGATCGGCTGGATGGAGCAGCCTTTGTAGTGGTCGCCGCCTGCTTGAGTGTCGAGAGCGCTCATTTCTCTGCCTTTGCTACGATTCCTCGAACAGAGAGGAACCACATGATTGATATCGCTGCCGCCATTTCCAGCACAGCCACGATGCTTGGCATCGCCAAAGGCGCAATTGCGGCCCGTGACGATGCAAAAGCGCAGCAAGCCATCACTGAGGTGCAACTGAAGTTGTTAGAGGTCTCCACGGCCGCCCTCTCCCTTAGTCAAGCCAATATTTCGCTTACAGACGAGATCCGCGCGCTTAAGAACAAAGCAGAGCAGCTGGAGATGAAGGCAAGCGAGCGCGAGGGATACGTGCTTTCCGAGGTTTGTCCCGGTGCGTACGCATACCAACCCCGCCCAGGTCAGCATCGGGCTGATGACGTGCCGCATTACCTGTGCCAGGTTTGCTATGACAAGGGAGTCAAGTCGGTACTTCGCTTCCAGAGGAGTACCGGGAAACAGTGGAACTCCCCTTATGACGCGTGGAATTGTCTTGAGAACAGCTCTCACAATTTCGTGCGTCACCCGGAATAGGCCGTTCATGCTGTCTTCCTTGTGAGTGCTGAAACCATGGTGGATAGGCCGCCAGCGCCAGCCGGCTTGACTGGGTGCGTGCCATTGCGAATGCGGCGGACCAAGTTGCCGCTCACCCCAAAAGCGGCGCCCGTCTTCGCGCAGCTCTGTTCGCTGGCGAGGATCTGGCTCACGATCTCGGGCGTGACCTTGGTTCGAGCCAGCGTGATTGCACGGTTGGCCAGGATGCGGCGAACCTGACCCTTGAAGATCCCTTTGCTGCGCACATAGCGTCCAAATGCGGCATCCGTGGCGCAGCGGATGTGTTCGGGGTTCACGCAGGCCGGGTTGCCACAGGTGTTGAATACCCGATGCCCTGGAGGCACAGCAACGCCCTTGGTGACGTGATAGACAGCGCGGTATCCACACTGCGAGGACATCTTTCCTCCACGAGCCAGATTCGGGGCATAGATGAACGGGACGCGATCATCGCCACGGGTCGCACCGCGCCACAGCCAGTGCCCGTCCTCGTCGATGAAGCAGCGGCCCTTGATTTCTTCGAGCGTGCGCATGGTCAGAAGTCCTCCGCGTACTTCTTCGGGCCACCGGCATCAGCCTTCGAGGGCGCGGCCAACGAGGCAGTGGACTGGTTCCACAGCTGGTACTGGCCCTCGAAGTGCAGCGCCAGCTCGCCCTTGCGGCCTCCACGGGCCTTGCCGAGACTGCAACCCTTCAGGGTGCCCCCGTTGTCGGCGGGCGCGTGGTCCCACAGGAAAATGATCGTGTCTGCGTCTTCTTCGATGGCCCCGCATTCCTTGAGGTCGGACATCTGGGGGCGCGGGTTCGTGCGCTTCTCCACGTCGCGGTTCAGTTGGGAGAGCAGCACGACCGTGATGCGCAGCTGCTTCGCCAGGCGCTTGAGGCCGCGCGTGATGTCTTCGAGCTGGGTGCGGCGCTCCTTGCGCGGGTCGCCCTGCATCAGCTGCAGGTAGTCCACCACCAGTGTCTTGATGCGGTACTTGCGGACCAGCCCGCGCGCCTTGGACGTGACCTCGGCCAGGGTCAGGCCCGGCACGTCGTACAGGTACAGCGGCAAGTCGCGGATGGCCTCGACAGCCTCGGTCACGCGCGCCCACTCGTCGTCCGTGAGCTGGCCCGTCTGGATGCCATCGAGCGGCACGCGGCCCTTGTTCGCGACCGTGCGGTCCACGACCTCATCGTTTTCCATCTCCATGCCGAGGAAGGCTGTGGGGATGCCTTCAGCAGCCTGGCGCTCGGCGATCTGCTGCGCCAGGCTGGACTTGCCGACCGACGGGCGCGCGGCGATAACCACCAGCTTGCCATCGGCGAAAGCGCTGGGAGCCATCCGGTCAAGGGCCGGGAATCCAGACGACCGCCCAGCCTTGGTCTTGCCGTCGGCGCGGCTCATCAGGCGATCGATGAAGCCGCCAGCGAACGCGGCCACGGCCTGCGGCTCAGTGCCCGCCTTGTCCTCCAGCACGCTCTCCAGCGCCAGCACCGAGGAGCCCACGCGCTGCTCGATGGTCTGCGATGCGTCACCAGCGAACTCGGACACCTGGAAGGCGGCAGACCTGAGCACGCGCTCCTTGGCGTAGCGGGCAATGGTCTCCGCATGCGTCGGCACAGCGCGGATGTAGCAGTAGCTCTGGGCAATGGCGTTGACCTCGGCCCACTCCACTTCCTGGCCGCGCAGCTGCTCCATGACCGCCACCGGGTCCACGAACTTGCCAGCCAGCACCAGCTTCTCGGCGGCTTGCCAGATTGCGCGGTGCAGAGGCACGCAGAACGAATCGGCAGTGATGATGCCGGCTGCAGCGTCGTACGCCTCGGGGCCGCTGCCCAGCACAGCGCTCAGCACAGCGCACTCGGCCTCGTTCGAAAACAGCAGCTCCTCGTCGGGCAGGTCAAAGGCGTTCATGCCGCCTCCCGTGCAGCTGCAGCAGCGTCAGCCACGCGCTTCGCCTGCTGGCCTTCGCTGGTCCACTGGGCCGGGCCATCAGCGTGCACCGTCCAGAGCCTGTACCAACGGTCCCGCACCGAGTTCGCGAACACGGCAGGCCAGTCCTTGTATTTTTTGTCCTTGCGCAGGCCCGTCGTGTGCTCCTCGCGAAAGCGCAACCAGGCGATCTGCGCCATGTCGTCGCTGATGCCGGCGTCGGTCATGTCCTGGCGGATGTGGTGGTCCTCAGGAATCGGCTTGACGTTCTGCGCCTTGCACTCGGCAAGGTAGGTCTTCAGCGTGATCGACTTCGAAGCGGGTGAGGGAGAGCGCGAGCCCTCGCGCGTCTCTCTCTCTTTATCTTCTTCTTTATCTTCTTCTAGGCCGTTACCTTGGCGTTGCTGAAACGTTTCATCGCCGTTTCCACCATCGTTACGTGAAACGTTTCCACCACCGTTACCGGATTCGGCCTTCTTTTTCTCGCGGTGCTTGGCCACGCGCGCCGTGCTGTTGTCGCTGCGCATCTGGCGCTTCTCCCAGCCCAGGGGCTGCCAGTCTTCGGAGATCAGGCCACCGGCAACCAGGCGCTTCTTGACCTCGCGGATCACAGCGTGGTCAATCCACATGCGCTGGGCGACGATGCGGTCCATCAAGTCAGGCGCCGCGCCAGAGTCGAGGGTCCCGTCGCACTTCAGCGCCAGCAGGCCGATGAAGTGGCGTTGGTCTTCAAAGGCCAAGGCGATGATCTTGGGGTCGTTGAGGAACTCGGAATACATCCGGAACCAGGGGTAGCTGCCTGCGTTGCTCATGCCGGGCTCCTCGCGTTGTCAGCGGCGTGCTCGGCCTTCAAGGCTGTGGCCACGGCTTGCAGGGCGGCCACGGCTTGGCCAATCTCACGCAGCACGTCGTCACGGTCGTTGTCGCTGATGTTGCCGTCAGCCTTGGAACGGGTGACAGCCAGGAGCACATCTGCGCATTCGTGGACAGCAACAGCCGTGGCCTTGGACAGGCAACGCGGGCCATCCTCGGTCGCAGCGGGCAGCGCCAGCATGCCGGCCTTGAACGAAAACACCGTGCCCAGGGCGTGAGCCTCTGCGCAGCCCGCCTCGCGGCACATGTCGGCAATCTGCTCGGAGTCAGCCAGGCCGATCTTGTGGTGAGCAGAGGAGCCGCTCAGCTCCTTGCGCAGCACTTCGTCGGATTTGCCCAGGCGGGCTGCCAGGGCCGGACGGCCACCAGGGTAGTTCGCGACCATGCGTCGCAGGGCATCAAGGGAGTTCATGTCCGGGCTCCAGAAAAAAGGACGTTGCGGCCGTTACCGCTGGAAACGAAACTCGCTGCATGAAAACCAAAACAACGAGTGAGAGAGGTGCCCGCCACACCCTGGGCTATGCTGGGAGTTCCTACACAACCAGCGCCAAGGAGGGCGGACATGAGCGAAGAGCAAGAAGTGGCACAGGGCCACATACACGCATTGATGAGCACCGTCACAGCCATCATTCGGACTCTTCCACCGGAGCAGGCGGCAGAAATCGCGAGGAACCTGGCTGCATCCGAGATGGAGCAAGTGACGGCAGACGAGGAGTCAGGGGATGTGCCTCCGGCGGAAGCGCGCGCTCGGACGAGTCTGGTGAACGGTTTCCTCGATCTCCTCGCAGCGACCTACAAGCACGGGTAATCGCCGCACGCAGACGGGCTGTTGCGCCAGAAGGTTTATCTGCCGGCGCGAGCCCTGGTTGCGTGAGCCAAGGGAAAGGAACCGCTCCAGGGCGACCCAGAAATGCGGCCTCGAACGCTTCCACCTGCTCGGCCGAGAGCGGGCTAGGCGCACGCTCTGCGCCAGCAGCCGATGGCGGGGCTGGCGCGCAGGGATCCGCAAGCACACGGTCTTTTTCGTCCTCCAGAAATCGGTACGTTACAGACCTCGCTTCGGCTGATTCAGCGGGCAGTGCGCGCCTGATGCCGATGACCCCGCCCCAGTCGTCGCGCTCCTGCTCCCAGCCGGCAGGCGGGTTCGCCCAGAAGTCCTGTCGACGGTTTTTCTTCAGCGTGGCGAAGGATTCGGAGTCTCGGTATCGGCGCTTGCGCTGGAGCGTCTGCACGGACTCAGGAATGGGGCCGCCAAAGCGGTATCGCTGCTCAGCCATGGGTTGCCTCCTGGGTCTGGGGGGTGGGCTGCGCCAGCTCGGGCGCCTTAGCTGAAGCGCGCAGGTACTCCCAATCAACCCCGGGAAGCATCTGCTCGCAGCGGACTTGCCCTGCATTCATCTTCTCCAGCGTGATGCAGTGCTCAGCCGGAAGCGTGCGGCGACCATCGCGCCAGAAGCAGACCGCCTGCACGGACACGCCACACTGACGCGCCACCTTGGCGGGGCCGCCAGCTCCTTGGATAGCTTGGGAGATTGGGTTCATGCATGAGATTCTACAGTTGTAGAAATCTCTTTTCAACATCTGCGTTTGCCTGAATTCAACAAACGTTTAATGATCTGGGCTATGGCACTAGGCTCGCGCATCCGTCACTACCGTGAAAAATCGAAGCTCACGTTGGAGCAACTTTCCGACCGCTCAGGCGTGGACGTTGGAACCATCTCAGCGCTGGAGAATCGCGACAGCAGTCGCTCCAAGTACGCAACGGCCATCGCCCAGGGCCTGGGGATGACCGTGGAAATGCTGGAGGCAGAAGACCAGGACTACGCACCAGCGGCGGTGGCCCCAACGACTCCAGCGCCAGCGGCGCCCCCTATTGGCGTCCCAGCAGAGGGGGACGTCGTTCCTTACGGATACGTTCGACTCCAGCACCTCTCACCAACGCCCTCCATGGGGCCTGGCCGGGGCTTGAGCGAACCCGTCCAGATCATCCGGCACCTCGATGTGCTGGAGAGCTGGGTGCGCCAGAAGGTAGGCAGCACGAACTACGACCGCATCAAGATCCTGACGGGGTGCGGCCAGAGCATGCTGCCCACAATCAACGACCACGACCTGGTTTTCGTAGACATGGGGCAGAAGTCCATCGATGTCCCCGGCATCTATGTGCTGGACGTGTGCGACCGCTTGCTACTCAAGCGCGCCCTTATTCACTCCACCGGGGTCCTGGTGCTCCGCAGTGACAACGCCGAGGAGTTCCCAGACGAAGAGCGCATCGACCTCCGCACAGCGGCCGAAAGCATCAATGTAGCTGGCCGCGTGAAGGCGTGGTGGACTCTTCACCAGGGCTGATCTCACTTCGGATATACCCAATGACCCCTTACGACAAGCAGTACATCCAGGAACGCCTCGCCAGCGTGAAGGAAGACATCAACTCGCTTCTAGCGCTCTGCAGCGGCCGCCAAAAGTTCTCCCCAGGTGATAAGGAGCAAGTTCGCTACGACTACACCAACCTTAAGTCGAAGCTGAGCGGCCTAGCGATCCATGTGTTTGAGAGCGACCATGGCCGAAGCTTCTGTCAATCGGCAGGCTTGGGTGTAGCGGCCGCTTTGTCGGCCAAGCCCAGCGATGCACCCGCTGAATTGACTCGCGCTCTGGAGAGCGCCCAGTCAGAGGTGTCGTACTGGGTGCACACGCTGTCAAAATGAAGAGTGCGCACCCTCCGGAGCCAATAGTCCTCCTGGTCATCGGGGAACAGGCCTGCATCCGCCTCGGATAGCCAGGTCAGCGCAGCAAAAATCCCGTGCCGAACGATATCCCGCTCCGTATCGCGATTGGGCGCCAGATCCCCATCCATCGTCCGCAGAAGGTGGTTGAGCTTCCCTAGCGCCAGCCGCAACTGGAACCTCGGAGACTCGCGAAGAGCCTGGACGGCCCGCTTGAGCGCCTCGACATCGCCCGCATCAGCGGGCTTTTTTTCGTCTGTGTGTTGCGTGGTCATGGCCTTGATTGTCGCGCCTGTCGAAAATTCTTCAACATTTTTTCTACAACCGTTGACGAACTAAATTCTACACACGTAGAATTCAACCCAACGCAGCACAAACAGGTTGCGCTGGGTGAGGTGATCGGGCCGCGCTCTACCGGATCTCTAACAACCTGCCGCCGATGTTGCTGGCCCTACCTGCAGGGCCTTCGTCCGGCACATGCACCAGCGGGCTCGGGCCGCTGCTCTGCTCTGGCAGTCCTGCCAGGCCACAGTCCGCCAAAGCGCGGTAGACGGGCAAAAAGAGATGAGGCCACCCCTGGCGCCAAGACGAGCAAGACAGGGCAACAAACACATGCGGCACGCCGCAAAGGAGAGCACATGCGACACGAATAGGCCGGCAGACCCGGCCACCACCTGGCCGCGCAGTCTCGCGGAATGTTGCCGACAGGCGAGTTACCAGGGCAAAGAAAGCGCCGCGAGCGCACTGGGTACTTGGGAGTGGCGACCCCTCAACGCAATCAGTGAAGCCACAGCATGACCGGGAAACCGGCGCCGCCCCGAGCGTCATCGGGGCAAACCAAGGGGCTCAGCCTCCGCTCTTATTCGGTGGATTTCCACCAAATTGCACCAGCAGAGCCCCTTGGTTTGAAGTCGCGTGCACCACCTCCCCGATGGCCGGAATGCAAGGTTCCGTGCACACCATGCGACTCTGTTCAACCACGGCGAAACCTGAGCCGCCAGAACGCTCAGGGACAACTCATGGAGGCCGCCATGTAACCGCACCTGCACCACAACGCAAAGAGTTGATTTTGGGTTGTCCGCCCTGGCGACATAAAAGGCCAGGACCATCACAGATAGGGAATGCGCGGGCGACGCGCGGGGAATGGAAGCAACCGGAGCGACAGACTTCCTAGGCCGTACCCGCGAGGGCCAGGCGGCTGCCATGAAAAACAGCGCTCGCTTCTGTGCTGGGATCGCATCCAGCCCCTATCTGTGATGGTTTCCAGCCGCGCGCGCACCGGAGATGGATGCAAGCGATTTGCGCGCAACACGCGGCTCCTTTTTTTCGCCGGGCCAGGGGCTTCACCACCACGCCATCTCTCCCTTGCGCGCCGCCATGCGGCACCGGCCTTTGTTCACCTCTCGCCCGCACATCGCGGGCGTTTTCGTTTCCGGCCCCACGGGCCACATCCCTAGGAGATCCGCATGCTGAGCTACGTGAACATCCACGGGCGGCCCGTGAGCGTCGCCCCCCCTCCCGAAGTCAAGAAGAAAGCCCGCGCCCAGCCCGATGCGTTCCACAAAGGGTGGCGCGTCATGGGCATCCCGCCTGGCAGCCTGGGAAAGGCCCAGCAGGAGCACATCAAGAAGGCGCGCGACGCGGAAAAGCGCGGCAAACCGATTGCGGATTTCGACCAGGGCGCCTGGATAGCGAAGACCCGCAAGAAGCCTGTGCGCTCCAAGCCCTACGAAGTCATGACGGCGGCCATGCAGTGCAAGGCTCTGGCCGAGCGCGGCGGATGGCTGGCACTGGAACTGGCCGAGGTAACGAAAGGAGCTGTCGATGATTCGCGTTACTCCTTCTGAGCCCTTCTGCGATGACCCGGATGCCCGCTACCTGCGTGAATCCCCGGAGCCACTCGCCGAGCAGGAGCGCATCCCGGGCCGCTGGCTTGTCGCGGTGCTGCTGGCCATGATCGTCCTGTCCTGCAGCGCCTGCAGTGCGGCAGACGCGGCCCAGGAACCCAGCGCCAGCGCGGCGGACCTCAAGCGCGCCGCAATGTCGGCCTGGGCCTGCCATGGAATGCATGCCGAGTGGTCCGGCGAGGTCGTTGTCTGCCTGCGGGAGCGGCCGTGATGCGCGCGCTGCTCCATATCTTCATCTGGTCCGCCGTCAGCGCGGCCTCCCTCGCCGCTGCAGCGGCCATTGCCACATGAAAGCCACCGACACCCCTCCCCTGCTGTCCCTGCGCGTCACCGAGATCGCAGACATCGGCGACATCTACCTGGTCGTGGAGCCCGGAACCTCCCGCGTGGGCGGCGTGCCCATGCTCATCGTCCACTCCGTCTCCCGGACCTGGACCACTGCACTACCCGAAGCGGATCCCGTCGGCGCCCTGGCCCGTATCGGCCCGGCAAAGCTGGCCGAAGCCCTCAGTTTCAGCGCCCCATACAGCAGCGGCCGCGATGCCGCTCGCACACGCGAACTGCTCAGCGACATCGCCGCAGTCATCCCGCTGGCAGTCCAGCAACACCTCTACATCAACAGATCATGACCAACTCCATCCGCCAGATGCTCGCCGTGAAGGTCGCCAAGCGTGCAGACGCCGTGAAGGTGCTCTACAGCGAGATCCACGTCGAACCAGGCTTCAACCTGCGCCTTGAAGGCCCCGAGCTGAGAGAGAGCGTTGAAGCCCTGGCACAGCACATCATTGATGGCGGCACATATCCACCCCTGGAACTGCGCGTGCGTGATGCGGGCGGCATGTACATCGTGGACGGCCACCGGCGCCATGCAGCCATCGGCCTGGCACTGGAGCGCGGCGCGCCGCTGGAGGATCCGCGCGATGGCAAGGTGTGGATTCCGATGGTGCTCTTTGAGGGCAACGATGCCGACCGCACCGCCCGGATCATTACCAGCGCCGCAAACAAGCCGCTCACGCCACTGGAAATCGCCGAAGGCTATAAGCGGCTGCGGTCGTTTGGCTGGGCGCCAGCTCACATAGCCAAGAAGGTCGGCAAGTCCGCCGAGCACGTCCAGCAGCTGCTGGCCCTTGGCGATGCCCCAGCGCCCGTACGCGAGATGGTCACCAGCGGGAAGACCAGTGCAAGCCACGCAGCCAAGACCGCGCGCCAGCTCGGCGGGGATCAAGCGGCCAAGGTACTTGAGGAGCAATTCACTGAGGCGAAAGCCCAGGGCGAAGACCGCATCACCCCCAAGACCATCGGCGGCGGCAAGACCAGCGCCAGTCAGGCCCGCGCAGATTCAAAGCACCTCGATTTCCTCATCAACGAGGGTGCGCGCGTGTGCCAGGGCAGCCGCTCAGATCTTGCCACCCCTGACGGGCAGCACGGCTACTGGCTCGAATGGCCCAGCGGCGCAACGCAGCCCGGCATCTTCGAGACCGCGCGCCTCGCCATCGACACAGCAATCAAGCAGCAGATCACCACATGACAAGCAAGACACACGACATTGCCGCGCAGCGCGCGGAACGCGACCGCCAAGCAGCGCTCAGCACCAGCCGCCGTGCACGCTCGATCTGGTGGGAGCAGCAGACCCCGGCCCGCTGCGCCAGCTGTGGCGCGCCCGTCGAAGCCCCTCCGAAGCCCGGAGAAGGCCTGCCCTGCGGCCACTGACCGAGGCATGAGCACAGCGCATGGGCGCTGTCCTGATACCCGCTCCCGATTTCTACCCTGGCCGCAACTGTGCGGCCTTTCTCATGGAGTCTCGCTATGAACGTCCACATCGGCACCAACACGGCGCCCATCATCTTCGTCCCTTCGCCCGAAGCCATGGCCAGCATGGAGGCTCTCATGAAGGGCCTGGGCCGCGTCGAGCCGGCTGTGCCGACAGCAGTGCCCAGCGCCGACCATGGTCGCCCCGCCATCGGCGAGTACTGGGAAGGCCAGGGCGGCCACTACGCAGGCGACTTCCGGGGCTCCGATGGCTCGGTCTGCGGCCTGATCGTCGCGCCCGGCGAGGACGTTGGCCGCGCCGCGTGGGGCCCGACCTGCGAGCGTGAGCTGTCCGACTGGGACGGCCTGGCCAACACCGCCCGCCTGCGCAACGAATGCCCCGCCGCAAAGCTGGCGGTCGGCTTCGAGAGCGACGAACACAGCGACTTCTACCTGCCGGCCCGCCGCGAGCTGCAGCTGGCAGCCGCCAACGTGCCCCACCTGTTCGGCAAAGAGTCCTGGTACTGGAGCAGCACGACGCTCAGCGGGGACTACGCCTGGGCTGTCGATTTCGAGTGCGGCCGCGCGGACAACATCCGCCGGCGCTACGAGTTCCGAGTTCGGCCTTTCCGCAGATTCATTTATTGATCCCTTCACCCCTTTCTTCACCCTCAACCACCCAGCAGGAGCATCCATATGAGCAAGTCCATTCCCGCAATCGGCCAGGCATGGCCCGAGCAAGGCGGCATCTACATCGGCGCCCGCCTGATCGATGGCGCCGTCCATCACGTTGTCATCCCTGGCGGTGTCGAGCACGACATCAAAGACGCGGCATTCAAGGGCGTTCAGACCTGCATTCCGACCGAGTTGAACGGCCAGGGAGATTGGCGCGCGCCTGACCAAGAG
>NZ_WUMG01000030.1:0-71324 GCF_009827015.1 Delftia sp. CH05 | reverse complement strand
GGTGACCGTTCAGGCGCCGCCCGCCTTCAGTGCATGGTCAGCGGCAACTGAAGCTGGCAGCGCTTTCCATGTCGCCGCTGCCGTTGTAGCGGGCGGCCAGCGGATGGGGGCACAGCGGCCGGGTGCGCGTGGGCGACCAGTTGGCGGGCAGGTCGGCGTTGGCGCCGCCCGCGTTGCCCGCGCCGCGCGCACTGGCGATCACGCGGTCCGGCGCCTGGCCTTTCTCCACCCAGGCCACGAGGGAGCTGAGCATGTCGAACTGATCGGTGGCCGGGCCGCCGCTGCAGTGGTTCATGCCGGGCACCAGGTACAGGCGGGCGAAGTCGGCGGCGTCGCCATGGTTGCGGCGCAGCGTGTCGTACCACTGCACGGTGTCATCGCTGGAGAAGATGGGGTCGGCCGTGCCGTGGTAGACCATGAGCTTGGCGCCCCGGTTGCGCAGCACGGGCAGCTTGCCGTAGTCGGGCGGCATCATCAGCGACAGGCCGCTTTCCGTGAAGGTGCCGTTGGTCGCCTGCACCTTGGCCAGCATGCTGTCCACGCTGCCGTTGAGGGCGAACTGCGCGTCGTTGAAGCTGGCGGCGCTTTCCGGCGGCGTCTGCCAGATGAAGGCCACGGCACCGGAGTCGCGGCTGATGGGGTTGGAGAATTTCCAGCCGGCCCAGCCGGCCGTATCCAGGCCCGCGTCATATGGGAAGCTGCTGTAGATGCGGCTGCCGCCGCTGGTGGTGGCGCCCTTGAACAGGCCGGCAATGGTGCTCTTTTGCTCGGCGCTGAGGCAGCTGCCGTCGCGCGCACCGCCGCAGGTGGGCACATCGCGCGACAGGTCGAAGCTCGCCTGGCAGGCTGCGCCGGCCTGCACCATGCCGTCGGTGGCCCCGTCCAGCGCATCGCACCGGGCCAGCACGGCCTGGCTGACCAGGCGGCGCTCGGCCTGGGTGAAGCCCGTGCCCAGGTCCGAGGGCGTGGTCGCCAGCTTCGCATAGCCCTGGGCGCCGGCAATGTTGGCAATGGCCGCCAGCGGCAGGCGCGTGCCGGGGTTGCCGGCGATGATGCCGTCGTACTGGTCGGCATAGCGCGAGGCCGCCACCATGGCGTGGCGCCCGCCGTTGGAGCAGCCGCCCAGGTAGGAGCGGTCAGGCCCCTTGCCATAGGCCGTCTGCAGCGCGCTGCGCGCCATGGGCGTGAGCTTGCCCACGGCCTGGTAGCCATAGTCCAGCCGCGCCTGCGGGTCCAGGCCGAAGAAGGGACCCAGGCTGCCTGCATGCCCGGCATCGGAGCTGAGCACGGCAAAGCCCATCTGCAGCGCGTTGCCCAGCGGCCCGCCGCCCAGCGCGCCCACGGCCGTGCTCACGACGCCGTCCAGCCCGCCGTTGGCCTGGTAGAAGAAGCGCCCGTTCCAGTCGCGCGGCAGGCGCATCTCGAAGCCCACGGCGTAGTTCTGGCCATCCACGGTGCTGACGCGCTCGTGCATGCGGCCGGTCACGCGGCAGTGCTCGGCAATGGGCTTGCCCGCGACCGCCAGCGTGCCGGCGGCCACGGTCTCGGCGGCGGTGATGCGGGTGTTGGGGAAGGATATTTTCGCGGCCAGGTCCGTGCACGACAGCAGCGTGGCGGGGCGGGCCTCGGCCAGCTGCGCGATGCCGTCGCTCGAGCCGCCGCAGGCCGACAGCAGCAGGGCGGGCAGGGCGGCGGCCAGCGCGGCCGGCAAGGCGCGGGAACGGGTCTTGTGGATCTTTCTGTCCATGTCTGTCTCCTCGGAAGGTGGTGTGAAGCCTCAGCGCGAATCCGTTGCGTGGCAGCCGTTGCCTGCATCTGCATCGCTTTCTGATGGCCGCGATTTTGGTTATATTTAATAACCAATTCAAGCGGCCTTTGTGAATTTCTTATTGGGACTTCCCCTTGATTGCGGGGCAGGCAGCAGGCCGCACAGGAGACAGACATGGACCACGAAAAACTCATTGCCATCGACATCCACACGCACGCCGAGGTGAGCTGCTGGAACCCGTTCGACAACTACGGCGAGGAGTACGACCGCGCCGCCGACAAGTACTTCGGCAACGGCCGGCGCCCGACCATCGCCGAGACCGTGGCCTATTACCGCGAGCGCAACCTGGGCCTGGTGATGTTCACGGTGGACAGCGAATCGCAGCTGGGCCGGCGCCGCATTCCCAACGAGGAGATCGCCGAGGCTGCGCGGGCCAACAGCGACATGATGGTGGCCTTCGCCAGCATCGATCCGCACAAGGGCCGCATGGGTGCGCGCGAGGCGCGGCGGCTGATCGAGGAAGAGGGCGTCAGGGGCTTCAAGTTCCACCCCACGGTGCAGGGCTTCCATCCCTACGACCGCATGGCCTGGCCGATCTACGAGGTGGTGGCCGAGTACCAACTGCCGGCCATCTTCCACACGGGCCACAGCGGCATTGGCAGCGGCATGCGCTGCGGCGGCGGCCTGCGCCTGGCCTACAGCAATCCCATGCACCTGGACGACGTGGCCATCGACTTTCCCGACATGCAGATCGTGATGGCCCACCCCAGCTTTCCCTGGCAGGACGAGGCCCTGTCCGTGGCCCTGCACAAGCCCAATGTCTGGATCGATCTGTCGGGCTGGAGCCCCAAGTACTTTCCCCGGCAGCTGGTGCAGTACGCCAACACCCTGCTCAGGGACCGCGTGCTGTTCGGCAGCGACTATCCCCTGATCACGCCCGAGCGCTGGATGAAGGATTTCCAGGAAGCCGGCTTCAAGCCCGAGGTGATGCCCGGCATCCTCAAGGGCAATGCGGTGCGGCTGCTGGGCTTGGACCGGCCCGCCGCGCAGAAGGCGGACTGAGCGCGCTCAGTTGTAGATCTTCTGCAGCAGCTGGATCAGCGTTTTGCGCTCGGCATCGGTCAGGCGGTAGGTGGCATCCATCTCCAGCTGGGCTGCCGTTCTTTCTGCCTGGGCCGTGAGTTCGGCGCCGGCCGGCGTCAGGTGCACGCCCACGGCGCGGCGGTCTGTGGGATGGGGGCGGCGCTCGATGAGCTTGCGCCGCTCCAGCGCGGCGATCAGGCCCACCAGGTTGGGCGGCATCACGTCCAGCGCCGCGCACAGCTGGCGCGAGGTGATGCCGGGGTTGTGGGACACCAGGGAGAGCACGGAGAACTCCACCATCTTGAGATCGTGGGTGGCCATGCGCTCCACGAACACCTCGATGATGGACATCGAGGCACGCCGGGCGTTGTAGCCGACCAGGGTGTGCAGGAAAGAGGCGTCGATGGACGGCCCCGGCGCTGTGGTGCCGGACGGGGCCGTGTTCTCTTCGGACGGAGCGGGCTTGGATGTGCGGGCGCGGGGCATGGGGTCAAGGAACTGAAAATCGAATCATAGTGTGACGCGCGGCTGCCGTGGTCCGGGGCCTAAGGCCGTGGCGATTGTCCGCGTTCGCCTTCAGCCTGTCTTCAGGCGTGCTTCAGCCCCCCTTCAGCCTGCGCGTGCGCCATGCGCCCGGACGGTCCTACATTGCGGCCTGCCCCCTTGCGGGCATGACTGCATCAGCAACCAGGAGGACCATCCATGATGACTTTTCGCCATTCCCGCGCGTGGCTCGGCGCGGCCGGCATCGCCACCCTTGCCCTGGGCCTTGCGGCCTGCGGCGGGGGCTCTTCGGGCAGCACCAACCCCGGGCCGCGCATCTGGGGCTACATCCAGCTGCCTGACGGCAACAAGATGCGCTATTCGGTGGTCTTTCCCAAGGGGCCGGGGCCGTTTCCCGTGCTGATGGAGTACGACGGCTACGGATCGGGCTCGGTCACGGACCAGACCACCCAGGAATGGACCAAGGAAGGCTATGCCGTGATGGGCCTGAACGTGCCCGGCACGGGCTGCTCCACGGGCGAGAACCAGTGGGCCGACGCCTCCGTGGGCGCGGCCGGGGCGCACGCGGTGGAGTGGGCTGCGCGCCAGGCGTGGTCCACGGGCAAGGTGGGCATGGTGGGCTATTCGTACTCGGGCTACGACCAGCTGTGGGTGGCGGCCCAGCGTCCGCCCAGCCTCAAGGCGATTGCTCCTGGCAAGAACGTGGCCGATCCCTACCGCGACGTGGCCTATCCGGGCGGCATCCAGAACATCGGCTTTCCCGCCAATTGGTGGGGGCAGTTCCCCGCGATATGGCGCAAGGCCGCCGAGGACGCCAAGGCTCTGGACGGCGATACCGGATGCGCCCAGGTGGTGGAGGACAACATCCGCAAGATCCAGCGCCCCGACCTGGACATGGCGCGCTGGCTGGACGAGGACCGCTTCTTCGGCGCCCGCTATGCGCGCAAGAGCGCCATGTACACCACGCACCGCATCGACATTCCCACGCTGGGCACCCAGTCCTGGCAGGACGAGCAGGTGGGCACCCGCATGGGCTACTACGAGGACAGCATCGCCCCGGACAAGATGTGGCTGATCAGCTCCAACGGCGACCACCACACCGACAGCGCCCCCTTTATTCGCGAGACCATGAAGCGTTTTTACGCGCGCTTTCTCAAGGGCGAGAGCAACGGCTTCGAGCACACGCCGCGCGTGCTGCTGGCGCAGGAAATGCAGTGGATGAACGGTGGGGGCGACTATGGGCAGCTGCGCCCCTCGGCCGTGGCCAGCTTTGACCGGCTGCCCGTGCGCGTCACGCCCATGACGCTGTGGCTGCAGCCGGGCGGCGGGCTGGGCGATGCGCCGCCGCAGGCCGAGCGCCAATCGGCCAGCTACCGCTACCCGCTGCCGGGCGCCGATGCCAACCATCCCGACGCGGACACCGAGTCCGGCGCAGGCCAATGGACGGCCAGCCCCGCCGGGCAGGGCCTGCTGCGCTTTACCACGGCCCCGCTGCCGCGCGCGCTGAGCTTTTATGGCGAGGCCTCGCTGGACCTGTGGCTCAGCGCCACGGCCGGCGACACCGATGTGCAGGTCACCGTCTCGGAAGTGCGTCCCGACGGCCAGGAGATGTTCGTGCAGCGCGGCTGGCTGCGTGCCTCCATGCGTGCGCTGGACGGCCAGCGCTCCACCGCCTTGAGGCCCTGGGGCGATTTCACCGAGGCCGCCGTGCGCCCGCTGCGCTCCGGCGAGCCCACGCTGATGCGCGTGGAAATCCAGAAATTCGCCCATGTGTTCCGCGCGGGCTCCAGCCTGCGCGTGACCCTGGACACGCCTTCGCAGACCGGGTACTGGGCCTTCGACCATCTGTCCACGCCTTCGACCAACACCGTCTGGCTGGACCGCAGCCGGCCGTCGAAGATCGTGCTGGGCCACATCGCCTATGCCCATGAGCGGCAGCTGCCGGACTGCCGGCGCATGCTGCGCCAGCCCTGCAGGCCCAACGAGGAGGCCGTTCCTTCGGGCGTGGGCCCCCTGCCGCCGCTGTGATTTCATGCCCCGGTGTTGACCATGAATGAACGTTCGTTCATCATTCGGGGCATGAAAAAGAAAGAAGACATCAGCGAGCGCCGGGCTGTCATCGTGGAGGCCGCCCTGCAGTGTTTCGTGGAGCGCGGCTTTCACTGCACCAGCATGCGCGACATCGCGCAGGCTGCCTCGGTGAGCCTGGGCAACCTGTACAACCACTTCGACAGCAAGCAGGCCTTGATTGCCGAGGTCGCCACTCAGGAGCAGACCGAGCTGCTGCCCTTGCTTCAGGCGCTGGCGCGGGCCGCAGCCCCTTCGCTGCCTGTGGTGGCCCAATTCCTGGCCGCCTACCAGGCGCTGTGCCGTCAGCGGGAATGGGCCGTGCTCAGCGCCGAGTGCCTGTCCGAGATCGCGCGTTCGCCCGGGCTGGCGCCCGCCTTCGAGGCCAACCGCAGGCGCATGCTCGACGGACTGGCAGGCTTCATGGAGCGCGGGGCGCAGCAGGGCCTCTTGCGGCCCGCCGTGCCCGTGCGCCTGGCCGCGCAATTGCTGCTGGATGCCGTGGAAAGCGATGCGCTGCGCTTTGCGCTGGCGGTGACGCCGCAAGAAGACGCGGGGGCGGATGAAGGGGTCGATGTGCTGCATCCCGCCTTGCTGGCCTGCCTTCTTGGAGGCGAGGCACAGGGAGACGTGACATGAGGCATGCCACCGGCAGGGGCGCCCGCCTGGCGGGGCTGGACCTGGCGCGCTACCTGGCGCTGGCAGGCATGGTGTTCGTCAACTTCAAGCAGGCCATGCATCCCGCGCTGCAGGAGCCGGGCTGGCTGCTGTCGTTCTTCCATTTCCTGGAGGGCAAGGCCTCGGCCGCCTTCGTGGTGCTGGCAGGCCTGGGCCTGGTGCTGGCCACGCGCTCGCTGGAGCCGGCCACGGCGCGTCTCTGGACGCTGCGCCGCGCGCTGTTCCTGCTGGTGGCCGGTGGCATGAACCTGGTGATCTTTCCGGCCGACATCATTCACTACTACGCGGTCTACTTCGTGCTGGCCATCGCCTGGCTGCAGGCCGGCGCAAGGGCGCTGCTGGCCGGCATGGCGGCCGTGGCCATGCTGTCCGCCTGGGCCTTGCTGCAGCTGGACTACAGCCAGGGCTGGGACTGGGCCAGCCTGTCCTACCAGGGCCTGTGGGAGCCGGCCGGCTTTGCGCGCAACCTGCTGTTCAACGGCTTCCATCCGGTGCTGCCGTGGTTTGCGTTCTTCCTGTGCGGCATGCTGCTGGCACGCCTGCCGCTGGCCGAGCCGCGCGTGCAATGGACCTTGGTGGCTGCGGGTGGCGTGATGGTGGGATTGGCCTGCGCCGTCTCGGCGCTTGCGGCCCGCAGCGCTTGGGCGCCCTGGCTGGGCACCGGCCCCATGCCGCCCGGCCCTGCCTATCTGCTGATGGGCCTGGGCTGCGCCAGCATTGCCATCGGCGCCTGCCTGCGGCTGGCCGACCGCTGGCCCGGTGGACCGTGGCGCGGCCTGCTGCCGGCCGGGCGCATGACGCTGACCCTGTACCTGGCCCACATCCTCATCGGCATGGGGCTGCTGGAGGCCATGGGCGCGCTGGACGGATCGCGCAGCCTGCGCGAAGTGGCCGTGGCCGCCGCGCTGTACGTGATCATCGCCAGCCTGGCTGCCTGGGCCTGGAGCAAGAAGGTGGCGCAGGGGCCCGTGGAATGGGTGATGCGGCGGCTGACGGCACTGGGCTGACGCAGTCTTGCAGGGCGATGGCCCCGGGCCTGCGGCGTTGGCGACCCTGCTGTAAGATAGCTCTCCGCTCCGGGGTGCACGCCAGTGCTGAGATCCACACCCGAGAACTTGAACCGGGTCATTCCGGCGGAAGAAGAGCTTGCACCCCTGCGTGGCCGCCCATGCGCCACGGGCGGGGCGCCTTCGGAGCATCACGTCCCAGCTCTCGAAGGAATTCCATGGACAAGGCCCGGCCCCAGGCGGCTTCTCTGGTCGCAGACCTGCTTGCATTCATTGCCATGGACGGCTGCACCGACGAGCAGTTCGATGCACTGGCCCTGCGGCTGTTCGCCTACCAATACGAATCGAATGCGCCGTTTCGCAGCTTCTGCCAGCGGCGCGGCGCCACGCTGCGCAATGTGAAGACCTGGAGCGACATTCCCGCCGTGCCCATCGATGCGTTCAAGGCCATGGAGCTGCGCAGCGAGCCGGCCTCGCCCGCGGAGCGCGTGTTCATGACCAGCGGCACCACGGGCCAGGCCAAGGGACTGTCCGCGCGCGGGCGCCACTTCCATCCAGCGCTCGATGTCTACGATGCGTCGATGACGCGCAACTTCGCGCAGCGCTTCATGGCCGGGCACGAGCGCCTGCCCATGGGCATTCTCTTTCCCGACGAGCAGGCCATGGCCAACTCTTCGCTGGCCCACTACCTGGCGCTGGCCAAGACGGAATTCGGCACTCCCGACAGCCGCTACTTCCTCACCCCCGACGGCCTGGACATGCCCGGCCTGTGCGCCGTGCTGGAGGAATCCGAGCGCAGCGGCCGCCCCTATGCGCTGCTGGGCGCCAGCTTCAGCCTGGTGCATGTGATGGACGCGCTGCGCGAGCAGGGCCGCAGCTTTTGCCTGCCGCCGGGCAGCCGCATCCTGGACACGGGCGGCTACAAGGGCCAGTCGCGCGAGCTGCCGCTGGAGGACTTCTACGCCGACCTGTCCCGGCTGCTGGGCGTGCCGCGCAGCCACTGCATCAACATGTACGGCATGACCGAGTTGAGCACGCAGTTCTATGACGACGGAAATGCCACGCTGCCGTCGGTCAAGTCGGGGCCGCACTGGATACGCTCGCGCCTGGTCGAGCCCGTCACCGGCCGCAGCGTGGCGCCCGGCGAGCGCGGCATTCTCGTGCACTGCGACCTGGCCAACTACAACGCGGTCACCACCATCCTCACCGAGGACGTGGGCCTGTGGGCCGGCCATGGCGAGAACAGCGGTTTCCTGTTGCTGGGGCGTGCCGAGGGCGCAGCGGCCAAGGGCTGCTCGCTGGCGGTCGATGAATTCGTGAAGGCCGCTGCTGCATGAACATCGAGCGGATCACGGCCGGCTACCTGCCCGAACTGCCTGGTTTGCGCGAGGACGAGGTGCAGTGGCATGTGCTGCCCTTCGAACGCGGCGGCGTGCGGCTGGAAGTCTCCGTGCCCCTGCTGACCGGCCCGCAGATGCATGCGCTGGCAGCCCACGTGCGCCGTGCCGCAGACCGCCACCTCAGGTCCATGCCCGTGGCCGAGATCATCGACGCCATCGACCGTGCCATTGCCCGCCTGCTGGACCGCAGCGATCCCTATCGGCGCCAGGCCGAGGCCTGGCTGCCCGTGGTCAGCGGCTATGACGCCGACATGGTGCGCCTGGGGCTGACGGGCTTCTTCAAGACCTTCCGCGCCGCGCAGCTGCGGCGCTTCGTGGCCGAGGACTTTGCCAACCCGGCCGTGCTCGACGGCTTCCAGCCCGCGCCCAAGGGCGGCGCGGTGCGCGCCTTCGGGCCCGACCTGCTGATGCATAGCTGGGCCGGCAATGTGCCTGCGCTGTCCCTGTGGAGCCTGGTCTGCGGCCTGCTGGTCAAGGCGCCCGCCATTGGCAAGCTGGCCAGCGCCGAGCCGCTGTTCGCGGGCTGGTTCGCACGGCTGCTGGCCGAGGTGCATCCGCCGCTGGCCGATTGCCTGGCCGTGGTGTGGTGGAGCGGTGCGGGGGGTGTGGATGGGGCGGATGGCGCCGATGGCGCGGATGGCGGTGGAGCCGCCGCGCTCCACGCCGAGGCCGACACCGTGCTCGCCTACGGCGGCAACCAGACGCTGCAGGCACTGCGCCAGCGCCTGCCCGTGACCACGCGCTTTCTGCCGCACGGCCACAAGCTGGGCTTCGGCATGGTGGGCGCTGCCGCGCTGGACACGCTCAAGGCGCCCGCCGTGGCGCGGCTGGCGGCCTGGGACGTGATGCGCTATGACCAGCAGGGCTGCTACTCACCCCATGTCTTCTACGTGGAGCGCGGCGCCCCCGTCTCTGCGCGTGCCTTTGCCGACTATCTGGCGGCCGAGCTGGCCAACCTGCAGCGGCGCTTTGCGCGCCGGCCGTTGGAGCTGGAGGAGGGCGCCGCCGTGGCCCGCTGGCAGCAGTCCGTGGAATGGTCGGGCGACGCGCAGCAACTGCTGGGCCCGGTGGATGCGCCCTGGAGCGTGGCGTACAGCGACAGCCTGCAGCCGCTGGCGCCCACGGCCCTGTACCGCACGATTGCCGTGGTGGGCGTGGACCGCCTGGATGACGCCGTGCCCGTGGTGGCCGCGCAGCGCGAATACCTGCAGACGGCCGGCATTGCCGCCTCGCCCGAGCAGCTGTACCGCCTGGCCGGCCTGCTGGGGGCGGCCGGCGTCACGCGCATCAGTGCCATCGGCTCCATGAGCATGCCCGAGGCCGGCTGGCACCATGACGGCCGCTTCAACCTGCTGGACCTGGTGCGCATGACCGAGATAGAGCAATCTGCCGAGGCGGCGGCGCAGCCGTTTGCGCCGTATGCGGACTGACATGGCGAACCTGCAAGAGGGGGCGGACGGGGCTGCAACCATGGCGTTTCTCGATGTCGAGCAAGTGGTCTTCACCTACCCGGGCCGCCCGCCCGTGGTGGACGGCGTGGACTGGCGCGTGCAGGCCGGTGAGGTCCACTGCCTGCTGGGCCGCAGCGGCTGCGGCAAGACCACCTTGCTGAAGCTGGCGGCGGGGTTGCTCAGGCCGCAGTCGGGCCGCATCCTGCTGCGTGGCGCCGAGCTGGCCGAGCCCGGCCCGCAGCTGGGCTTCATGTTCCAGGCGCCCACGCTGCTGGAGTGGCATACGGCGCTGGGCAATGTGCTGCTGCCCGTGTCGCTGCAAAGGCGACCCGCGCCGCAGGACGAACAACGCGCCCTGGCGCTGCTGCAGCAGCTGGGCCTGGCCAGCCATGCGCAGCGCCATCCGCGCCATCTCTCGGGCGGGCAGCAAAGCCGCGTGGCGCTGGCACGGGCGCTGGTCCTCGATCCGCCGCTGCTGCTGCTGGACGAGCCCTTTGCCGCGCTGGACGCCATCACGCGCGCCGAGCTGCAGGATGACCTGCTGCGCACCTGCCGCGAGCGCGGCACCACGGTGCTCTTCGTCACCCACGACATCAACGAGGCCGTCTACCTGGGCGACCGCATCGCCCTCATGCACGGCGGGCGCATCGTGGCCGATATGGCGGTCGATCTGCCCGCGCCGCGCACCCAGGCCATGCGCCACGGGCCGGCGTTCAACGAACACTGCGCCCGCGTGCGCGCAGCCCTGGACAGGACGGCGGCATGACGGTGTCCTTGTTCCATGCCCGCCTGCTGGCCGCCGCGCTGGCGCTGGTCCTGCTGGGCCTGTGGGAGCTGCTGGTGCGGCAATGGGGCCTGTCCGCCCTGGTGCTGCCGGCGCCCTCGGCCATTGCGGCATCGCTGTGGACGGGGCTGGCCACGGGCTATTTCTGGCCGCACATCTGGGCGACGCTCCAGGCCCTGCTGCTGGGGCTGGCGGCCGGCAGCGCGATCGGCCTGCTGGCGGGCATGGCCCTGGCTGAATCCGAGCTGCTGGAGCGTGTGCTCAAGCCCTACGTGGTGGTCAGCCAGGTCGTGCCCAAGCTGGCGCTGGCGCCGCTGTTCGTGCTGTGGTTCGGCTTCGGCATGCTGCCCACGGTGCTGATCACGGCGCTGATCTGCTTTTTCCCGCTGATGGAAAACACCCTGACCGGCCTGCGCCAGGTCGATGCCCAGCGGCTGCAGCTGTTTCGCATGCTGGGCGCCACGCGGCTGCAGACGCTGCTGCGCCTGAAGCTGCCCACGGGCCTGCCCGCCATTCTTGCGGGCCTGCGCGTGGCCGTGGTGCTGGCCCTGGTCGGCGCCGTGGTGGCCGAGTTCATGGGCGCCAGCCGGGGTCTGGGCGCCGTGGTCATCGCCGCCCAGGGAATGATGGACACCACCCTCATGTTCGCCGCCCTGGTGCTGATCGCCGCCATGGGCCTGCTGCTGTACCAGGCCTGCCTGGTGCTGGAGCGCCGGCTGCTGCGCTCGCGCGCCGCCTGACCGTCCTGAACACTTCCGAAACCTTTTCCCCAAGCGCCATGCACACACCGCAATCCCCCTTCCTCACCCGCCGCAGCCTGCTGGGCGCCTCTGCCGGTTTTGCCGGCCTGGCGCTGGCCGGCAATTGCCTGGCCGCTCCTGTGCAAGGCAAGATCCGCCTGGCGGGCTGGAGCAAGCCCATCAGCGAGATCACCAACATCCTGGCCGAGCCCGACAAGGGCTTCTTCAAGGCCCAGGGCGTGGAGCTGGCCTACCTGCCCGGCGCGGGCGGCGGCGACGCCATCCGCAACATGCTCAGCGGCCAGGCCGATGTGGCCTTCACCGACCCCGGCTCCTTCTTTATGGCGCTGGACAAGGGCGAGAAGCTGGTCGCCATCTACGACATCTACCCGCAGAACGTGTTCAACGTGGTCTCGCTCAAGTCGGCCGGCATCCGCAAGCCGGCGGACCTCAAGGGCAAGAAGATCGGCGTCTACAGCCTGTCCAGCGGCACGCGCCAGAACCTGCTGGTGATGCTGCACCAGGCCGGCCTCAAGGAGTCGGACGTGACCATCGTCGTCACCGGCCTGCTCAACTTCGCGCCGCTGATGCAGGGCCAGGTCGATGCCACGGCCGCCACCGACACCGGCCTGGCCGTGGGCCTGCGCAAAGGCATTGGCGAGGTCGATGTGATGCAGGTGCGCGACTACCTCAACATCTCCAGCGACATGTTCGTGGTGCGTGAGGACACGCTGCGCGACAAGAAGGACCTGCTGCGCGCCTTCCTCAAGGGCTACCGCGACAGCGCCGCCTGGATGATGGCCAACCCTGAGGAGGCCGCCACGCTGGCCGGCAAGCACGCCATCGACGGCACCCAGCGCGACATCAACCTGGACGTGATCCGCCTGCGCAATGCGTCTTCGCAGCCGCTGCAAGCCGGCAAGCCGCTGGGCAGCTTCGACCTGGCCGCCCTGCAAAAGGGCGCCGACGCCTACCGCGCGCAGGGCATGGTGCAAAGGCAGATCAAGGTGTCCGACGTGGTGGACACCAGCCTGCTGCCCGGGGCCTGAGATGGCACAGCCGTCTTCCCTGGGCCTGCAAGGCAAGGTGGTACTGGTCACCGGCGCCGGCCGCGGCATAGGCGCGGCCATTGCCACCGCCTTTGCGCGCGAGGGCGCCACCGTGGTGGTCAACCACCTGTCCAACGATGCTGCCGCCGCGCAGACCGTGGCGGCCTGCCAGGCTGCGGGCAAGCAGGCCGGAGGCGATGCCTGGGCCATCAAGGCCGATGTAGGCTCGCAGCCTGCCGTCCAGGCCATGACCGAGGCCATTGCGCGCGAGGCGGGCGCCATCGACATCGTGGTCAACAACGCCTTCAGGCCCTATGCCTTCGATCCCGAGCGGCGCAGCCGTTTCGACGACCTGGACTGGAGCGACTACCAGGCCCAGTACGACGGTGCCGTGGGCGCGGCCTTCAACGTCTGCCGCGCCGTGCTGCCGCAGATGCGCCAGCGTGCGCGGGGCAGCATCGTCAACATCGCCAGCAACCTGGTGGAGCACCCCGTCGTGCCGTACCACGACTACACCACGGCCAAGGCCTCGCTGGTGGCCTTCAGCCGCAACCTGGCCAGCGAACTGGGGCCCGTGGGCATACGCGTCAACTGCGTGGCGCCGGGCCTGGTCTATCCCACGCAGGGCACGCAGGACACGCGCGAGTCCTTCCGCGAATCGCTGATGGCCGCCACGCCGCTGCGCCGCCTGGCAAGCCCCGAAGACGTGGCGGGGCCGGTGCTGTTCCTGGCCTCGGAACTGAGCGGCTTCATGACGGGACAGGTACTGTTCGTCGATGGTGGCCTGGTGATGCGCTGAGCCTGTTCTAGAACTGCTCCCACTCATCGGCCTCGGCCATCTCGGCCATTCCGGCCGCCGTGGCGCGGCGGGGTGTTGCCGCCTTGGCGGGCAGCGCCACAGGCGCGCTGGAGGCCGCAGCCGCTGCCGCGCGCAAGGGCTTGGCGGGGCGGGGCACGGCAGGGGCCAGCGCGGGAGACGGCCTGGCGGTCTGTGCACGCGCCGGCACGGCCGCTGCCACTGTCGTGGACTTGGACAGGGCGGCCTGGGGGCGGGTCGCGTTCTCATCCAGCCGGAACACGCTGACCAGTTGCACCAGCTGCGCGGCCTGCTTGTTCAGGCTGTCGGCAGCAGCGGCAGACTCCTCCACCAGGGATGCGTTGTGCTGCGTCACCTGGTCGAGCTGCTGCACCGCGTCGCTGACCTGGGTCACGCCCTGGGACTGCTCCTGCGTGGCGGCACCGATGTCGGAGATCAGTTCGGCCACGCGGTGCGTCTGGGTGACGATGTCGTTCATGGTGCTGCCGGCCTCGGCCACCTGGCGGGAGCCGGCGGCGACCTTGCCCACGCTCTCGCTGATCAGGCCCTTGATCTCCTTGGCCGCATTGGCGCAGCGCTGGGCCAGGGAGCGCACCTCCGAGGCGACCACCGCAAAGCCCTTGCCCTGTTCCCCGGCACGCGCGGCCTCCACGGCGGCATTGAGCGCGAGGATGTTGGTCTGGAACGCAATGGCGTCGATCACGCCGATGATTTCCCCGATCTTGCGCGAGCTGTGCGTGATGTCCTCCATGGTGCTGACCACGCCATGCACCACCTCGCCGCCGTGCACGGCCGTGGCGCTGGCCGACTGGGCCAGGCCCGAGGCACTGCGCACCGTGTCCACGTTCTGCTGAATGGTGGCGGTCATCTGCTCCATGGAGGCAGCCGTTTCCTCCAGGTTGGCGGCCTGCTCTTCCGTGCGCGCGCTCAGGTCGGCGTTGCCCGAGGCGATCTGGCTGGCGCCCGTGGCAATCGATTCGCTGCTGTGGCGCACCTGGCTGACGATGTCTGCCAGGCTGGCGCGCATGGCCTCCAGGCTGGCCAGCAGGCTGGTGGTATCGCCCCGGCGCAGCTGCACGTTCACCGCCAGATTGCCCTTGGCCACTTCCTGCGTGACCTGGGCCGCGTAGGCCGGCTCGCCACCGAGCAGGCCCTTGATGCGGCGGGTGATGGCCCAGGCCACCAGCGCACCCAGCAACAGCGAGGCCAGGGCCAGCGACAGCATCTGCCGGCCGGCGGCCAGCGATTTGCCTTCGGTGGCCTGGGCCGTTTCCGTGGCACGCACCTGCTGGTGGGCCAGCATGTCGTTGATGGCGGCAAAGAACGCGTCCTGCTGCCTGCGGAACTCTCCGCTGCTGCCCAGCATGGCCGAGACGGTGGGCAGGTCATGCCGCATGGCCGCGGCCATGAACTGGTCCAGCAGCGGCAGGTAGGCGGTGCGCGCATTCCTCATGCGGTCGTACAGGGCGATGCCCTGCGGCGTGCTCAGTCCCTCGCGGAACTGCTCCATGAGCTGGCCTATCTTCTGGCGCTGCGTGTCCAGCGTGGCCTTGGCCAAGGCCTTTTCCGCAGGGTCTTCGATCAGCGCCAGACTGCGCACGCCGCGGAAGATGAACTCCACCGAGCTCTTGACCTCCACCAGCCTGAGCAGGCTGGTGATGCGCGTGTCGGCCAGGTAGGAGACATCGTCCGAGGCCTGGATCAGCCGCGCTCGGCCCAGCAGCGCAATCGACAGCGCGATGAGGATGAGAACCGAGAAACCCAGACCCAGCATGGAGCCCGTTTTCATATTCTTCAGATATTTCATGCGTCTTCCTTTGCGTCCTACTTTGCGTGTTGCTTCGGGTGATCGGTAGGGCCTGAATACACGCCCGTCATATGCATTCCAGGATTTTTCAAATCAGTTCAGCCGGTGGTGCCGAACCCAGGCCGATGGCGGTATCCCATAATGGCCGGAAAAATCCCTGGAAAATGTGGAGAGGGAGGAATATCCAAGCCGGGAGGAAATCTGTCCTATGCTTTGATCCGTGGTCAGCAAGGATTCCGCAGCCAGGTGGATACGGCTTTGTCTTATATATTCACCAATGCTGCATGATCGGCTATGGCGAAATGAAACTTCCAGCGTGCGGCGGCTGACGCGGCAATGGTCGGCAATGGACTGCACCAGCAGTTTCTTGTCCAGGTTGTCTTCTATGTATTGAAGGGCGCGTTTCACATAGGCAGGTTCCAGGTCATGCAACCGCGCCTCGTCCATGGCCGTGAATCGTGATTTCTCCAGATAAGGACTGATGGCCATGCTCTTGAGTCGCATGATGTTCAGCGCCTTCAGCGTGGACAGTGCGCCCGCGAAATCGCCCTGCGTTTCCTGTATGTGGTACTCATAGACCAGCGCATTGCGGTACAGGCCCTCCAACTGGTAGGTCTGCGCCGTGGACTTGGCCAGTACGGCGGCCTGCAGCGCCTGTCCGTACTGGCGCTTGCTGCAATGCACCAGCGCACTGCTGAGCCAGGCCCAGCCTGCAATGGGCGGGTTCTTGGCCTGGTAGTGGATGCCGATGCGCTCAATGGCGCGGACCACGGCGGCAGCCTCGCGCCGGCCCGACTCCAGCCCCTTGAGCGACAGCCGCAGCAGCTCGCTGTACGGCCAGGCCAGGCCCGCTGGCAGCTGGCGGCCCACATTCCCCAGCAGGTCCTGCAAGGCAGCGCTGTCGGGCGCAGCGGCACCCAGCTGGACCAGGCCTGAATCGGGCGGCGGCCCGCACCACAGGTCCTGGTGGTTTTTATAAAGAAAGACCTTCCAGAGGATTTGCGCCCTGGCCCAGGTGATCAGGGCGGGGAGCCAGGGGCTGTCTCCGGGCACCATTTGCGCAAAATCATGGTCCTTGCCTTCGATCAATTGCAGGGCGGTATCGAGCTCGCCCAGCCGGCCATGCGCCAGCGCCAGCACATAGGTGGCGCGCACCAGGGCCTCGGGCGGCAGCAGCGCGGGATTGGCCATGGCCGCCGTGGCCAGTGAAATGGCATTGCGCTCCTCACCCAGCTGGCAATGGATGAAGGCCGCTGCGATGCGCGACGACACCGCGCGGTCAGGCATGCGGTGCAATTCGAAAATCGCCTGCGCTTCCTGAATATGCCTGAGTACCAATGATGGATATATCGGCGGCTCCGGCCATTTGCAGGCCTGCAGCAATTGCTCGGCCCGGCTGATTTTATTGTTTCCCTGATCAGTGCGCTGGTGATGGTCGGATATTATTCTCCACAATCTGGATGCGCTCTCATCTGGGTGGCCGTGGATGTTGTGCGTCAAAAGATGGATTGAGTAAGAATTCTTGCATGAAAAAATCAATGATCCGGCTCGATTGATGCATTTTCATGATGAATGCATCTGTGGGGTGGCGCAGGCCATGTCCCATGGGAAACACTGATTGACTGGAGGAATCTTACAGGCTGAATAAACAATTGTTTACATTTGGAAAAGCTTTCTCTTGTCAGATTGCGCAGGCGTTTGTCTTTTTGCGAAACTTTCTCCGGCTCCATTGACTTAATTCGCTGATGCGGCTCGGTTTTTCTGATGGGAAAAATCACAAAGGCCCGCGAGAAAATCCCTGGGTTTTCTAGGGTTGTCACAAGTCGAGTGATATGCGGCCCGCATGTGGGCGGGGTGGATCTGGATCTGGGCCGGTACCTGCCAAACAAGGGCGTCGTTGGCCGAGCTGGTGGCCGGCCTGGGCGATCACTGTTGTCGAAGGCGGCAACGCACGAACCCTTTGAGGGCTTTGCGCAATACGCAGGCGTGCACTGCGTGATCGCAGCGGTGACCTGCATCCGGATGCGAGCCCCCTCCAGCCTTGATGAGCCACGAGGCCAGCCAGTTTGTCAACATGCTGGCGCTGATGACCTTAGCCTGAGTATCGTGCCTTCTCCACTTGCCCCGCCGTGCCCGGGGCAAGCTGAAGCCCAGGCCGTTGCGGGAGTCCCGCTATCAGCGTCGGTTGGCTTTGGCTGGGGCAGCGATGGGGCAGGACATGGCAAGCGATGCAGGGTACGTGGCGGGTGCTGCGGCGCGGCATTGGGAGCAGGGCGGGTGTGGTTTGGCGAGGCTACGGTGAGCGCGTCGGCATTCTTGCTAGCCAAGCTCCGGCAATTCCTCTGTTTCCACATACTCCAGTTGATTCTGTCGATCGCAGCAATGCGGTGAAATCGAGAGTCTGGAGCGATGTGCTGCATTGATTGCCTTTTGTCAGTCGACGCTGCCTTGATTCATGGGCGGCTGCTGCATTGCACAATTCAGTGATATGCTTCGCACAAAACGTTACGTATAAAGCGTGTTGTCACGATGCCCGTGTTTGGCAGTCCATGGATCCATGTCATGGATTGTTCCTGGGGTGTGGGGCATTTTGAGTCGATAAGTCAACAGGCATGTTGCCGGGCGGATCCTTCGATCAGGACCCTGAAAAAAATAGTGGACAGTTGCCAGCTTTTTGCTTAGGGAGCAAGCAAAAAGGTACGTGGCATCGCGGAGGAGAAGATGAAAAGTATCGAGAGGGGTATTCCAGCCTTTGTGTTGCTGGCAATGCTTTGGAGAGGGATTCTGAAAAAATTCTGGCTGGTTGCGACGTTTGCCGCCAGGCGCTCGGTGGTGTTCGCTGTTTGGCCAGTCAACCTATCGGGCGCTTCAGCATCTGCTTGTGCTGCACTGACATTGTTGGTGTTTGCTGCGTGTGTGCTGCCGTCGATGGCATCGGCCCAGCTTGCACAGCCAGGCGAATCCGGGATTGCCATCAATCGTTGGCGCTGGGCAGTCGCCGATCAGACTGAATTGCGCGTGGTCGCCCTGGATGTCAGGCGGCAGCAGGTGGTGGTCAAGTGGGGTGCGAACGATCTGACCGTACTCCGAAGAGGAATGCAGGTCCCCGGGTTGGCTGTGGCTTTGGAAGAGGTTTCCGGCAATTTGGCAGTGTTCCTGCCTGTGAATCTGCCTGGGCGGGAGGCTGTCGAAAGAATCGAGATCGCTTTGGTGGATGGCCTTCAGACGACACGGTTGATTCGGTTTCAAGCCCCCGCTCGTTCAATGAAGGACGGATGGATGGTCGTGTCGCCATGATGCGGGCGGCGGTGCGCGGTTTTTTGATTGATCTCTGCAAGACCCGGATTCACAGGGCAGGGATGGGCGCGGCCCGCACTTCGATGGCGCATGGCAGGCATTCGTTGACAGCGCTGAAAAGCGCTTCTCCGTACTGGCCCGTTTGCATGTGGCTGATGGGGTTGGTGTGCAATGTCGTTGCGCTCCTTGCTCTTATGTCGCTTCCGGATTTTGTGCAAAGCGCTGCCGCATCTTCGCAATTACATCCAGCATCGTCTGGCGTGCGAAGAGCGTCTGGCGATGCTCCCGGTCTGGCCCGCTTTATCCGCGACGAGAAAGGCGTCAGCATCATCGAGTTTTCCGGTGAATATGGCATCGATCTGGTGGCACCCTCGGAAACGGTAGGCAAGGAGTTCTTTCGCACACATGCCGATGTCTATGACTTCCTTGTGGTGTTTTCGAGCTTCGAATACCCCACTGCCTCAGCCGACGGAGAGAACGCGTTGGCTTTTCACCGGGGCGTGCGCAACGACACGGCCGGCATAGGCATCAAGCAATTTGATAACTCACACGCGTATGGCAGCAAGGGCGTGTTGCAAAGCTATATCGACATGGCAGCGGCTTCCCGCTGGGCAAGCGCAACGTCCAGTGCTGACTATGAATCCATGCTCTCCACCTTTGCGCATGAGTTGCAGCATCGCTGGGGTAGCCACGTCAAATTCCGCGATTGGAATGGGCAGATCAGCTCTGCCTTGGTAGGAAAGGATGGCTCCCACTGGAGCTATCTGCTGGACAGCCAGGGCTCGGTGCTTTATGGCGCGAGCTGGCGTGACAACGGTGAGGGCTCCTTCACAGCGATTGACACCCAGAGCAGGTACAGCCCGCTGGACTTGTACCTGGCTGGATTGATCGGCAAGGACAAGGTTCCTCCCTTCTTCCTCATCGAAGCGCCCGACGTCGATGGCAACGCCCTGCCCGCCCCGTTGGGAACCACCATTCGGGGCACCAAGCGAATCGTCACGATAGACGACGTCATTGCCGCTGAAGGCCCGCGCATCCCTTCTGCCGACGTATCTCAGAAGACGTTCCGATTCGGCTTCATCTATCTGGTACGGCCTGGGGAAACCATCGATCCCGCAGACCTGGATGTGGTGGCTCAGGCTCGCCGGCAGGTCGGCCTGCGTTACAACGCTCTGACCCATGGCCTGGGCGTGGCCAATGTCTTTGCCGAGCCGCCGCAGACCACCTCTCCGGGTGTCCCCGGCACCACCTTGCCTCTCGATGTGCCGGGCCCCGCCAACCCTGGCAACAGTGCAGCCGGACTTTCTTGGCTGAAAGCGCAGCAACGGTCCGACGGCTCCTTCATGGATGCAGCCGGACTTGCGCCGCGTGACACACTGCTGGCCCGTTCGTTTTTGCGTGCCTCAGACCCCGTCTACAGGGGGCTGGGGCCGGCCGGCGCCTGGATAGCGGCCCGGCCACCGGGCAACACCGATTTTCTGGCCCGCAGGCTGATCGAGAGCACGGCCGGTGAGCGCC
Source organism: Delftia sp. CH05 (assembly GCF_009827015.1). Classification (NCBI taxonomy): domain Bacteria; kingdom Pseudomonadati; phylum Pseudomonadota; class Betaproteobacteria; order Burkholderiales; family Comamonadaceae; genus Delftia; species Delftia sp. CH05. The sequence continues at coordinate 51,354 of NZ_WUMG01000030.1, read as the reverse complement.
GTGCCGAAGATGTCTCGGCCCTGCTGGCCACCCGCAACCACGACGGCGGGTGGGGCCTGGGCGAACGCCTGCGCAGCAATCCGCTGGACACTGCGTTGGCGGTCCAGGCCCTGCGCTTGGTCAACGCCGATGAAAGCGTTCTCAGGCCTGCCGTGCAATTGCTGGTGTCTTGGCAGAACCCGGACGGCGGATGGGGCAACGCGGCCACAAGTCCCAGCCGTGTCCATGTTTCGGCCCAGGTGCTCAAGGCCCTGGCGGGCCTGACCAGTGCCCAGGCGCCGATCGCCAGCGTGCAGCCTTTTCTCAAGAGCAGGCAAAACACCGACGGCGGCTTTGGCGACGGTGCCAGCTCCATTCACGACACGGCCCATGCCTCCATGGCCATGGCCGCTGCAGGCTTCGGCTCCGAGATCAGTCTGCCCGCAGCGCAGCGCTTCGTTGCCGAGAGCCAGCGGATGGACGGGAGCTGGCAGGGTAGCGTCTACAACACCGTGCTGGCACTGCAAATGCTGCGCAGCGCCGCCAGCGCCAACCTCGCGATCGGCAATCTGCAGGCCTCTTCGCTCCCGATTTTCGATGGGCAGCGGGTAACCCTGTCTGCCAGGGTCGTCAATGCAGGTTCCCTCCAGTCAGAGGCCAGCACGGTCCGCTTCTTTGATGGGGACCCCGCCGCAGGAGGTATCGCCATCGGCTCTCCCATTCCCATCGCGGCCTTGGTAGGTGGAGACGGCACCACTGTTCAAGCCACTTGGAACACGACGTCGCGCGCCGGCTCGCGCACGGTCTTCGCCGTTGTGGATTTCGAACAGGCGACCGCCGACTTGAGCCGGCAGGACAACGTCACCTCGCTGTCGCTGGTGGTGGAGAGCGCCAATCCGCTGGCGGACCTGCTGCTGGGCGATGGCGATGTGCTGGCCACGCCCTCGACGGTGAAAAACCTGCCGGCGACCCTCCAGATCGACGCACTCGTCAGCAATGCCGGCATGGCCGCCGTGAAACAGGCCAAGGCCGTGCTGTGGAGCGGCACCGGAGCCGACCGCGTGCGCCTTGCAGAGACCGCCTTCGACCTGGCCGCGCGCGCCACGACGGCGCTGCAGTTCAAACCCACGCTGTCCGAGCCGGGGGTAACGGTCTATACCGTGGAGCTGGACCCTGATGGATTTGTCAAGGAAGCCACGCGCGCCAACAACAGCAGTTCCGTGACGGTCAGGACGGCCGGCGGGGTTTCCCTGGCGGTGAGCAAGGCCGATATCTCCTTGAACCCCGACGCGCCACGGCCCGGTGCGGACGTGATGTTCACCGCGCGCCTGCGCAACTCCGGCACGCAGGACTCGTCATCCTTCAATGTGCGCTACGGCATCCAATCGGGCGCGGGCACCGCGGTGTTGCTGACCAATGTGGTGCAGATCGCAGCGGGCAGCACCGTGGAGCAGCAGATTCCCTGGCGCGCGGGACCGGGCGGCGACTACAGCTTCATCGTCGAGATGGACCCGGAGAAGGCGAGCGGTGATGGCGACACTTCGGACAACGCTGCGGCGCTGGCCTTCAAGGTGGCTGCGAAGGCAGGTCTGAACCTGGCGGTCAGCTACAGGGACTTGGCGTTCTCACCCAGCCCTGCGCTCGAAGGCTCGGTCATGACGCTGAGTGCGCTCGTGCGCAATGTGGGCGATGTGGACGCCACCGCCTTTGATGTGGAGTTTTTCGACGGCGACCCGGCTGCCGGAGGTATCTCCCTCGGCGCCACGCGCGTGGCTTCCCTGGCTGCCGGCTCCAGTACCACGGCGACCGTGAACTGGGAAGTTCCAAATGCCAGCGAACGCCTGATTTTTGCCGTGGTCGATCCGAAGCGCTCCCAGCCGGAGGAGATCACGCTCGACGACAACGTGGCCTTTGCGTCGCTGAGGGTGTTGACGCTGCCGGACTTTGCGGTTTCTCAGGGCGCATTGAGCCTGGCGCCGCCGTTGCCCAAGCCGGGCGAGGCCGCCACCCTTGCCGTCACGGTTGCAAATCTGGGCGACCAGGGCGCCCGCAATTTGGTGGTCAGCGCCTTCAACGGAAGCCCGGCCGCAGGCATCCGGCTGGCGCCCGATGTGACGGTGCCCGTACTGGCAGGAAAGGCTGGCGCGACGGTGCATTTCTCGTTCGATGCTCCGGCTGGTGCAGGCCTGTCCTCCATCACGGTGGTCGTGAACCCCGACGCTGCCATCAAGGAGCGTGTGAAGGACAACAATACGGCGACCATTTCTCTGGCCACCCAGGCTGGCGACTATGCTGTGTCGGAAGCATTCATCTCGCCCAATGGGGATGGCGTCAAGGACAGCACGGTGCTCAGCTACCGTCTGCCAGCGGCCATGGCCGTGACCATCCAGGTATCGGATGACCAGTTCCAACTGGTGCGCACGGGCCGACCGGCCGGCTCCGGTGCCTCCGGCTCGTGGTCCTGGGATGGGCTCGACGATGAGGGCCGGCTGGTGCCGGATGGCCGGTACGAGCTGGCGGTGCGCAATGCGGACGGTCTGGTTCTGGGTGGCGCCACGGTCGAGATCGACACCAACCGCAGCTCCCTGCTGTCGGTCATGGGGACACCGCTGGGCATCAACGCAGGCCTGACCTGTTCCCTGCCCAGAAATGTTCCCGTGGAGTCGATACGCGAAGGCTCGGGTTTCTATCTGAACGTGCCCACCGCGCAGGATGTCGCCATCGACCTGCCCGCCGGCATCTACCGTCAGGACGACTGGGGTCGGGGAATGCATCTGGTGCTGGGTGGCCTGTCCCTGCCAGGCGATGTTTCCGGCGCTCCCTCCGGGTGGCGCTCCTTTGTTGCGGACGAGCAGGGTACGCGCCTTGTGGCATACAACTCTGACTTGGAGCATTTGGTTGTGTCCGGCGGGGAGGGGGAGGGGCGCAAACTCATTTCCACCCAGGCTCTGCGCTCCCTGATCGGTCTGTCCCATGACGGCAGCGAGGTGTTCGTCCATTTGGGCGACGGCAACCTGGGCGCAATCCACATCGGCACGGGAGCCGTGCGTGCACTGGGGGCGGAATCTGTTTACGACGTACGACTTTCGCCCGACAGGACACGATTGCTTGCCGAGGCCAGCGCTATCGGCACGCTGTTGGTCAACCTGGTGAACGGCCATGTGAGGGCATTGCCGAATGACCACCGATACTATTGGTCGCCCGATGGGCGCCTGGTGGTGGGGCAGACGCCGACCGAACTGCTGGTGCTGAATGCCGACGGCAACGAGTTGCGTCAGGTCAGCCTGGAAAACGTGGTGGGGCAGGAGGCATGGTCCGAGGATTCTGCAGAGCTCTACCTTCCCGTCGCGCCGGACTGCACTGTTTCGGAGGATGGCGCTTCCAGGCGCTGTGCCATCACGATTCGCCGCATTGAAATCGTGTCCGGCCGTGTGACCGATATCCCGCCGTTCTTCGAAACCTTTGACATGGCCAATGGCCGCCCGGGCTCGCCGATCGTGCATTTGGTGGCTGTACCCGGTCGCCATGAAGTGCTTGCCAGCGTGAGCATGGGAGGGGACATCGGTGCGTCTCGAAGTGCTGTACCAGTCACCGCCAGTGGGGCCGTCGTGCGTGCGCAAAGCGGCCAGGACGCTCCCCGCTACCGCCTGATCTATCTGCGAAGCCCCCATGCGGTTTCCTCCCTGGCTTTCGGCGAAGCGCCGCCCTTCGTCCAGCCGGGATATGAGGGACTCGACCGCAGTGGCGTGAGCCGATTCATCGAATATGGCCGCGGGATACAGTACGAAGCCTGGGACAACCCGGGGCAGTTGTCCTCGTGTGTTCCCTTTGGTGATCGCCAGCCGCGGGACACCTATGTTTTCCGTACCCTTGCCAACCTGCAGACCGATCTCGCTTTGTCGCGCCGCGCCGATGGTGTGTCTGTCAAGGTGCACGGGGGCGTGGCGGACAGGAACTTCGCTCGCTATTGGCTTGACTATGCCAGCGATGATGCGCCTGAGACTTGGCATCCCATCGCCCCGCCCAGCTCCACGCCCCTGTGGGACAAGGATCTTGCCATGTGGGTTTCGCCAGGCGTGGGCCGCTACACCGTGCGGCTGATGGCGGAGGACCGTGCCGGCAACCGCCGACAGAAGCTGCGCCGTGTTGCCATTGCCCAGGCAGGCCCGCCGATTACCAATGTGGTGCGCGAGCCGTCCCATATCTCGCCCAATGGCGATGGCACCAAGGACGTGATGAGTCTCACCTACCGGGTCCTGGAGCCCGTGAACCTGGAGTTCAGTGTCTTCAATCGACAGGGTGGCCTGGTTCGGACGTTTTTACGCAACCATCCGGCCGGCAATGTGGATGCCTCCATTGTCTGGGATGGCCGCGACGACAACGGGCAGATCGTGGTGGATGGCGAATACAGAATCCACGTGGTGGGCTTTGATTTCTTTGTCCATCTGGACAACTCGGCACCTGTCATCAATGAATTGAAGAACGAGACACCGTTCTCTGACTGTCTGGGAAGCATCTGTCGGAGGACGCAATTGAGCTGGGACGTATCGGACGCCCATTTCGATTCAGTGCAGCTGGAGGTAAGTGATGGCAGCAATCCCGGCCGCTGGAGCCCCTATGGACTGCGCGCCGATGAGAGCAAGAGGCAACGCCATGTGAATCTTCTGTCGCTGGCGGACTATGCAGGAAAGCGTTATCGGCTGACTGTTGTTGATCTGGCCGGTAATCGTACGGTTGCGCAGTTTGCGCCTGCCCAGCAGGAATTGCGTTTGATTCTGGCCGGACAGATTCTCGAGCGGGACTTGGAGGAGGAGGAGGTGCCTGCGCCGCCGAACCACCACGGAAAAATGTTTGAAGGGCGGGAGGTGGCGCTGCGTCCTGCTTCGGGCATCGCACTGATTTTTGCGGAAACGCTTGATGATCCGGTGGTGTCCGTGTCCTTGCAGTTCAATGAAGAACAGCTCGCGAAAAAAGGCGAGTGGCTTGAGCAACCCCATCTGCAGGTGTATCCCATAGGGGATGGCCAGGATGTGCTGGTGGAGACGCGCGGCCTGGCCAACCAGGTCCATCCGATATGGATGCCAGAACGCTCGTCCCTTGAGGGTGATGCACCCATTCCTAAGAATTACGGTCTTGTAGGTTTCTACAACTCCAGCATTGCTGCGGACAAGGGTGTGAGCATGCGTCTGAAGCTCACCGGCAAAAGCGGTACTCAGTACTTCACGAATGAGATCGTGACGAGATCCGGCAACAAGCTGTCAATCAATGCCACCGGTCTGGGTGAGACCATGCTGGGTGGTGTTGTCGATCTGACAACAAGCCGGGTGGCCAAAAAGCTGGAGGTCTTTGTCTCCAGCCCGACCGATGCCTATCACGCCATCGAACGACGCATCCTGCTGCAACAACTCAACTCCATTGTTCCGCCTGACACCACCTTCGGATTCCAGCAAAGCGGCCGCTACGTGTCCTGTGCCGGGTATAGGGTGCGTGCGCTGGTCACATTCGACAATGGCAGCACGATGCAGGCGGAAGACAGCATCCAGGATTGTGGTGGTGTCGATTTCCAGATCAGACCGAATTTCGCCGCTTCCTGCGAGGCAGATGCCCCGCACCAGTTGCATGGCGTGGTGAGACCCATTCCTGCGGAGTTGGTTACAACCCCCTTGCTGTCATTGGAGGTCTTTGCCGACGTTCCCACCGGCGGGCGGCAACTGGTTTTCAACGTGGTCAATCCGCGGTACCAGGACTATGAATTCACCTTTGACCACCGTGGCCTGCCGGAGGGAGAGGGGGTCTTCACGGGGATCACGACGGACCGCGATGGCGTGAAGCGCCATGGCTCGTTCAAGGCCCCTGTGGACCATTCGCCTCCCGCATGGCGCATTACCTATCCGCAGGAAAACCAGCGTGTGTGCGCGATTCCTGAATTGCACAAGGCCGGCAGGGACAGGGAGGACAAGATAGTCAACGCCCTGCGGCCCGAAGTGGAAATCGAAGATGCCGCCGGTTTTGACTACCTGCAGGAGTTCCGTCTGGGTGATGATGAGTACGCACCCTGGCAGCCTGTTAATGGAGCACTGCCCAGCATCCATGGGCCGGACCCTCGTGATGAAACAGGTGCGTCGGCAAGCACGCCGTATGTCTCGAACGAATTTGCCACTTCACCCAAGATCCTCTCGCGTCCATACATGAGTGCGAAGCGCCTTGCAGGCCCGCTGGGTCCGATCGTGAATATTTCCGGTCAGGTGACCAGCCGGATAACTGTATTTGACTGGTCTGGCGCGCAGTCTTGCCGGCAGGTCAGGTTCTACCTTGACGGAACGCTGGAGGCCGGACCGGCCTCCGTGGACAGGCGGCTGTTTTCGCCAGGCACTGCCAGCACCCTGGATTCGGTGATCCTGACCATCCAGCCTCTGGAGCCCATGGCGGTGACTGTCGTGGTACGTCGTGTGGTGCAGGGCAAGCTGGTGCCCGTCGAGAGCGGGGGGCTGGTGCGGCAACTGACCAACAGGCTGTCGGTGTCCGCAGGTACCCGTGACCTTGTTTGGGATGGGCGCAACGATGCGGGCCAGTACGTGGAAGATGGCTACTACACCTTTGATGTCACTTACGAGGATGGCTGTGGCAACCTGAAAGCCCCGGATCCCGACAACGAATTGAATCTGCTGCGCAGCAGACTGCAGGTCGAGGTGGACAGGACGGCGCCCGCGCTGCTGCTGGACAAGCCATTGGCCGGAGAGGTCACGCAGTCGTTCCTGGACATTGTCGGCAGTGCCACGGACAAGAACCTGCTGCAGTGGATTCTGGACTACAGCCAGGGCGACGCTTGGACCGCGCTGGCCTCGCAGACCTCGGGAGTCGATCTGCGCAAGCTTGCAGCGCTGGATGCCAGTTCGCTGGAGGGCGTGGTCACGCTGCGCTTGCGGGCTTTCGACCGAGCGGAGCTGAGCTCTGAGCTCACCCGCGACCTGAAGCTCAAGGCCCCCGTGGCACTGCTTCGCAAGTTCTCCGTGACACCCGACACCTTCTCCCCCAATGGAGATGGCCGGCTGGACAGCGTGCGCGTGACCTATGACGTGCTGCAGCCGGCGTTTGTCGATCTGACAATCCGGCGAGGTGCTTTGGTCGTGCGCCGTCTGGTGTCCCAGTCCCTGGCATCTCCCGGCGAAACCGTGGTGACTTGGGATGGTCTCAATGACGCGCTCGCACCCGCTCCCGACGCGGAGTACACGGTGGAGATCCGGGCCACTTCCCGCGCTGACCAGACCAACGTTCAGAAGGAGGAAAGTGCGGTGCTGCTGGACGCCACGCCACCGCTGTTCACGCTGGATTCGGTACTGGGCGAATTCATGCCTGGAAATGCCGGACTCGTGGGCTCCGTGTCCGACAGGATGCTGCGTGACTATCAGATCTTCGTCGAGGGCCCGCTGCCATCGACCAAGCGGGTATTGATGGCCGAGGGGTCCGAGGTCCTGGTCAAGTCTGCGCTGGGCAGCCTTCAGCAACTGGGTCTGGATGACGCCCGCTATCGCCTCAAGGTCATCGCCAGCGACGAGGCAGAGAATGCCTCCAGCTACCAGTCTGCGGAATTCGAGCTGGACTCGAAGCTCCCCGATGTCTCGTTTTCCAGTCCGGCACCGGGCACCTTTGTCAGCCGGGTGCGGCCGGCAGATGTGGCCGGCCTGGTGGCCGACCACAATCTGTCGAGTGCGCAACTGATGATCAATGGCCACGCCGTTCAAGCGGTGCCCGTCGTGTCCTCGCCGGCAGCCCTGTCCCTGGCCTTCGATGGTGCGGCCTTGCAGGACGGCCGCTACAGCATGCAGCTGGTAGGCGCCGACAAGGCCGGCAATGTGGGCCAGGCCACCGTCAGTATCAATGTCGACCAGACGCCGCCTGTGGCGCAGATCACCGCGCCCGTGGCCCATGCCGCCATCGGCACGATGGTGCCGGTGGTGGGTACGGCCAGCGATGATCATATGGACTCGTGGACGGTGGAGCTGGGCAGCGGTGTTGGCGAGACGCTGGACGCTCTCACAGTCATAGGCCGCGGGACGGCCAATGTGGTCAATGGGGAACTTGCCAGATTGGTGGGCCTGCCGCCCGACGGACCGGCCACTTTGCGTCTGACGGTGCTGGACAAGGCCGGCAATGCCTCCAGGTTCGATGTGCCGCTGCAGATCGATGCCACACCGCCCCGGCCGCCGGTATTGTCGGCACGGCGCGAACAGCGCAGCGACGTCCGCTTGGCCTGGCTGCCGAACAACGATGTGGAGCGAATCGTGGGCTACCGCATCTATCGCAATGGCCAGAAGCTCAATGGGCAACCTTGGCTGGGCACCGAGTATCTGGATGTCGGCCTGATCGACGGAGACCATGCCTACACCGTGACCGCGCTTTCCCGCAGCGGCGTGGAAAGCGCGCACTCCAATGTGGTCCAGGTCCGCATCAAGGCTTCGGGCCCATTGGCGCATATCAGCAAGCCTGCGACCGAATCGGCAGTGGGTGGGCTGCTGTCCATCGAGGGCAGCGCCTATGCGCTGACCAACTTCCTGGCATACCAGGTCTCGGTCGGGGAGGGGGCATCGCCCAAGGAATGGAAAGTACTGCGCACCTCCGCACTGCCGGTGCAAGGCGATGTGCTGGCCAACTGGCCCACTGCCGGCTTGCCGGAGGGCGCCGTCTACACCATCCGGCTCGAGGCCCAGGACACCGAAGGCGGCCTGTCAAGCGCCCAGGTGCGGGTGCTCGTGGACAACCTCCCGCCGACCAAGCCCTTGGGGCTGCGCGCGCAGCTGTCCGGCACGCAGGATGTGAGCCTTGACTGGACGGCCAGCACGGAGCCTGATCTTGCTGGCTACCTGCTGTACCGCAACGGGCAACTGGTGAACCAGTCCGACCCTGGCGACAACGCCATCCGTCCCTATCTGATCAATGCAACGAGCTATCTGGACAAGGCCTTGCCCGATGGCACCTTCGTCTACACCGTGGTGGCCGCCGACAAGGCGGACAACCTGAGCGGCCGCTCCGATCCCGCCAGCGTGACGGTGGATAACCGGCCGCCCAAGGCGGTCATCGTTCAGCCGTCCAATGGCGCAGGCGTCGATGGCGTGACCTATGTGCGCGCAGAAAGCCCGGATTTGGACATCGCCTCCGTGCGGTTCGAGTACAAGGCCGCAGCCGATGCCGACTGGACCTTGATCGGCACCGCCAGCACCAAGGCCCCCTACAGCGTGAACTGGGACACCAAGGCGCTGACGCCTGGCAGTTACCAGTTGCGTGCCGTGGCCACGGACCTTGGCGGCCGCACCGATCCCGCACCTGCAGCCATCAGCGTGGTCCGCAAGAATTTGCAGCGACCCAAGCCGGCCACCGACCTCATTGCACAAGTGGACGGTGGCGATGTATCCCTGCGCTGGACGGCCAGCCCGAGCAGCAGCGTGCAGGGCTACCATGTCCAGCGCATCGATGCGGCGGGCGATATCACCCGTGTGACGACCGCTCCTGTGGTGGCCACGCAACTGGTGGACGCAGGCCGCCCAGATGGCCGGCATGGCTACCAGGTGCTGGCCGTGGACCAGGAGGACAACGAGTCCGATCCCTCGCCCGAGGCGAAGGCCTGGGTCTACACCACCGCGCTCAAGCAGCCATACACTCCGCTGGCATTGGCGGCGACCCCCCTGCGAGGCCATGGTCCTGATGCCGTGCACGCCGTCGCGGTGACAAGCGCGCCGGAGACCGGCGCACCCGCGACGCTGTCTCTTTCCCCAGATGCCGAGGGAGGATTCCAGGCCGACGCCGTGCCCCTGGCCACGGGCGCCAACATCATCACGGCGCGCCAGACCGACGAAGCCGGCAATCGCAGCCGGGCCGGTCAGGTGCGTGTGGCGCGAGGAGATCCGCCGGCAGCGCCCGAACAGTTGCAGGCCGTGGCGTCCGGCGGCGTGCTGCGCGCCACCTGGTCCGCCAGCAGCAGCGCTGACGTGACGGGCTATGTGGTTCGTGTGGACGGCAAGCCCGATCCCAGGCCGTTTGATTTCGTCGCCGCTGTGGCCAGTACCGAGGAAGGCAGCTACGCCCGGGCCGGCCGGGCCATCGATGGCAATGACGACACGGCCTGGCTGCCCGACGAGCAAGACCCGGCACCCTGGATTGAGCTTTCGGCGGCACGCAAGGAGCTTGTGCAGGAGCTGTCCATTGTGTGGAGCACCTACATGGAGCCTCCGACCAGCTATGCAGTCGAGGCCTGGGATGGTTTTGTCTGGGTGCCGCTCAAGCAGGACAACGCCAATGCAGAGCAGAGTCTGCGGCTTGCGCTGGATCCGCCCTATTTCACGGATCGCATTCGCATATCCCTGGGTGCAGCTGCCGACGGGGTTGCGGCGGGGCGGGTCGGCGAGGTGCGAGGCAGGTCGCTGGCCGTGCTGGGCGGCACAGAGGCCGATATCGCGGTGCCCGGCGGTCGGCACACGGTTTCCGTGCAGGCATTGAGCCAGCTTGGCCTGCTGGGGACTGCGGCCAGTGCCAGCCCTGCAGGTATCGGCGACATCACGCCTCCGCCTCCGGTGCAGACCCGTGTCGAAGTGGACGGGACCATGGCCACGGTGAGCTGGACGGAAAGCGCCGCTGATGACCTGGCCTCGTATGAGGTGCTGCGCGACGGCGTGGTGATTGCCACGGTGGCGGCCACCAAGCCAAGGCTGCATGTGGATGGCCCCCTGGCCAATGGCTCTTATGCCTATACCGTGCGTCCGGTGGATGTCGCTGGCAATGCGGGCGAGCTGTCCAATGAGGCCGTGGCGCAGATTGCCTCCGTGCGTCCAGGTGCTCCCTTGCAACTTGCACTGGTGGCGCCTGCTGCTGGCAGTGAACTGCGGTTGTCCTGGCAGGCGCCAGCGTCGGCGGACGGCACGGCATCCTACGTGCTGTACCGCGCCACAGCGGTGGGAGGGCCCTACAGCGCCATCGCCATGACGGATGCCCGGACCCTGGCGTATTCCGACCAAGAGGTGGTCAACGGAGTGCGGTACTACTACGTGGTGCGGTCGCGGGATGCAGCAGGCAACGAGGGGGATGCCTCCAACGAAGTGGATGGCGTGGCGCTCGATCGCATGGGGCCTTCTGCCCCCCTGATCTTTCATCCCACCGACAGCGCACATCCTCTTGTGGTGTCGCAGCCCAGCACGGCCGTTCGTGTCTTCAGCGAGCCTTCTGCCCGCGTGCAGTTGAGCCGCGATGGTGTCGCGGTGGCATCGGCCAATGCCCTGGCAGGCCTGCGCAAGACACGCGTGTTCGATCGCCAGCAGGCCATGACGCTGGCTTCCAGGGCCGACCTTGTGGCAACGATATCCTTCGACGGACTGAGCATCCTCCATGTGCCGCCGCTGCTTGATGGCAGCGCAGCACCTGCCACTTTGCGCAAGGTGTCGGGCGCCGGCATTGGAGGCATTCCAGTGTGGTCGCCCGATGCCTCTCAACTGCTGTTGCAAAGCGGTGGAGGCTCGGTCAGGCTTGTGCGTGTGGCGGACGGCAGTGTGTCCGAGCCGGAGCTGGATGGCTTTGTCCAGATGCTGGATTGGCATCCTGACGGCAAGCGCTGGCTGGGTGTTACGAACGGTGGCGAAGCGCTGGTAGAGGTGCCGGTGGACGGCGCAGCCAGCCGTACCGTGGCGCGTGCAACCCGATGGTTCAGCAATTTCGCGATCGCTCCCGACGGGCAGCATGTGGCGGCCGTCGATGGCGGGCAACTCGTCCTGCTGTCACTGCCGGACGGGCATGTCCTTGCGCAGTCCCAGCCGGGAGCAGACGACTACGAGCCGCTGCAATGGTCATCGGATGGGCAGTCTGTCTATTTCCTTGCCAGGCAAGGCGATGCGCAGGCCTACCAGGTGCATCTCCAGCACGTGGGGCAGGCGGCGCCTGTCGTGGCGACGGCCCATGAAGAGGGGGTGGACCACTTCTCCCTGTCGCCCACCGATGCGCTTGCCTTTGTGCGTGGCACTCAGCTTCATATCGTGGACGCCGCTGGTGCGGCACCGCGGTCCATCGACATGGGCATCCATCCCGAAAGCATGGCGTGGGCCCGCTCGGGGCTGCTGTTCGTCACGGACTCGGATGGCGTCACATCCCTGGCATTGCCTGGAACGGCCCTGTTCCCGCCCATCGCACTGCGAGCCGGCAGGAATCTGCTGGTCGCGCAGGCCACGGACCTTGAGGGAAATGCCGGAGCGCAGTCCGCTGCCATCAGCGTGACCTATGACGCCCAGGCAGCCGCCTTGCCCGATTTTTCCGTGCGGGGCGCCGATGTCACGGTGCTGCCCCAGATCCCCAGGGCGGGCGAGGCAAGCCGTGTCACTGTGGTGGTGAACAACGTGGGCATCGCCGACGCGCCTGGTGCCCGTGTGCGCATGCTGGCCACCTCGCCTGGCGGAGCGCGCGTCGAGCTGCTGAGCACCCGCACCACGGCCATGGCGGCGGGCGGCAGCCAGATACTGCGAACCGATGCCGTTTTCGACACGGCAGGCGATTGGCAGCTGAGCATCGCGGTCGATGCCGACGATGAGGTACAGGAAGTCTCCGAGGACAACAACGTGCTGGTGTTGCCCGTGCGCGTTGTGGGGGCGACTGCCGTGCGGACTCTGGCGGCCGGCGTCGCCAGTCCTTCCTATCCCGTGGGGGCCATGCTGAGCGGCAGTGTCACGCTCTTCAATGGCGGCGCTGACATATCGGGGCAGCTTCGGTTGCGCATCGAAGATGCCCAGGGGGATGCCGTTGCCACGCTGCCGTCGCAAAGCCAACCCCTGCTGCCGTACGGACAAAGCCGGAGCGTGGACTTCAACTGGAGCGTTCCGGCCATCTTCGACGGCCCGTACAAGGTGCGAGCATCCTGGGTGGATGGCTCGGTCGTGCTGGCGCAGGCAACGGCGTCCTTCCTGGTCAAACCCCATGTCCAGATCGATGCCAGGGTCCGCAGCGACAGCGCCTCGTATGCGCCAGGCACCGTGGCGCGCATCGTGGCGCAGGTCGATCCTGCGGGCTCCTCCCCGACCCTTGGCAAGGCGCAGTCCTTCGTCCGAGTACTCGACCCTGCCGGCAAGGCCGTGCTGGAGGCTACGGACGAGGTCGGGCTTGTCGCCGTCACCCAGATGGCCAGGACGATGGACACGGCCGGCCTGGCCCAGGGCGCCTACACGGCCGATCTGTGGGTTGTGTTCGAGGGCAGGGAAGTCGCCCGAAACAGCACCACATTCGACATCGTGGCTGACACCAATCCAGTGGCATCGCTGACGGGCGACATCGTGCTGGACCGTAGCAGCCTGCCCTACACGGGCAGCATTGCCGGCACGGCCATCCTGACAAACAGCGGGCAGACCGATCTGAGCGACCTGCAGTATGAGGTGGTGGTGCTGGAGCCCCGCTCGAACACGGTGCTGGCGCGCTCGTCGCACGGCATTGCCTCCTTGGCGCGTGGTACAGAAACGCGGTCGGCTTTCAGTTTTTCCGCGCAGGGCATGCCCATCGGCGCGCTGTGGATCCAGTTGCGCACCTCGCTGACATCTCCGCCTGGAGCGGGGCGGATGTCCATCGCCAGCGCACCGCAGCCGAATTTACTCAGGCAACGTGAAGTGGCGGTGTTCGAGCTGGATCCACCGACGGTTGTGATCAGGCAGCCCGTGCAGGGGGTCCATCTGCGTGCGGCGCAGTCGGTGCAGGTTGCGGCAACGGATCTGCTGTCCGGTGTGCGCACGGTCGAGTTCCAGGTCGATGGTGGCGGCTGGCAGGCAGCGACACTGTCGGACCCGGTCAGCTCTAGCTATGTGGGGGTATTGCCATCCCTGGCAGACGGAGCACACCAGCTCGCAGCGCGTGCCACCGACCATTCCGGCAACGTATCGCAGCCCGTGCAGCGCAGCTTTGTTCTGGACAGCCAGCCTCCGGTCATCGCCATTTCCGGCGTTGCGGAAAACGCGTATGCGAACCCCGTGACGCCCTCCATCGTGGTGACCGATCCGAACCTGTCCGTGTCGCAGATCGGTCTCGATGGTTCCCCCTTTGCATCGGGCACGCGCATCAGCGACCCGGGCTCCCATGTGCTCCAGGTGGACGCCATCGACCTGGCTGGCAACACCGCCAGCCGCACGGTGCGCTTCAGCATCCAGTCCACGGCAGGCGATATCACGGCGCCCGTGATCGACATCAGAACGCCAGCGGCCGGCGCCTACCTGCGGCGAGCCACCAGCGGCCTGACCGCCACCATCGTGGACGCGGAATCTGCCGTGGCCGAGGCGCAGTTCAGCATCGACAGCGGCGCCTTTGCGCCCCTGGCCATGGACGCCACCCAAAACGACGCCAGCCTGTATGCCGCCTCACTGGACACGTTGACCGATGGCGCGCACAGCGTCGTCGTTCGCGCCAGGGACACTCAGGGCAACGAGGCCATCACCGATGCACGCAGCTTCACCGTGGACAACACGCCTCCCGTGATCACCATCTCCGGTGTCGCCGCGGGGCAGTACGTTGCGGCGGTGACCCCTGTGATCAGCGTGACCGACATGGCGTTGCTCGGCAGCTCCATCACGCTCAACGGTGCTGCCTATGTCAGTGCAACGCCTGTGACCGCCAGTGGCGACTACGTCCTGAGCGTCGATGCCGTGGACAAGGCCGGCAACAGCGCGGCATCCACGCTGCAGTTCTCCATCCGTCTGCCCGTGGCCGACACCACACCGCCTGCCGCTTTCATCGAGCAACCGGTCGAAGGTGCACATGTGCGCCGTGCGGCCGTGCTGAGCGTTGCGGCCACGGATACCGGCTCCGGCGTGTCTTCGGTGGAGCACAGCCTGGATGGGCAACCGCAATGGAGCAGCCTGGCCCTGTCGGCCACCACCGGCAGGTACGTGCTGGACGTGGGCGGACTGCCGGATGGCGCGCACGCCGTATCGGTGCGCGCCGCCGACAACGCCGGCAATGTCTCGGATGTGCAGTTGCGCCGCTTCATCGTGGACAACACGGCACCCCAGGTGGTGATCACGGGCGTGGCCGAAGACGGGGTGTATGCCGGCTCCGCCAGCGCCTCCATTGCGCTCAGCGACACCCACTTGGCCAGCAGCTCCATCATGCTCAATGGTCAGCCTTATGTCTCTGGTCAGTCCATCGCCACGCCAGGCACCTACGTCCTGACGGCTGCGGCGCGCGATATCGCGGGCAATGAAACCGTCGTGGCGGTCAGGTTCCGGGTGACCGCGGGCAGCAGCGGCACGCCCGTCGTCACCATCACGGCGCCTGAGGCCAATGCCGTTGTCCGATCCGGCGTGCCTGTGCTGGCCAGGGTCGTGCCTGCCGAGAATATCAGCCGCCTGGAGATGGCCGTTGCTGCTGGTGCCTCCTACACCGCCATGGCATCGCGTGGCAGTGGAGCCCATGAGGCAATTCTTGCCCAACTGGCCGATGGCCCTGTCCTGCTGCGCGTGCGTGCTGTTGACAGCCAGTGGGTCAGCCATCCCGACGTGGTCCGCACGGTGACGGTGGACAACACGCCGCCTGCCATCGAGCAACTCAGCGTTGCCGATGGCGGCAGCTATCCCGCCGGCCAGGCCATCTCGTTCAAGGTCATCGACGCGCACCTGGAAAGCGTCGCCAGCACCCTGGATGGGCAGCCATTCAGCCAGGGCCAGCGCGTGGGCAGCCCTGGCTCCCATGTGCTGCAGATTACCGCCCGCGACCGTGCAGGCAACCAGGCGCAGCGGACTGTCATCTTCACGGTCCTCGGCACCGCCGTGCAGGAACCCGTTGCGGTGCCTGCTTGGCCCTCCGATCGGGCCATGCTGGTCCTGATGTGCCTGGCCATGGCATTCGTTGCCCATCGCGCTCTCGTAAAAACACGAAAAAAATGATGTCTCCAGTCTTCTTCCCCGCCCGTGTCAATACCTCGGCCTGGCTGCGCCATCTTTGGGTTGCCATGGTGCTGGCCACCTTGCTCGTGGAGAGCGCGCCGGCTCGGGCTGAGCAGCCATCGACTCCTGCGCCCGTGACGCAGGAGGACGTGATCAACGCCATCTCGGCAGGCCGCGATGCCTCGGCCCTGCTGCGCAGCGTGGACAACCGGTCAGGCGGCGGCATTGCCGCGCGCAACACCACGGGCAAGCAACTGGCCCAGGCCTTTGAGGCCATGGCCGAAGCCGTGGCCACCGGGGATGTGCCCCGCATCCGGCAGGCCCATGAGCGCGTTCGTGCGAGTGCCATGCTGGCTCAGGAAGACAGCTTGGATCTCAAGGGCCGGCTTGCCGATCCTTCGCTGCCCGCAGCCTTTGAAGCGCGCCGTGCCGCGGTCCAGGTGCAGATCGACCAGCTGCTGCAGAAGCTGGCCGCCGCCATGCCGGGGATGGATGGAGACAGCCAGCAAAAGGCCCAGGCCGTGGGGGCGTTGCGTGAAGCGCTTCAGGCCACTGGCCAGGCGCAGGGCAATGCACCGGTGCTGCGTGCCGCGATGCTGCCCGTACGGCCTCTGGGCCTGGCCGTGCGCGCGCCAGTGAGCGCTCCGGTCATCCTGCCCAGCTACGAAGCAGGGCAGGAGATTGCAGCCATGCCGCAAGACGTGGCCGACGCACCGGAGGCACCGCTGAACGAGGAAATTGTCGCCAAGGCCAAGGAACTCGACTACGACTATGTGCGCATCTACGAGTACGTGCGCAACGGCATCCGCAGCGAGTGGTACAGCGGCAGCACCAAGGGTGCCCTGGGCACCTTGCGCACGGGCGCAGGCAATGCGGTGGACCAGGCCTCGCTGCTGGTCGCCATGCTGCGCGCCGCGGGTGCGCCTGCCCGCTATGTTCACGGCGTGGCCGAAATCGGCGTGGACGGCATTGCCAGCGCTGCCGGCCTGGGCGATCCCGGCCTGGTGCCGGAAATGCTGGCCAAGGCCGGCATTGCCTACTCGCCCGTTGTCCAGGGCGGACGCGTCGCCCTGGTCCGCATGGAACACACCTGGGTGGCCGTGCAGGTTCCTTACACCAACTATCGCGGCATCGTGCTCGATGCCTCTGGCAAGACCTGGCTGCCGCTGGACGTGTTCCACAAGACCCTGCAGCCCAGGCCCGCCGGTGCCGGCCTGGCGGACCTTGGACTGGATCTGCAGCAGCTTGCCACGCAGTACCGCTCCAAGGTGCAGTCGGTGGACTTCGGCAGCTTCGTGCGCGAGCAGGTCGATGCGGCCTTGCAGCCGAAATCCTCCAGCTACGAAGGGGCCGTGGCACCCATGCCCATAAGGGCGCAGGCTTTGGGGTTGCTGCCCAACACCCTGGCCTTCACCGTCGTGGCAGCCACGGCGGAATCAGCGGCACTGCCTGATGCAGTGCGATCCACGGCCCGCCTGCGCCTGTTCAACGACGCGAGCGGCGCCGGGGAGGCCGGCCTGGACATCAGCCTGCCCGTGCACGAGCTGTTCAACCAGCGCGCCACCATCAACTACATTCCGGCCGAACTGGCCGACCACCGCGCCATTTTGCTGGCGGGCGGTCTTGACCTGGCGCCGCTGTATCTCTACCAGCTGCGTCCGGAACTGCGGCTGGATGGATACCAGCGCAAGGTGGGCCTGGCTCCTCTGGCAGGTGGCAGCCAGGTCAAGTTCCGTCTGGACATCCAGAACCCGGCGAACACACAGACCGTGGAGCAGAGCTTCCTCGTCGGCGCCTACCACGCCATTGGCGTGGGGCAGTCCGGTGTGGCCCGCAGTGCCACGCCTTCGGCACGAGACGGCGAATACGATGCTGCCCGATTGCTGGACGGCATCATCCAGCGCTACGAATCGCAGTGGAATGCCTTCGAAGCAGGGGCTGCTGCGTTGAACGGAGCGGCCGTCGTGCATCCCGCGCCGTCCGTGACCATCGTCAGCAATGCCCTGAACGCCTACGGCGTCAATGGCGTGCCCTACACGCTGGAGTGGAAGGGCGTGACCATCGACGCCGCAGCACGCCCCACCGAGGTCATCGCCGCCGACGCGGTTGGTGCGCGCAGGCTGCAGGCCGCCATAGGACTGGCTGGTTCTTCGCTGGAGCACAGCGTCTTCCAGTCGCAGTTCGGCGCCGAGTCCGTGTCCGCAGACAAGCTCATTGCGTTGGCACGGTCCCGCAACGCCACCGTGCTCACGCTCACCTCCCCCAACGCGCCTGAACTGGCCACGCTGCCGGTGGCGCAGGGCACAAGGGCCGAGCTGCGATCCTGGCTGCAGTCGGGCCACAGTGTCGAGATCACCGCGCAAAGCGTTGCCCATGGCGCATGGAGCGGCATGGGCTGGATCGTCAGCGATCCCGCCACGGGCGCCAGCGGCTACTTCCTCACGGGCGGCATTGCCGGCGGTGCCACGGCGCAGAGCCCCTGGACCCTACAGTTCCTGGCCGACGCCCTGGCGGGCGCCCATACCGATGCGGCCAACAACGACCCGTCTTCGGGTGCCAGCGTCGAGATGCTCAATGCCGGAACGGACCTTGAAGGCACGGTCGGTCAGCCGCTGGCGGGGCAGTCGATGAGCGTGCGCGTACGTGACCGCGACGGGCGGCCAGTGAAGGGGGCCAGCGTCAGCTTCATGGCTGTTCGCGGCGGCGGAAGTGTCAGCCCGGCGACCGGCACGACGAACGCATTGGGCGTTGCCAGCACCACGGTCACGCTTGGCCAGTCCACCCTTGCGTCGTCGGTCTATGTTCTGGTCAAGCCTGGAGACAAGCATGTCACGCAGGCCGGCCTGAACATCTTCGATGCCTCCGTAGCCTCTGCGGCGGGAACTCTCAAGCCCCCGCAGCCTTTGCGGGTGCTGGCGCTTCCGGGCGTTGCGGCCACCCTCAACACCAAGCGGCTTGGGCAAGGCAGTCCAGTGCCTGGACTGGGCAGTTTGCAAAGCAGCTTTTCCGTCGAGGTCCTGGACAAATTCGCCAATCCTGTGGCCAACGTCCGCGTCACGGGCACGGGCCTCGCACCCTCCGCAAATTGCGACCCTGCTGTCAGACCTGTTCCCGCCACGGCGGATGGTCCCCATGACACCAACACCGACGGAGTGGCGTTCCTGGAAATCACTCCAGGACCGACCAATGCCACCCGGTCACCGGTACAGATATCCGCAGGCGGCCTGTCCACCACGGTCGAGGTCCAGGTGGAAACGAG
This sequence comes from Delftia sp. CH05, assembly GCF_009827015.1. Classification (NCBI taxonomy): domain Bacteria; kingdom Pseudomonadati; phylum Pseudomonadota; class Betaproteobacteria; order Burkholderiales; family Comamonadaceae; genus Delftia; species Delftia sp. CH05. Next base: position 32,226 of record NZ_WUMG01000030.1, on the reverse strand, counting down.
CTGTTCGGCATGGCCAAGATTGCTCAGTCTGGCAAAGGCCTACTGGGACAAGGATGGCCGGCCCAGTGCCGCGACGGGTGCGGGCAAGCGCTTTGCAAGGCCCTTCGGACTGACGCTTTTTCAGGAGCGCGCCAGCACGGGTACGGACTCCAGCGGCCGTTGTGTCTTCACCGGAACACGCACTTTCGAGCCCACCGTGGGCGCCACGGCCTCACTGCAAGTGTCCGCCGGTGGTCGGGCGGTGAATTTTTCACAGGTGGGCGCTGCCGAGTGGCAAAGCCATGTCATCACGGGTGCCAGTCCCGCCAGCAACGATTTGCTCTGGAATCTGGGGGGAACTTACACCCTTGATGTGATGGGGACGGGCTGCAACCCCGTGCCGAGGAGCGAGCCATTGACCATGGCCTCGGCAGGCGGGGCCGTGTTTGGCGTACGGGCCGCCATCAGCGTGATTACGTCTGCCAATACCGATCAAGGTGTGGACCCCGGGCGCCTTTATCTGTCGGATGCGGGCCTGAACGTCTACCCCATACAGGTCGGCTTCCAGGTGGAGCCTGACGACTATGTTGCCCCAGCGGTTCAGGTGCGCGTGTTCGAGGACGGGCAGCTTGTGGCTGTTCGCCCTTCCGAGAGCCGGCAGAAACAAGGCAATGCACAGATCGAACGCGGCAACCGCTTCGACATCGCCAAAACCTACCAGGCCGACGCCTACATCGATGACGACATCATCTCCGAGAAGATGGAGCTGCCCTTCAGGCAGCGCATCGTCACCAGCTACGACCGCGTGCTGCGCCTGATGCGCGACGTGGATATTGCCAATGACCGCTTCTGCGCCCAGGGCAGTGCGCTCAACTTCATCCTGAGCCAGAACGCCAGGATCACCCTGGAGGCCACCCGCCTCAGCGACGACGACAACCCTGTGCCCACGGGCAGCCCCGTGCGCCTGGTCGATGGCCAGCCCTTTGCCCTGGGTCCCAACAGCATCACCCTGGCGCCCGATGCGCTGCTGCCGGCCAGGAACGGCTACGCCTTCACCCTCACCGCCGTCAGCGACAAGGATGGATCGGTCGAGCCCAACCAGGGCATGGTCATCTCCAAACTGATGCTCAACGATGCCTTGCCGGTGGGCAACATCCTCATTCAGGGCGTCAATGTCAAATCCGGCCGCATCAACCTGTCCGGCATGGGAATGGGCGTGGCCGCGCGCGGGCCGCAGCTGGCGCTGCGCCCGTCCTACTCTTCCGGGGGCTCGGGCAGTGTCGGCGTGCTGGGCGTGAACTGGGGGCACAACTTCGATGCCTCCCTGTCCACCACGGCCTGCGGCGACATCCTGGTCAATGCTGGAGACGGCGGCTTCATCCGCTTCCTGCCCCAGGGCAACGGCACGCTCACACCGGCCAAGGGCTACCACGGCACTCTGATCGCCAACAACGGCGACCGCAGCTACGACTTCTATTCCAAGGACGGCACGCGCTACCACTTCGGCTTCATCGGCGGCAAGCGCCAGTGGGCCCTGCAGTCCATCACCGACACCAACGGCAACGCGCTGACCCTCACCTATGACATCGGCGTGGATGCGCCCTTGTTGCAGGTACAGAACGCCTATGGGCAGTCCCTGCAATTCTTCTACCAGACCCGGGCCTTCGTGGGCTCGGGCGCTGCGGTCAACGTCCTGCAAAAAGTGCAGGGCCCCGAGGACATGGGGCTGGCGTTCGAGTACGACGCCGCAGGCAACCTTGTCAAGATCACCCGCACCGACGCGCCGGAGGCCACCGAGAGCTACAGCTACAGCGACCACACCGGCCCGTTGGGCATGTCCAACCTGCTGCTCAGCCACACCAACGCGCTGGGCCAGGCCACGCAGTTCAAATACCACTCCGGTCCCGTCCTGCGCCAATTCGGCAATGGCCAGATCCCTTCGTTCGAATCCACCCTCATCGGCGTCACCGCCGCCGATGGTGCCCACACCGCCTTCGCCTACAACGCCAAGCCGGAGGAGCCGGCCACCGATGTCACGGACGCCCGTGGCAAGCTGACCCGCTACGCCTTCAACAAATACGGCAACCCGCTCACCATAGCCGGCCCAGCGGGCACCACGTCCATGACCTGGGCCGTGAACGACGTGCTCATGCTGAGCAAGACCGATGCCAACGGCGTCGTCACCAGCTACACCTATGACGCCAACGGCAACCAGACCAGCGAGCAGGTGGGTGGTAGCGGCGGCACCCAGGCCGTCTCCACATCGCAGACCTGGCTGGCTCAGACCGCGCCGCCCTTCATCAAGAACAAGCGCCTGAGTTTCACGGACCGCCGTGGACTGACCTTCACAGCCAGCTTCGATGCGCGCGGCAACCTGACCGGCGAGCAAATGCCCGATGGTAGCCGCATCAGCCACAGCGTAGCCGCCAACGGGGACCGCCAAAGCACCACCGATGTGCGCGGCAATGTCACCCACATGCGCTATGACGCACGCGGCATGCGCAGCGCCGTCGTCGATGCCCTGGGCGGCACCACCGCCGTGCGCCATGACAACCGGGGCCGGCAGATCGCCGTGGTTGATGCCGAAGGCCGCGCCAGCGAAATGCAATACAACACCCTGGACCAGCTGACCCGGATCACGCTGGCCGCAGGCACGGCCGACGCAGGACAGCGCACCCAGACCTGGGATGCGCTGGGCAACAAGCTCAGCGAAACCGATGAAGAAGGTCGCACCACCAGCTACCAGTACGACGCCATGGGCCGCGTGCTGCGCAAGAGCCTGCCCTCGGGCGCCATCGTCACCACCTACGATCTGCTGGGCAACAAGACCAGCGAAACCAATCTGCGTGGAGACAAGACCACCTACGCCTACGACGACGCCAACCGCCTGGTCCTGCGCACCGAGCCTGCAACCCCGCCCAAGACCACCGGCTACGCCTATGACGGCGTGGGCAACATCACCACGGAAACCGACGCGCTCGGCCGGCAGACCACGCATACCTACAACCATCTCAACCAGCGCACGGCAACCAAATTTGCCGACGGCACCACCAGCACTGCCGTCCATGACGGCAACGGCAACAAGACCAGCGAGACCGATGCGCTGGGCCGCGTCACCACCTATGTCCATGACGCGCTGAACCGGCTGCTCAGCCAGACCATCGCGGGCCGCAGCAAGCGCAGCATGGTCTATGACGCAAGCGGCAACCTCCTCAGCCGCACGGATGCCAACGGCAACACCAGTGCTTTCGCCTACGACGCCCTCAACCGTGTGGTGGCGGAGACCGATGCCCTGGGCCGTGTCACCCACACCGACTACGACAAGGTGGGCAACAAGCTGCAGGTCACCAACCCGCTGCGCCAGACACAGAAATGGCAGTACAACGCGCGCAACTGGATCGTGGCGCAGCAGGACGGCGAAGGCCACCAGACCCGGTACGGCCACGACAAGGTCGGCAACCGCGTGACGGAAACCTGGCCCAACGGCAACATCGTCAACTTCGAGTACGACGCGCTCAACCGGCTCATCCGCAGCGAGGACACCCTGGGGCTGCTCAGCACCACGGCTTATGACGCCGACGGCCACATCACCAGCCAGAGGGATGCGCGCGGCAACGCCACCAGCTTCACCTGGGACGCCATCGGCCGGCAGCTCAGCCGCAGCCAGCCTACAGCTGCGGGCAATGCCGTCACCTCCACCGTTTATGACGCAGCCGGCAACATCGTCAGCGTGACTGCGCCCGGCGGCAACGTCATCACCACAAAATACGACAGCCGAAACCGCCCCATCGAAGTCCGCGACAACCTGGGCATCGCCAGCGCCACCACCTATGACGCGGTCGGCAACCCCCTGACCCAGACCGACGGACGGGGCAGGGTGCTGACCCACCAGTACAACGACTTCAACCTGCGCACAGCCACCAGCGACGGGCTGGGCCAGGTCGGCACGGTCGAATATGACCTGCATGGCAACAAGACCGGCGAAACCGACGCCAACGGCCACGCCACCAGCTACCAGTACGACGCGCTCCACCGCGTCATCGCCACCACCCGGGCCGGCATCCAGCTGCAAAAGACCGAATACGACGAAGCCGGTCGCATCCAGTTTGAAACCGATGCGCGTGGCAACAAGGTCGGCTACGAATACGACAAGCGCGGCCTGCTCGTCAAAACCAACCGCAGCCTGGGCGCCATCGACCTGTTGCAGCGCGGCAGCATGGGCGACGTCACCCTGGCCACCGACTCCGAAGGCCGTACCACAACCACCGGCTACGACAAGCGCCGCCGCGCCATCAGCGTGGCAGACGGCCTGGGCAACACCACCCACAGCACGTTCGACCTGGCAGGCAACCTCACCGAGACCAAGGCACCCAACGGTGCCACCGTCAGCTACGCCTACGACCCGGCCAACCGCCTGGCCACCATCACCCAGTCCCTGGACAGCGGCCAGGCGCAGGCCACCATCACCTACGACACCAGCGGCAACCTGCTTGAACAACGCGATCTCAACGGCCAAAGCACACGCCATGCCTACGACGCGCGCAACCGCCGCATCCGCACCACCCTGCCCGCCACCCAGGCCGGCGAAGCCGTGCAGACCAATGGCTACGACAACGCAGACGGCCTGACCGAACACACGGACGCCAATGGCAACCGCTTCGTCCACACCCTGGACATCCGCGGACGGCGCACGCAGACCGTCACCACGGCCAGCCAGGGCAACGGCCCGGGCAGCGTGCTGCAGACCACCTTCGGCTATGACGCCAACGGCAACCTGACCAGCACCGCCCAGACCGACAGCCAGGGCACGCGTACCGAAACCACCACCTACGACGCCTTCAACCGGCCCGTCAAGGTCACCGACGCCTGGGGCAACAGCCTCACGCACAGCTACGACCCCCAGGGCAACCGCATCGGCACCACGGCCGCCACGGCATCCGCACCTGGCGGCAGCGTCACCACCATCGAATACGACGCCCTGAACCGCCGCACCAGCCAGAGCGGGGCAGGCGGCACCACCCGCATCAGCTACGACAAATCCGGCCGTGTCATCCAGTTGCTGCACCCCGATGGCAGCAGCACCAGCACCCGCTACGACAAGGCCGGCCGCGTGGCTGGCGAAACCAGCAGCACCCAGGCCACGGCAGGCGCAGGCAACACCCTGCTGGACGTTGCCTACACCTACGACGTCAACGGCAACCGCATCGGCAGCAGCAGAACGGAATCCCTGTCTGCCGCCAACCGCAGCGCGGCCCTCAGCGCCCATCTGCCCGGTGGCAGCAACAGCGCCAGCCACAACCGCACCCGCGTGGAAAGTTGGACCTACGACGCCCAGGACCGCCTGACCAGCCACACCACGCCCGAGCGCCGCACCACCTGGCAGCTGGATGCGGGAGGCCGGCGCATCCAGCAGAACGTGGTCGCCACTGTCGGTGCCACGGGTCCGCCTGTCGGCAGCCCCAACGGCCTGGAAACTGGTGCCTCGGCACCCGAAGGCACGCTGGACTACCACTACAACGGCCGTGACCAGCTCGTGCAGATCAGCGGCGCGGCCAGCGCCAGCGCCAGCTACACCTACGACGCCAACGGCAACCGCCTCACGCAGGCGCAGACAAAGGGTGCCGTCACCTCCACCACCAGCTATCACTGGAACGCCCAGGACCAGCTCGTCCGCGTGGACCAGGACCACGGCAGCGGTGCGCAGACCCTGGCCCAGTACCGCTACAACGCAGGCAACCTGCGCGCAGAAAAATTCCTCAGCAACGCAGGCCTGAACAAGGCCACGCAGGGCAGCGCGGCCACCTACAGCCCACTGGTCTATGAACGTATCCAGTGGGATGGCCTGCACGCCCGCCGCAGCTTCGAGATTCGCGGGACAGACAGCACCCAGACCCTGCACAGCGACACCGACGCGGCCGTGCTGGCTGGCAACACCGCCCCCTGGCTGTTCAACCGCACGCAATACGCCAACGGCCTGGGCAGCACCAGCAGCACCACGCAACTGCATGCCGACAGCAACGGCAACCTGGTGGCCACCGTTGCCAGCGAAGGCGGAACGGCCAAGGCAGACAGCCTGCTGCTGTACGGCGCCTACGGCAGCGTGGACAGCAAAGCCAGCGGCAACGCGGGTACTGGAATCCGCAGCAACGGCCACAGCTTCGGCAGCTACTACGCAGACCCCGAGACGGGTCTGCTGTACGCCAGGGCACGCTACTACGACCCGGCCAGCGGGCAGTTCATCAGCCGTGACCCGGTGGAGGGAGAGGCGAGGCTTCCGATCACCTGGAGTGCTTACCAGTACGGCAGGTACAACCCGTATCGGTATACCGACCCCAATGGGGAGTGCGACAGCTGGCGTGACTGCGGGACCAAGATTGCCGGTGGCCTGGTTGGCGGTATCGGGCTCACCGCCGTCAAGGCGGTGGAAGGCGCGCTGGACACCGCCAGGTTCATCGGTGACGGCTACCTGGGCCTGTTTGGCAGTGAAGCAGCGCAGAGAAGAAACAGTGAGCGCCTGGACCTGATCAATGGTGTCATAGACAACGCAGGCCAACTGCCGTCTGCAGTCAGGCAAGCCATCGCCAACATTGATGAAAAGGCGCAAGCGGAAGACGCCAACGGCAACACCTTCACGGCAGCGATGCTGCGCGGCAACTATGCCGGTGAGATCGGCCTGGCCATTGCAGGCCTGCCCCAAGCGGCCCGGAGTGCAGCGAGCCTGGCGGACAAGGGTCTGGCGGGTGCGGGCAATGCTGCGGCGAAGGAGCGAGTGGCTGCCAGGGCGCTGGCGAGGGAGTTGCAGGCGGCGGAACCTGTGCTGGCGGCGAAGGCGCCGACAGCAGCGGCACCGCAAGTGCGGCCTCATGTGGGTGAGACAACGCCGAAATTGCTGGCGGAAACAGATGGGCTTGTGGTTGGGCGTGAGACGCAGTCGGCAGTTAATACTGCGCAGGTAGGGGGCAGCGAGGCTACATCTGCTCGTGGATTCGCTGACTATTTGTCAAATAGCTCTGCGCCAGAAGTTCGGCGAGAACTCATTTCAATCACGGCTGATCTGCGAGCATCATTGCCTTCTGAATTTCAGGAAGTAGGAAATCTTGCTGTAGCAAAAGTTAATGTGGAAGGATTTTCTGGAAACATGAAATCATTTAGTCGGTTTGCAGATGGTGAATTTGGATATACTAGATTGCCCGATGGACCTACTATTCTAGAGCCAATTAAAATTGGAAAGGGTGGCATCGTAGATGGTAAAGACGCCTATTTGCGAAATGTTGATGGAGAATTTAAAATTCTTGAGAATTTGTCTAGGAATTTGGGTGAAGATTATTCGGCCATGGGGCGAGTTGATTTGTTTACTGAGTTGCGTGCCTGCACTAGCTGCTCCGGCGCTATTATGCAATTCAGGCAACGTTATCCTGGTATTCAGCTAAATGTATTCACGGGGAAATAGATGTCTTTTCATTGGTCTTATGGTGAGTATAAAAAGGCAGTGGACTCAGCAGTTAATTATGGCCGTGACAGGTTGGGTTTGAATATTATTGAATCCATTGGATTTGCAGATAATGAGCTTCAGTTGGTGATGGAGGATTTTCCAGATGAGATCGTAATGGCTCTTACCGCTATTGCTATCGCTGCAAAAAAAATGGGAGTGCTTTCATTTTATAAAGAAGGAGACGTATTTTATGACGATTTGATAAAAATGTATCTAGATGGTGATCATCTAAAAATTGCAAAAATATTGGATGTATATCAGAGGCAAGAGTTTTTTGAGGATATCAAGGTGATTTCGAAAGAACTTGGTGTGGAATTTGATTTTCTGGATTGATTCTTTGTAATTTTTTTGGAATCTGGACATATAGTCTTCAAGACCGCCCTACTAGCCACACCACGCCCGAGCGCCGCACCACCTGGCAGCTGGATGCGGGAGGCCGGCGCATCCAGCAGAACGTGGTCGCCACCGTCGGTGCCACGGGTCCGCCTGTCGGCAGCCCCAACGGCCTGGAAACGGGTGCCTCGGCACTGAAGGCACGCTGGACTACCACTACAACGGCCGTGACCAGCTCGTGCAGATCAGCGGCGCGGCCAGCACCAGCTACACCTACGACGCCAACGGCAACCGCCTCACGCAGGCGCAGACCAAGGGTGTCGTCACCTCCACCACCAGCTACCACTGGAACGCCCAGGACCAGCTCGTCCGCGTGGAGCAGGACCAAGGCAGCGGCGCGCAGACCCTGGCCCAGTACCGCTACAACGCAGGCAACCTGCGTGCAGAAAAATTCCTCAGCAACGCGGGCCTGAACAGGGCCACGCAAGGCCGCACGGCCACCTACAGCCCGCTGGCCTATGAACGCATCCAGTGGGACGGCCTGCACGCCCGCCGCAGCTTCGAGATCAGCGGCGCCGACAACCGGCAGACCCTGCACAGCGACACCGACGCAGCCGTGCTGGCCGGCAACACCGCCCCCTGGCTGTTCAGCCGCACGCAATACGCCAACGGCCTTCAAGTGGTGTGTACCAGGAGAGCTTCTCAGCTGCCAATTACCTGCTTTCAGGGATATGCGCTGCGCAGGCCGTCGTCTAGAGTAAGAAATTGTCAGCAGCGCAGTCATTTGTGGCCTGCCTGAAGGCAGTGGCGGGGACCGCTCCCCGCCTGTTCGGATCTTCGGATCTTTTCTTCCAGGCCAGACCCATGCTGCAACTTTTCCAATTCCTTGCCCGTGGCACGGGGCTCGCACAGGCGTTGGGCGCCTTGGCCGTGGCCTGTGCCGTGCCGGCAGCCCAGGCCCAGAGCATCACTGCGGCACCGCTGGCGGCCGTGGCGCCGGCGGCGATTCCTGTGGACCACCCTGGCGCTCTTGCGCTGCTGGCGTTGGCCTTGGGGGCCTGCCTTGTGCGGGGTGTGCAAAAAGGGCGGATCTCCCTGGTCGGCCTGCGTGCCTGGGCCATGGGCGGTGCTGTTGTCATGACCGCAGCCACGGCGGTCTGGGGCGAGCGGGTGCAGGCCCAGATTCAGGAATTGCAGGAAACCTTCAACCAGGCCGCAGGCGAGACGCTCACCGTTCCCGTGCAGGCGACAGCGCTGGGTGCCGATGGCGCGCCGCAGGGCTTCCTGCCCGTGGTCTACCGCAACCAGACATCGCTACGGCTGAAAATCACCGGTATCACGGACCCTGTGTGGAACACCTGCTTTCCGCTGGGCGTGCCGGGCAGGATTCCTACGACGGCCGCGCGTCCCGGCAGCGCCTGCGCGGTCGGCGCCACGCTGGAGGCGGGCGGCTCCTGCTGGGTGGATGTGGCGCAGCTGTGCGCCAACGCGGCGGCCGCCGCGCACGGCAGCCACGCCAGCGTGCTTGCGCCCGACAGCGTGCAGGTGGACACGGCCGGGCAGCGCACGGGCAATGTGCTGTCCAACGATTCCGATGCCGATGGGGCGCTCGTGGTCGCCAGCTTCACCTATGAAGGCCAGACCGTGGCGGCCGGCAGCTCCCGGAACGTGGCGGGGCGCGGGACCTTCGCGCTGCAGGCAGACGGCAGCTTCACTTTCCAGGCGGATGCGAACTACAGCGGCGGCCATCCGCTGGCCATCGGCTACACCGTGCAGACCGGCGCGTCCAGCACGCTGAGTGTTTTCGTGAACCGGATGCCCGTGGCCGGCAACGATACGGCCACCACCGATGCCGATACATCCGTCGCCATCGCCGTGCGCGGGAACGACAGCGATGCGGATGGGGACAGCCTGACCGTTTCCGGCATCACCCAGGGCACCCACGGTTCCGTGGTCGTGGATGCCGTCACGGGCAATCCGGTCTATACGCCGAACGCCAACTTCACCGGCAGCGACAGCTTCACCTACACCATTGGCGACGGCAGGGGCGGCTTTGCCACGGCCAGCGTGTCGGTGACGGTTGCTGCTGCGCCCTCCGGCAATCAACCGCCAGTGTCTGTCTCCGATGCGATAGTGGTGGCCGAGGGCGCTGTGGCCACGGTCCTTGCCAGCGGTGCAACCAGCGTGCTGGCCAACGACACGGACCCTGACGGCAATCCGCTCGTCGCGGTGCTGGTGACGGGTCCGGCGAACGGGTCCCTGACGCTGAACGGCAATGGCACCTTCACCTATATCCACAACGGCAGCGAGACGGTTTCCGACAGCTTTGCCTACCGTGCCAGCGATGGGCTGGCCATGGGAAACATCGTCACCGTTTCCATCACGGTCACTCCCGTGAACGATGCACCGGTTGCCGTGGCAGATCAATGGATGGTTGCCACGGACATCCCGCGTAGCATCAGCTTTGCCACGTTGCTGGCCAATGACACGGATGCCGACGGCGACAGCCTGACCATCACCTTGGCTCATTCGCCGATCAATGGCAGCCTTGCATCGCAGGCGGGCGGGGTGCTGTTCACGCCCGCTGCAGGCTACGAAGGACCGGCCAGCTTTCTCTACGACGTCAGCGATGGGCGCGGCGGTACCAGTATCGGCACGGTCAATCTGTCGGTTGGAGCGGCTAGCGCTTCTTCGGTCGTTGTCCTGAAGTCCCTGCTGGCCATCGCACACGGCACAGGCGGGACCAGCGTCAGGTTTCCGATAACCGCGAAGCTGGTGGATACGGATGGCTCGGAAACCCTGTCGATCAGGATCAGTGGACTGCCCACCAATCTGTCCTTCAATGCGGGCACGAACCTGGGTGGTGGTGTCTGGCAGTTCACCGAAGCCGACCTGCCCAATCTCATCCTGAATCTGCCTGGCAGCTACACCACGAACGCCACCAATCTCACGGTCCAGGTCACGGCGACGGAGGTGAGCGGCGGCTTCACGGCATCGACATCCACCGTGGTCACGCTCAAGGCCTCATATACGACCGTGGATATCACCACGACCGAGAGCGGCAACCATACGGGCAACTCGGCCAGCGAATACATCACCGGTGGCAACGGCGCCAACACCATCAACGCCGGCAGCGGAAACAACATCGTTTTCGGAGGCGCTGGCGACGACAACCTGTCGGCGGGCGCAGGCTCCGATGTGCTGATGGGCGGCAGCGGCGACGACACCCTCAATGTGGGGTCGGGCACGGACCTGCTGGCCGGTGGCCCCGGCAACGATCTGATGAGCGGCGGTGATGCGGGCGAGAACTTCGTGGATGTCTTTGTCTGGTCGCTGGGAGACCAGGGGGCGGCGGGAACACCGGCCTTGGACCGAATCCAGAACTTCGCCACGGCGGCCGCGGGAACCAACGGCGCAGGCGGTGATGTACTGGACCTGCGCGACCTGCTGCAGGGTGAATCCGCAGGCCCCAGCAATGCCGCAGGCAACCTGGCCAACTACCTGCACTTCGAGATCACGGGAGGTGATACCTGGGTCCATGTCAGCCACACGGGCGGCTTCGGTGCGGACTCCCATGCGGTGGGTGCAAGCTATTCGGCATCGGCCGAGACCCAGCAGATCATCCTGGAAGGCGTGAATCTGCAGACGCTGTATTCCGGTGCCGCCACGGATCAGCAGATCATCACGCAGCTGCTGAACAACAGCAAATTGATCGTGGATTGACCGGCGCCGGTCCTATGGCCACCGGGCACCGCGCACCGGGTCCGTTTCTCGTGCCTACATGAAATTGCGCGTATGCAGCGAGGCCAGCCGCTCGGCGTGCCCGCGCTCGAAGCCCAGCCGCAGCAGCTTGGAGAGACGCCCGTCTGCCATGTCGCGCATGAGCTGCTGCACGCGGGCGGCGCCACGGGCCAGGGCCTCGGGGGTGAGGGTGCCGGCCGCGATGAGGATCAGGGCGTCGAAGACTTCCTCGTTCAGGCCCGAGGTGCCGGCCAGGTTGTCGAAGCGCTGCTCCACGGCCTGGGCCAGCTGGTGCTGGAAGCCGGGCTCGTGCTGCAGGCGGTACAGCAGGTGGGACATGCCCAGGGCCACATGGCGCGCCTCGTCGCGTGCGGCCAGGCGGCAGATCTGGCGTGTGAGGGGGTCGGGCGCCTCGGTCTGCAGGAACTGCAGCAGGTGCACGAAGGTGCCTTCGCCCAGCACCGACAGCAAAAAGCCCGCTACGGAAAAATCCGTCTCGTCCAGCAGGCTCTTGAGCGAGGCCTGTCCACCCGCCGTGGACAGCGCGGGCTCGCGGCCGTGGCGGCGGATGCGGCGCGTGAAGACATCGATATGTCGCGCCTCGTCGGCCACCTGGATGGCCAGCGCCGCCTGCAGCTCGCGGTAGTGCGGGTGCAGCTGGCCCAGAAAGCGCGCAGGCACCAGCAGGGCCGCGTTCTCGTTCTCCACCATGTAGGTCATGAGCTGGACGATGGCGTCCTCCACGGGCGCGGGCAGCTCGGGTGCGTCGTTCCAGTCGATGTCGGTGTCGGCATTCCACTGCGCGGCCACGGCCTGGGCGTAGAGGTCGGAGGCGCTGTCGGTCCAGACCTGCAGCTTGTCGCTGAGCCGGAAATGGAAGGCCGGCGCGCCGGCTTCCACCTGCGCGCCACGCGCGGCCAGGCCCCAGAAAGGCTGGGCCTGCGCGGCCACGGCACCGTCGCCCGAGCGCGCATCGCTGCGGCCCGTCTGCGCCGCGCCGCGCCAGCGCCCGGCCTGGGCGCCGCCGCGCGCCACGATGGCCATGGCCTGTGCTGCATCCACGCCATCCTCCCAGCGCAGGCCATGGCCCTGGTCGCTGCACCAGCCCGACAGCTGGGCCTGCCAGGCCGGCGCGCTGCCGGTCACGCGCAGTTGCCCGCCCACGGGCAGGGCGGCCAGCGCGTGCTTGACCAGCAGATGGGCGCCGGCATCGAAGCCCAGGCCCTGCAGGTCGATGACAGGCAGATCGGCAGCCTGCATATCGGCGGCCTGCTGGGCGGGGCTGGAGGAATCAGGCATGGCCATGGCGCGTGTCAGTAACGGTAGTCCTGCACGGTGATGCGGCCTTCGGCGTCGTAGAAGGCCTCGTCCGTCACCGCGCGCTCCAGCAGGCCGTAGCCCGTGCCGCGGCCCGGGTGCCAGACCTTCAGGCCTTCCAGCTCCAGCAGCGGGCGCACTGCCGCGTCGTCCCAGGACATGGCCAGCAGGATGTCGCGGAAGGCGGCGGCACGCCCGGCATCGATGTGCGGGCCGGCCGTCATGTTGCAGTGGTCGAAGGCGCCCGAGGTGGCCAGCACGCGCGTGCCGCCGGCCGGCAGCGTGCCTTCGCGCGCAAAGGCCAGGTAGTTCTTGCCCACCATCCATGAAGCCTGTATCTCGCCGGTCACCATGGCGGCGGCGGCCAGGCGCTCGCCGCCGATGTGGTCGCCATGCTTGCCGCCCAGCACGTCAAAGCGACGCGCCGTGTAGTCGCGCCCGGCCACCAGCCCTTGCTGGCGCAGATGGTCCAGCGGGATCAGCGTGGCCTGGGGCGAATCCACGGCACCGAAGCCCACGGTCTTGCCGCGCAGGTCCTGCACGCTCTGGATGGGGCTGTCTGCGGGCACGACCAGCAGCGAATGCAGGTCCAGGTCGGTATCGCGCATGGCGATGGACTCCACGCGCAGGCCGCGCGCGCGGGCCATGCGGTCGGCGCGCACAAAGGCCAGCGGCGAGTTCCAGGCCAGGTGCACATCGCCTGCCATCAACGCCTCGGTCAGCGACTCGTAGTTGGAATAGAGAACGTAGTCGAAGTAGTAGCCGCGCTCGATGAAATACGCCTTGAAGCCTTCCCAGATGGTGATCACCTTGGGGGCGTAGGCCACGGCGCCGAGCTTGATCACGGGGGCGGTTGTCGTCATGCGGAAGTCCTTTGCTGGATGGGGGAGGAGGGGTGAAGCGATCGACGGGTTCTGCCGTTCAGGCTCAGGCGGCGGCGTCGCACATGCCTTTGCCCAGCATGTCGTAGATCACATCGGTGGTGGGCGCCATGACCGAGGCGGCGCGCGCATCGCGGAACAGGCGCTCTATGCCCAGCTCCTTGCGGAAGGCGGCGCCGCCGCACACGCGCATGGCAATGTCAGTCACTTCCAGTGCGGCCTCGGCGGCTGCGGCCTTGCTCTGCAGCAGGCGGGTGCGCGCATCGGACCGGGCCGCCTGCACGGCGGCCACGGTATCGTCGCGCAGCAGGCGGGCCTGCTCCAGGCGCAGCTGGGCACGGGCCAGGTAGGCGCGGATGGTGGGCAGGTCGGCCAGCGAGCTGCCGCTTTCCGCAAAGCGCGTGCCCGCCACATGGGCCACGGCGCGGCGCAGCGCGCCCTGCATCAGGCCGATGGACGTCGTGGCGATCAGCGTGGGAAAGAAGGGCATCAGATAGCGGCCCTTCACGGCCTCGCCCTCGCCGTCGGCGCCCAGCATGCGGGCGCGTGGAACGCCCACGTTGCGTGCCTCGATGGGCGAGGACGCATTGCCGCGCAGCCCCATGCCGTTGAAGCGTCCGGGAATGGACAGGCCCGGCAGCCGGCTGTCCACCAGCCACAGCGTATTGCCCTCGCCCTGCGTGGCGCGCGAGATCCAGACATAGGAATCGGCCTCGCCGGCCGACGTGATCATGCTCTTGAGCGCGTTCAGGTGGATGACATCTTCAGCGGCGGTCGCCGTGCCCGTCGGCGCCCAGATATGGCTGCGCGAGCCGGCTTCGGACACGGCCAGCGTGGTGAGGTGGCGGCCGGCCGCGATCTCGCGGCGCACAGGGTCGTCGGCAAAGGGTTCGATCAGCGCCACGCCGCAGTAGTGCATGGTCAGCACCATGGCCGTGCAGGGGCAGTCCTGGGCAATGCGCTCGACGACCTGCACCGCTTCGGCCAGGCCCTTGCCCAGGCCGCCCACCTCGCTGGCGCTGATCAGGCCCAGCAGGCCGGCTGCCGCCAGTGCATCCAGCGCGGCGCGCGGGTAGCGTGCCTGCTCGTCGATCTGCGCGGCCTGGGGCGCGATGATGTCGCGCATGAGGGGTTCGAGTTGCTTCAAAACTTCCATCTGGGTTCACCGTAGGCATGCCCATGACCGCCTGCCGGGAGGCTGTTGCTGGAAGTCTGGGGAAATGCTGGGGCGCCGCGATGGCCGCTGGACGCGCCTGCCGCATGCAGACCTGCAATGGCGGATGGGCTGGGGAAAGAATGCAGGCGATTATGCGCCGGGTGCACTACGGCTTCGCGCAACGGGCGCCTTGCTCGGGCACCATGGCTGGTGTGCGCTTGATCCCGGTCAAGGTGGCGGGAGAACGCTGCGTCGCCACAGCACATTCACGCATTCACGCATTCACGCAGGCTCGAAAGCTTGAACGCCTGGGCCCTAGGCCCTGGCAAGCCCCATGGCCAGCGCCTGTGCTGACCCCATCGGCTTGGCAAAGAAGTAGCCCTGGGCCAGATCCACGCCAAGGCTTGCCAGCGCATTGAATTCCTCGGCAGTCTCCACACCTTCGGCGACCACCACGCTTCCTATTTCGTGCGCGAAACTCGTGAGCCCCTTGGCGAGCGCACGGCGGCTGCGGTCGGTATCGACGTCGTGCGTGATGCTCATGTCCAGCTTGATCATGTCCGGTTGAAGATGCAGGATGTGCCGCATGCTGGAGTAGCCGGCACCGGCATCGTCGACTGCCAAGGTCGCGCCCCGGCGCCGCAGCGGAGCCAGTGCATCGGCCAAAGCCCTGTAGTCATCCACGGCGGCATGCTCCGTGATTTCCAGCGTCACGCGCGACAGATCCTGGTCCGAACCCAGAAGCCGGGGCAGCTGCCCCGACTGGATCAGCTGCGGCGAGCAGTTGACTGCGAGCAGCCAATCGGTTGGCAGGCGACCGAGCGCGCCAAGCGCCGTGTCGATTGCATGGCGCTCCAGCTCCAGCCCCAGGCCGACTTCGTGCGCTGCCTTGAACCATTGGTCTGGCGGGCGAAATGGCTCCAGGTCAAAGCGCGACAAGCACTCAAAACCGTGCAGCTTGCCTGTCGCGATGGTGTATACGGGCTGAAATACAGGGCGCAGCGCATTGCCCTGCATGGCAAGGCGGATTTCGTTGGCTGCTTTGTCCCTTGCATGCTGGACCGCAGAAGTTGCACTGAAATGCAGTCCCAATAAATCGGAGAATGCCCGCAACAGCGACATATCGTGCTCACCCAGCGCGGGATTGGGCTGGTGGCTGAAGCAGCACAAGGTGCCGTACAGACGGTTGTCATCCAGGCGGATCGGTACGCTCAGGTGCGAGCCGATGGGAATGGTGTGCGTCTCCGGTATTCCCTGTGCAGCGGGTAAACGGGACGTGTCTGGAATCAACTGCGGCAATTCGCCATTGACCACCTTCTGGCAATAGCCCTCGTTCAATGGAATCTTCTGCTGCCGGAAAATCACTCCGCCAGTGCTCTCGTCCACATGCTCCAGCACCCGATCCGCTTCGCGGAATCGGGCCACAAAGGCCACATCCATGCCAAGATGCCGCCGGACCACGGACAGCACACGGTCCACTCCATCCAGTTCAATGGCGAAAGCAAAAATTCTGCTCAAAGGTGCGAATGTGGATTTTCGAGGGGTCATTTCATTGATCTGCTCTATCAGATGTGTACGCACATTGAATTGACGCGCTGCTGGCGGATTGGCGGTCCTCAGTTCTGCCCGGTATGGCCGAGCGGCACGATATGCCGTTGATAACGGGAATGAATTATCGGTAGTCCGCTCCATTGGCAGGAACACGGCAAGGTTGGGGTTGCCGCGCCATCGCAAATCAGAACAGGGGGAGAGCAATGGCCCTAAGTATGCGCGGTTGAAGTGCGCAGGTCGAGTCCGTCTGTTCGGATTGACAATGGGAATGAAAAGCCAACGCGGGAACTTGCAAGTTCATTGCACCGTCTGGAACACCGGTCATGCCGCATGCCCCGGGCGTGACGGTTCCAGGTGCTCCATCGGTCACTGCCTGGCCGTATGGCGAATGCGGGCCAGGTACTGGCTGGGCGTCAGCCCCAGATGTTTGCGAAACGCGGCTCCCATGTGCGATTGATGGCTGAAGCCGCAATCGTGGGCGATACAGGCCAGCGAATCGGCATCCGCCCGCATCATGGAGCGGGCCGCCTGTATGCGGGTCTCCACAAGATAGGCATGCGGAGTCATGCCAAGCAGCTGGGAAAACTCACGCAGAAAACGCAGCGGGGTGCGACGGGTCATCCGGGCCAGCTGGGAAATGCTCAACGGCTGTGCAAACTCGGCCGCCATGCGCTCCAGAACCGGCCGATACACCGGGCGCAATGCATCGATGCGCGGGATGGGCGCATGGGGCACATCCCTCGCATCGACGCATTGCCGGGCCATGAAGTGCAGGGCTGCCTGCTCTATTGCCAGGGTGTTCGTCTCGGGGCAAAGCAGCAGTTGCCGCAGCTGGTGCGCAATCTGCAAGGCGGCGCGCTGGCCAGGGTGTACAACGCGCCGGGCTTCGGTGTCAGGCACTGCGTCGTCCAGCCATTGCTCCCATTGCGCAGGGGTACAGCGAACCACCAGGTACTCGCCGCCCGTGGCCGATTCGGAAAACACATCCACCCCCGGTGGCGTGCGTGCCACCGTGCCGGGCCATGTGTCGAAGTCCACGCGGCGGTCGCTGCCAATGGCATGCACGCCTTGCTGGCGCTCCAGCGCAATGCCCAGCGAATGAAGGCGGGTCGGGTCATGGCTGCTATAGGCCGCGCGGCCCAGCAGCTGCACCTCGAATCCCGGTAGTTCCTGAACTTTCATCACCCTGGCGCCTTGTGTCTTGAACTGAAATTTCTTGATAGACGGGAAACCGGGCGCTGCCCACACTGAAGGCATGAACGCGAACCACACGGAAATTCACCGCATCATCGGTCTCATCGGGGGCATGAGCTGGGAGTCCAGCGCCGAGTACTACCGGCTCATCAACCAGGGCGTGCGCGACCGGCTGGGTCCGCTGCGCTCTGCAAAACTGCTCATGTACAGCGTGGATTTTGGCCCCATCGAGCTGGCCCAGCATGAAGGCCGCTGGGATGACGCAGCTGCCTTGCTGGAAGATGCCGCGCGGCGGCTGCAGGATGGCGGGGCGGATGGGGTGCTGCTGTGCACCAACACCATGCACAAGCTGGCAGACCGCATTGCGGCAGCGGTGCGCATCCCTTTTCTGCACATTGCCGACCCGGTGGCCGATGCGGCCCGGGCGGCAGGCCACCGCAGGCTGGGGCTGCTGGGCACCCGCTTCACCATGGAGCAGCCCTTCATGCGCGAGCGCCTGCAGCAGCAGGGGCTGGAGGTGATGGTGCCGCAGGAGGCGGACCGCGCCGAAGTGCACCGCATCATCTACGAGGAACTGTGCGCAGGCCGGATACGGGAAGAGTCGCGGCGCACCTATCAGCGCATCATGGCGCAGCTGGCCGGGCAGGGCGCCCAGGCCATGGTGCTGGGCTGCACGGAAATCAGCCTGCTGGTGCAGCAGGCGCATTGCCCCGTGCCCGTGCTGGACACCACGGCCTTGCATGCCGAGGCTGCGGTGGACTTTGCATTGACGCCTTGAGGCGCCAAAACGACCCGGACTGAACCGGCCCGGACCCCTATCAGCGGCAGATGTGACCTGCAAGCGCACGCAAGCGGCCCACCTGCGGCAAGCAGATCATCCGTGGGGCCGCCCTGGCGCAAGCGGGGCGAGTTCCATCCGGTCCCGTCCCTTGCGCTTCGATGCATAGAGGGCCTCGTCGGCCTGCTTGAGCCAGTGGGACAGCTCTGTTCCGGGCTGGTCGAACAAGGCCGCACCGATGCTCAGGGACACGGGCTGCGGCGTCGCGAACATCGCGCGCGCCTGCTGCACAAACGCCTCGCGCAAGTCCTGGCCCAGCGCCTGCGCGGCCGTGCCGCAGACGTTGTGCAGCAGGATCACGAACTCATCCCCGCCCAGCCGCGCGGCCAGTGCGCCGCGAGGCAGCACGCTGCGGATGAGGTCGCTCAGCGTCACCAGCAGGCGGTCGCCGGCATCGTGGCCGTGCAGGTCATTGACCTGCTTGAAGTGGTCGATGTCGATCAGCAGCAGGGCGCCGGGGCGGGCCGGCGAGGCTTGTGCCAGCAGCGCCGGTGCGCGCAGATAGAGCGCGCGGCGGTTGTCCAGGGAGGTCAGCGGATCGCGGGCGGCAATCTGCGCGATGCGCTCCTCGCGGCGATGGCGCTCCGTCCCGGTCATGGACATGGCCAGCAGCATGATCGCCATCACGCCCTCCACCAGCGAGATCAGGATCACCGTGCCGCGGAAACTGCCCAGGTTGACGAAGGCGTCCAGCGCCACGGTCGATCCTGCCTTGGCGAGGTAGAACAGGCCGTGGGCCAGCAGCACGAAACTCAACTGCGCCGCGCCCATGCCCAGCGCGCCGCCATGCGGGCGCAGCAGCAGGCCGGCGCGCAAGGTGGTGATGGCGATCAGCAGCGACTGGATGCCCAGCATCGCCTTGGACCACCAGGGCCCGTCTGGCAGAAACAGCATGGCCAGCCAGACGACGGCCAGCAGCCACCAGAAGTGCGACAGCCGCACGCGCATGAATCCGGCGACCCCGGCCAGGAACAGCCAGTGGGCGGCGATCAGCAGGCCGTTGGGAAACCAGATGCCCAGCAGCACATGGCCGCTGGAACGCAGCAGGGCCAGCACGCAGCCCACGACGATGATGGCGAACCCCGCGCTCCACAGCAGCAGCGAGCGTTCGCGCACGCTGCTCCATTCCGCAGCCAGATACAGCGCCGAAGCGGCCGCCATGGCCGTGGTGAGAACGAGCAGGGTGAAGGGGTCGAGAGCCATGGGCGATGGAGGTATCGGCGCAGGCGCGCTCCTTGTGAGAGCCGCCAGACAAGGAGCAATGCGGCGACGGTCCGTGCCGTCGCGATGCAGTGGAGCAAAGCGAGCGGGGCGGATTGTCGCAGGAAGCGGGTTTTCAGGCTTGCCCGATCACCCGGCTGCAGCGATTCCGGCGTCGGCCGCGTTGCCAAGGCCACGTCGCGGAGGCGAACGCCGGGTCCTTGCACTGCGCAGGCATCCCGCCGCTCCAGACCATGGCGAAGCCGTCTTCACTGCTGGGCTGCGGGCTCTGTTGGAAGCCCGGGGCCTTGTGGAAGGCGGTGGATTTGCCGAGCTTGCTTGCCGGCAGGCTGATGAAGAGGGACCTGGTCATTCTGGACCAAAAGGAAGCGGCCACGGCTGCGCGCGGGGCCGTCCATGCACCTGCCGCTCCCCGCTTTGCCATGGTGGCCCGGGGGCGGCAAGGCGGGAGCACCGGGGCAAGATGCCCTATGGGGCGTCAACCGTGACCGGGGGAGCCGGCCCTGTCAGACGGCAACGGCGTGCAGGCGGGTATTGAAAAGCGGCCCTTGGGTGAAGGTCGCCAGGCGCTTGGCCAGCCACAGCACCGCCAGGTCCACCAGGGGTTCCACCAGCACGACGCACATGTAGGCAGCACCGAAGCTTGCCACCTCGGTCAAGGTTGCCAGGCTGGCACCGTGGCCGTAGATGGCCCAGAACGCGACCCACAGGACAATGCCGCCCTGGTAGGTGGTGGACAGGGCCAGGGCCTGCCTGTAGCTGATGTCCACATAGGCCGTGCCGGCGGGAATCAGCCGGCCCGCCAGTTGGTTCACCGCATACAGCGGCACCAGCAAGGTGGTGACGTTCATGCCGTACTGCGGCAGGTCGAAGGGGGCAAAGAACAGGCCCTGCACCAGCAGGCCGAACGCCAGGCCGATGGCCGCAGCTCCCGCGCCGAACATCAGCAGCAAGGTCGAGCCCAGGATCAGATGGACCTCGGACACGCCGACCGGCTCGTGCGGAAACACCTCGAAGAAGCTGAACACCAGCGCGGTGGTGATGACACTGCGGGCCAGCAGCGCGAGCCAGCCGCCGTTGTCGCGCAGGCTTTGCCGTGCCAGGGCGGCGGTCAGGCCGAAGGCCGCTGCGGCGGTGACATAACTGAGGGCGATTTTTTCGGGGCTGACGACGCCGGGTTCGATGTGCATGGGAGGTCCTGAACAGTCAAGGTCCGTTGCAGGGCGGGCGCCGGCTGCGCAACGGCAAAGGTATTGAGCATAGCCGTGGATGAATGGCTGCGCCATGCCTTGGCGCGGCAGATGCGTTTTCTGTCCAGGCTGCGCGGATGTACTCGGGTGATGCCGGGAGCAGCCATGCAGCGATTGCCGCTGTTGTCTGGATGCCGACAGCTCACTTCAAGGCGTTGTTGAGTCGCTGAAGCTCAAGTTGCTGGGCAGCACTGGCCTCGAGATTTGCACGCTCCTCGTCCAAATACCGATAAATGCTTTTGAGCTCAGTGATTTTCTTTCTGATTTCCAGCATTTTCTTTTCAATCAACTTGGCACCCTCGGCACAATCGATTGACTTGTTTCTCTGAGCGTCCAGAATTTCGCCTATTTCCGCAAGAGAAAATCCCATGCTTTGTGCGCGCTGGATAAATCCAAGATCCTGCAGGGTTTGTGGTGTGTAAACACGGTAATTGTTGTTTCGCCGCAATGGTGCGATAAGGCCGATCTTCTCGTAGTAGCGCAGGGTATGGCGGCTGGCGCCGCTGCGGACCTCGAGTTCGCCGATATTCATGAAAAAACGCTTGACTATAGAGTTGGGTCGACAGTCTACACTCGATTTTTCATCGTGCCAAGGAGCAGAAAAATGAGCGTGGAGTGCTTTGTTACGGGAGGGACCGGCTTCATCGGCCTGCATCTGGTGTCATGCCTGAGCGCAAAAGGTCACACGATTCGGGTGCTGATGCGTCGCCCGGAGCGCCTGGCGCAATTGCGGGAGCAGGTCGACAATCTGGGAGGTGTCGCAAACCGGGTCTTTGCCGTGGCTGGCGATCTGGAGCAGGAGAGCCTCGGCTTGAGTCTTTCCGATCGAGAGGCTTTGCGGCAGGCCGAAGTTGTGTTCCACCTGGGCGCCCACTTCGCGTGGGGCCTTTCAATGGAGCATTCGCGTGCAGTGAATGTGGAAGGTGCAAAGCGCGTGGCGTTGTTGGCAGCGCAGCAAGATAGCCGGCTGGTGATGATCGGCGGCTATATGCTGAAGAACAATGAACATCTGCAGCGCATCGGAATTGATCCCGGCCATCCGGAAAGGACTCATTGGCCTGCCGTCTATCGGCGTGTCGGCGCTTACGAGGGGAGCAAACTGGAGGCGCATTTCGCGACCCTGGAGTTCATGGCTGCCAAGGGAGGGAAAATGACCGTCGTGCACCCCGCAACGGTCTGTGGTCATAGCCGCACGGGACATATACCTTGCAGCCAGCCTCTGGTGGATCTGATACGCAATCTGGCACAGGGAAAACTGGCTGCAGTGCCCGGTAGCGCAGAGCACTGGTTGCCATTGGTCACTGTGGATTATCTGGTCGAGCTGGTTTCGGCTTGCGCTTTTGATCCTTCCATGGCCGGTCAGGAGCTTCTGGCGCTTGACGACCAAAGTCCCAACTTGCGAGAACTCCTGGCAGAGGTGGCACAACCTCTTGGAATAAAGTCCCCAAAGCATCATATTTCGCTCCGATTGCTGAAATGGCTTTTGAGCATTCCTCCGGTCGCGCGGTTTTTGAATACGGATGCCGAAGCCCTGGACTTCATCCAGACTACGCGTTTTGACACAGCGGCGGTCGAGCAATTCGCCAAAAGGCACGGAATATCAAAGCCGGATATGCGTCAATCGTTACGGAATACTGCAATGTTCGTCAAATCATATTGCATGCCCAGTGAAAAAGTCCACTGACGTGTATTTTGCCGGGATGAATACTGAGAAACTATCAAGATGCATTGCACCTATGCACGCACAGCCAAGAGCAGCCCTCCACTGCGCCCGTGGCACTCCATAATTGTCCTTTTCAGGTGTCGAGGCCGGCGCCGAGCATCCGTTTCGAGGAATCCGCTTCAGTGAATCAACAAGTCCATACAAGAATCGCTGTCCTGGGGCCCGGTGCGATCGGGACCACCGTCGCTGCTGCGTTGCACGAAGTCGGCCGCACGCCCATGCTTTGCGGCCGTACGCCGCGCGACAGCCTGGTGCTGCAAGGTAGCGGTGTTCGCATCGTTGTTCCCGGGCCGGTGAGAACGGATCCAGCACAGATTGCACGCCCGGTGGACCTCGTTTTTCTCGCGGTCAAAGCGACTCAGACCGCTGCCACTGCGCAATGGCTTGCGGCGTTGAGCGGCCCGCAAACCGTCGTGTGTGTCCTGCAAAACGGGGTCGAGCAGTTGGAGAGTGTCACTGCGCTGTGCCCTCAGGGGCGAGTCGTTCCTGCAGTCGTGTGGTTCCCTGCGCAGGCGCAATCCGATGGGTCGGTGCTCCTGCGCAGCGATGCTCGGATCAGCCTGCCTGACGAAGCGGCCTCCCTCGTGGTTGCGCAGGCACTGCAAGGCTCCCGGTGCCTGGTAGACCTGGTTTCGAATTTCAGATCTCTGGCCTGGCAAAAGCTGCTGCAGAACGCGGCGGCCGGGCTCATGGCGCTCACGCATCGCCGCTCGGGCATGTACGGCCGGCACGACATCTCCAAGCTCACACTGGGCTATCTGCAGGAGTGCCTGGCCGTGGCACGCGCCGAAGGTGCTGAACTGGGCGATGAGGTTCCGCAGGCGATCCTCGACAAGTTCCAGGCATCCCCTGCCGACCTGGGCACGTCCATACTGGCGGATCGCGAAGCAGGCCGCCCGCTCGAATGGGATATCCGCAACGGCGTTATCGCGCGCCGCGGCCGGGCGCGCGGGGTTCCGACCCCGATCGGTGATGTCTTGGTGCCGCTTCTTGCTGCCGCGAGCGACGGCCCTGGCTGATCACCCATGCCTTGACGATAAGGCCTGTGATCACAGGCCTGCCATCCGCATTCAGCCTGAAACTGCCGGCAGCACCCCCCAATCCCAACCCTGCCGGCCGATTTTTCCGAAGCCGGGGACAATACCGGGTTCGCGGGTTTTTCCGGCTCGACCTGGGTCGAGGACGGGAATCGCTTGCGGAAGGAAGCTGCACTGGCGTTGAACCCGGACGCAGAAAACCCCAAGATCGGACGGCGGCGAGACCGCCGAGATGGCGCAGGTGCATGTGACGAAGAGGGATTGGTGGACAAGGGCCTGCCGCAGCCGCAGCGGTCGGCCCGTCAAACGCGATACCCGCCTGGTGGGCTGGCTGCTGGCCGTGGTGTTCGTGTCGGTGTCGGCGGCCACGGTGTGGCAGTTGGTGGCTGCACGCCAGCGCACGCTGGCCGAGGTGGATACCGTCAACCGCAATCTGGCGCAGACGCTGAATACCTATTCCGAAGGCGTGATCACCCAAAGCTCCATGCTGCTGCTGGGCATTGCCGAAAGGCTGGAGCTGGATGGCGCCGGTGCCGCGCACCTGGAGCGCGTGCTGCATCTGGTCAACCGCCAGGAGCAGCTGCTGAACCAGCTCAACGAGCTGCTGGTCGTGGACGCGCAGGGGCGCTGGCTGATGTCGTCCAAGGGGACGTTTCCCCCAGGAACGCAAAGCGCGGACCGCGACTTCTTCACGCACCACCGCGACGACCCGTCGTCAGGCATCTACATCGGGCCGCCGATCCGCAGCCGCTCCACAAGCGAATGGGTGATCACCATCAGCCGGCGCTATACCGACAGCGAGGGCCAGTTTGCCGGCGTGGTCGTGGTGACGCTGGGTGTGGAAAATTTCCTGCGGCTGTTCGGCAAGATCGACATCGGCGAGCAGGGCGCCATTTCACTGAGCACGCCGGGCGGGCAACTGCTGGTGCGCCACCCCTTCCGTGAGCAGGACCTGGGCCGGGACTTCTCGCAGTCGCCCAATTTCCTGCGCCACTATGCGGGGGCGATGTCGGGCACGGCGTCGTTCCGCTCGGGCCTGGATGGCACGGAAAGAATCTATGCCTTCCTGCGCAGCGAGCGCTATCCGCTGGTGACCACGGTGGCCCTGGGCCGCGACGAGGCGCTCAGTTCCTGGCAGCGCCAGGCGCAGCTGACGCTGGCCGTGGTGCTGGGGCTGTTTCTGGCGATTGCGCTGATCGGCTGGCGGCTGACGGCGGCGATGCGGCTGCGCTCGCGTGCCGAATGCTCCCTGGTCAGCGCGCGCGAGGAATTGCTGCAGGCCAACCGCCGGCTGGAGGTGCTGGCCGCCCAGGACCAGCTCACGGGCCTGGCCAACCGGCGCCGCTTCGACGAGGTGCTGGAGCGCGAGGCACGGCGCGCCGTGCGCGAGGGCACGCCGCTGTCGCTGCTGCTGATCGATCTGGACCATTTCAAGGGCTACAACGACGCCTACGGCCATGTGGCGGGCGATGCCTGCCTGCAGACAGTGTGTCGCGCCCTGGCCCAGGCCGTGCAGCGGCCCGGCGACATGGCGGCGCGCTACGGCGGGGAGGAGCTGGCCGTGGTGCTTCCCAATACGGACCATGCCGGCGGGCTGCAGGTGGCCGAGCGGCTGCGTGCGCGCATCGAGGGCCTGGGCCTGGAGCACCGCAGCAGCCGCTTCGGCCATGTGACGGCCAGCATCGGCGTGGCGACAGCGCAGTGCGGTGAGGCTGGCGCGACTCAAGGCGCTACACAAAGCGCTACACAAGGCACTACCCACGGCTCCACCCAAGGTGCCGCCGTGGCGCTGGTGGAAGCGGCCGACCGTGCGCTGTACCGCGCCAAGGCCGCAGGGCGCAACTGCGTGCAGGGCTGAATGGGGGTGGGTCTGCGTGCGCTCAGTCCGTGGGCGAGCGGTGGGCCACCACCTGCTGCTTGAGGTCGCCCAGCGCTTGGTACAGGTCGTTGCGGCTGGCCTGCGGCATGTCGCCGAACATGCCCATGACCCAGGACTCATGCGCCTTGGCCATGCGCGCAAAGGTCTTGCGGCCCAGCGGGGTGAGGTGCAGCACGGAGCTGCGCCGGTCGGACTCTACCTTGGTGCGCACCACCAGGCCCTCCTTCTCCAACTGGTCGGTGATGCCGGTGATGTTGCCGTTGGTCACCATCATGTGGCGCGACAGCTCGCCCATCTTCATACCCTCGGGCGCGCGCTGCAGCTGGGCCATGAGGTCGAAGCGGGGCAGGGTGGTGTCGAATTCGCTGCGCAGGCGGTTGCGGATCTCGCCTTCGATGAGGTTGCAGCAGGTGAGCATGCGCAGCCACAGGCGCAGCGCATGGTGGTCGTCGGGCGCGGCGCGCGACTCCAGGTCGGGAGCGTGGGTCATGGCTGGTTCTGCGGTGTGGGGGCGCTCAAGCCCATCTGCGCGAGGATGGCGCGCGTCAGCGGGCTGGCCGGGTCGTTCAGGGTGAGCACGATGTCGAAATGGTTGGTGCCGGGCATGGCCACGTACTGGCCTGACGATGGACCGGGGCCACAGCGCTGGTTCCAGGCGGCCAGGTAGTCGTCGCTCTGGCGCTTGAATTCATCGGTCTCGCTCTCGCCGTAGCTGACGATGAGCGGGCAGGCCGCGCCGTGCGGCAGGAGGGCGGGGCTGTTGCGAATGGCGTCCTGCTCGCTCAGGCGCATCCATTCGTTGATGTGGGTGTGCACCAGCGGGCGCAGGTCGAACAGGCCCGACAGCGGTGCGGCGCCGCGCACCACGTCCTCGGGCACGCCGTAGTCCGCATGCCAGCCGCCGGCCAGCAGCATGCCCGCCAGGTGGCCGCCGGCCGAGCTGCCGCAGACATGGATGCGGCCCGGGTCGCCGCCGTAGCGGGCGATGTGCGCATGCACCCAGGCCAGGGCGCGGCGTGTCTGGTCCACGATGCGGTCCAGCGTGACGGCGGGCGCCAGCGAATAGTTCAGGGCCACCACCACGGCGCCGGCGCGCGTGAAGGTGGGCGCCATGCTGCTGGAGTCGTCCTTGGACAGCAGCCGCCAGTACCCGCCATGGATGAAGAAGAGAACAGGGGCGCCTGCCGCCCCGGTTGCTGCCGGGAAAATGTCCAGCAGCTCGTCGGCATGCTCGCCATAGGCCACGTTCAGCGCGCAGGGCAGGCTCTGGCGCGCAGCCCGGCTGTCGTCGGCATAGGCCTTGATGATGGGGGTGATGTCGGGTACCGTCGCGCGGGCGTTGTACTGGACATCGAGTCCGGCGCGGTCGTAGTGACGGTAGAGTGCGGGCATTGGAACGGAGATGGCGCGAAATGGTTTGTATGGCAGGTATTGGTACAAGTCCCAGACTTGTTCTGCAAAATACTTTAAACCTAAACTAAGACCCGCGCCAACCGTTCCAGCCCTTACAGAGTTTCCCGTCCAGCGTGACGGAAGACTGCCTCACCACCGATTGCCATCCGCGCGGCCCGCGCAAGGAGCACAGCAGCATGCGTTTCCTCACCCCCTTCCTGGCCGCAGCGGCCCTGGCCCCTGCCTTTGTTCCCGCGCTCGCGCAGGCGGACACCATCAAGGTCGGTATCGCCAACGATATTTCCGGGCCGTTTGCCGCGCTGGGCGCCGAGGCGCGCGATGGCTTCAACCTCGCCATCAAGCAGCTGGGCAGCAAGCTGGGCGGCCAGCCGGCCGAGTTCCTGCAGACCGACATGGGCGGCAACCCCGACCAGGCGCGCCAGCTGGTCACGCGCTACATACAGCGCGACAAGGTGGATTTCTTCACCGGCCCCATCGGCTCCAACGTGGCCCTGGCCGTGGGCCCGGCGCTGTTCGGCGCCAAGGTGCCCTACCTGTCCAACAATCCCGGCCCCAGCCAGTTCGCGGGCGCGCAGTGCAATGCGTTCTGGTTCGGCACGTCCTACCAGAACGATGCCTTCCACGAGGCAGCCGGCAAGCTGGCCGCCGACCGTGGCTTCAAGAAGATGTTCATCATGGCGCCCGACTATCCGGCCGGCAAGGATGCGCTGGTCGGCTTCAAGCGCGGCTACAAGACCGCGCCCGGCGAAGAGGTCTACACCAAGCTGGGCCAGATCGACTACGCGGCCGAGCTGGCCCAGATCCGCGCGGCCAAGCCCGATGCGGTCTACATCTTCCTGCCGGGCGGCATGGGCATCAACTTCGTCAAGCAGTTCGTGTCCACGGGGCTGTCGCAAAGCGTCAAGCTGATCGGCCCGGGCTTCTCGGCCGACGAGGACGTGATCCAGGCCGTGGGCGAGCCCATGCTGGGCATGGTCAACACCGCGCAGTGGGCGCATGACCTGGACGTGCCGCAGAACAAGGCCTTCGTCGAGGCCTTCCGCAAGGAGTACAAGGGCCGCAACCCCTCGGTCTACGCGGCCCAGGCCTATGACGTGATCATGGCCATGGATGCGGCGGTCAAGCAGGCCGGCGGCAAGGCCTCGGACCGCCAGGCCATCGTCAAGGCGCTGGAGAAGGCCGACTACGCCTCGGTGCGCGGCCCCTTCACGTACGGCAAGAACCACTACCCCATCCAGGCCTACTACCAGCGCGTGATCGAGAAGGATGGCAGCGGCCGCATCACCAACAAGCTGGTGGGCAAGGTGTTCGATAAATATCAGGACGTCTACGTCAACGACTGCAAGATGTGACCCCGCCGCCGCGCCCCCGTCGGGCGCGGCGTGCCTTGATCTTGATTTTCAAAGCCGGATGATTTGTTGACCGCGCGCGGGCCGATGCGCCCGCGGCAGGGGGCGTGTGGATGACGTGGACGCTGCTCTTGGAGCAATTGCTCAATGGCCTGCAGTTCGGGCTGATGCTGTTTCTGATCGCGGCCGGGCTGACCCTGGTGTTCGGCATCATGGACATCATGAACCTGGCCCATGGCTCGCTGTACATGGCGGGCGCCTATGTGGCGGCCGAGACCCTGCAGCGCACGGGCTCGTTCACGGCGGCGGTGCTGGTGGCGGCCGTGGCCACGGGCGTGGCGGGTGTGGTGCTGGAGCTGGTGCTGATACGGCGCCTTGCCGTGCGGGACCACCTGGCCCAGGTGCTGGGCAGCTATGCGGTCATCCTCATCGCCAATGACCTGGTCAAGATGGTCTGGGGCCCGGCGCCCGTGATGCTGAACATGCCGGCTGCGCTGTCCGGGCCCGTGCAGCTGCTGCCCGATCTCATGTACCCGGCCTACCGGCTGATGATCATCGTCTTCGGCCTGGCCGCCGCGTTGGGCCTGTATTGGTTCGTGACGCGCACGCGCGCCGGCGTGCTGGTGCGGGCAGGCGCCTCCAACCGCCAGATGGCCACGCTGATGGGCGTGCGCGTGCCGCTGCTGTTCCTGGGCGTGTTCACGCTGGGCGCCATGCTGGCGGCGGTGGCGGGCGCGCTGCTGGGACCCATCACCTCGGTGCAGGTGGGCATGGGCGAGGACATCCTGATCCTGGTGCTGGTGTGCATCGTCATCGGCGGCATAGGCTCCATACGCGGCGCCCTGGTGGGTGCCTTGCTGGTGGGCATGGTGGATACGGCGGGGCGGGCCTTCCTGCCCATGCTGCTGCGCCAGGTGTTCTCCCCGGCCGTGGCGTCCAGCGTGGGGCCCACGCTGGCGGCGATTTCCATCTACGTGCTGATGGCGGTGGTGCTGGTGTACCGTCCTTCCGGCCTTTTCCCTGCGCGAGGCTGAGCATGGAACACAGCAGATTCCGCGGCACATTCGCCTGGACCGCGCTGGCCCTGCTGGCGCTGGCGGTGTTCCCGCTGGTGGCGCCTGCACTGGGGCTGGACTTCTACATCTCCTTCGTGCGCCGCGTGCTGATCTACGCGCTGGCCGCCACCAGCCTGAACCTCATCCTGGGCTATGGCGGCATGGTGGCCCTGGGGCACGCGGCCTTCTTCGGTGCGGGGGCCTATGCGGTGGGCATCCTGGCCATGAACGGTGTGACCTCGGCCCTGGTCGCCTGGCCTGCCGCCGCGCTGCTGGCCGGGCTGCTGGCCGCCGCCACGGGCGCCGTGTCGCTGCGCACGCGCGGCGTGTACTTCATCATGATCACGCTGGCCTTTGCGCAGATGCTGTTCTATATCTTCATCTCGCTGCGCCAGTACGGCGGCGAGGACGGGCTGAACCTGCCCGGCCATTCCGTGCTGCCCGGGCTGGACCTGGGCCACGACGTTTCTTTCTACTACGTGGTGCTGGCGCTGTTCGCGGTACTGATGGCCTTGTTCGGCCGGCTGGTGGATTCGCGCTTCGGCAAGGCGCTGCAGGGCGTGCGCGAGAACGAGTCGCGCATGGAGTCGCTGGGCTACCCGGTCTACCGCCTGAAGCTCGTGGCCTTCGTTCTCAGCGGCGCGGTGGCGGGGCTGGCGGGCGCGCTGCTAGCCAACCACAACCTGTTCATCTCGCCCAGCCTCATGCACTGGACCCAGTCGGCCAACCTGCTGATCATGGTGCTGGTCGGTGGCGTGGGCCTGCGCTGGGGCGGCGTGGCCGGCGCCGTCGTCATGCTGACGCTGGAGGAAGTGCTTCGCATGTGGACCGAGTACTGGCACCTGCCGCTGGGCCTGCTGCTGCTGTGCGTGGTGTTCGGCGCGCCACGCGGCCTGACGGGCCTGTGGTCCGCACGCGGGAGGCAGGCATGAGCGGCGCGGCCACACCTATCTCCATCCCCACCCCGGCCCTGGAGGCCAAGGGCCTGGTGCGCCGCTTTGGCGCGCTGCTGGCCACCGACCATGTCTCGCTGTCGCTGGCGCCTGGCGAGATCCATGCGCTGATCGGCCCCAATGGCGCGGGCAAGTCCACGCTCATCCATCTGCTGTCGGGCACGCTGGCGGCCGACGCCGGCACCCTGGCACTGGCCGGGCGCGACGTGAGCGCACTCAACGCCCACCAGCGCGTGGCGGCGGGGCTGTCGCGGTCGTTCCAGATCACCAACATCTTCAAGCAGTCCAGCGTGCTGGACAACCTGGTGCTGGCCGTGCAGGCGCATGCCGGCAGCAGTTTCCGCTTCTGGCGCCCGCGCGCGGCCGAGGCTGCGCTGTACGAGCAGGCGCGCGAGCTGGCGCGTGAATGCGCCATCGACGCCAGCCTGCTGCAGCGCTCCGCAGGCACGCTGCCGCACGGCGAGCAGCGCAAGCTGGAGTTCGCGCTGGCCCTGGCCGCGCGGCCCGGCGTGCTGCTGCTGGACGAGCCCATGGCCGGCATGGGGCCTGATGAAACACTGCGCCTGACCGAGCTGATCGAATCCCTGCGCGGCCGCGCCGCCATGCTGCTGGTGGAGCACGACATGCAGGCCGTGTTCCGCCTGGCCGACCGCATCTCCGTGCTGGTCTACGGCCGCATCATCGCCACCGGCACGCCCGGCGAGATACGTGGCAACGCCGATGTGCGCCAGGCCTACCTGGGAGACGAAGAAGTGAAGGAGGGCGCGTGATGCTCGAAATGCAGGCCGTGCAAAGCGGCTACGGACCCAGCCAGGTGCTGTTCGGCGTGGACCTGCGCATCGAGGCAGGCCAGGTCGTCACCCTGCTGGGCCGCAACGGCATGGGCAAGACCACGCTGCTTCGCACGCTGCTGGGCCAGCTGCCGCTGCGCGCCGGCCGCATGGTGTTTGCCGGGCAGGACATCGCCGGCTGGGCCACCGACCGCATCGCCCGCGCCGGCGTGGCCATCGTGCCCGAAGGCCGCCAGTGCTTTCCCAACCTCACGGTGCGCGAGCACCTGACGGCCTTTGTGGCACATCGCAATTCGGGCAGTCCCGGCGCGGCACAGCCCTGGTCGCCCGAGCGCGTGTTCGCCCTGTTCCCCCGCCTGGGCGAGCGCGCCTCCAACATGGGCAACCAACTGTCGGGTGGTGAACAGCAAATGCTGGCCATAGGCCGCGCCCTGGTCACCAACCCGCGCCTGCTCATCCTGGACGAAGCCACCGAGGGCCTGGCCCCCCGCATCCGCGAAGAGATCTGGTCCTGCCTGGCCCAACTGCGCGCCGCTGGCCAGACCATCCTGGTCATCGACAAATACGTGGAGCGCCTGCTGGGCCTGGCCGACCGCCACCTCATCCTGGAGCGCGGCAAGGTCGTATGGAGCGGAGACTCGGCCGCGCTGGATGGGGACAGAGCGCTGTGGGAACGGTATTTGGGAGTGTGAGCACGCGCAGTGCATTCGCAGTTCAAGGCGAAATTCAAGGCGCGATGGAGGGTTGAATGGCATTGAAGATCAATGGGTGGCATGCCATTCAAATACATGCCTGTATCCAAGATGGGAAATTGCTTACATTTACAGGATGTATCTGACCCTGCATTTGATTGCCCTATAGCCATCGGCTTGTCTATGATCCCCGCTCACCAAGAGACGGGAGGCCGCCCCCAGGGCGGTTCATACAATGACACGCCGAGTCACCATCCATACGCCATTGGGCGATGAACTGCATTTCCGTGAATTGCGCGGCCAGGAAAACATCAGCCAGCTCTTCAGCCTCGATGTGGAAATGCTCAGCGAAAACGAAAGCATCGATCCCAAGGCCCTATT